>DASYMC010000195.1:0-12532 GCA_036009255.1 Pseudonocardiaceae bacterium
CCGAGCGCCCGGGTCAGCCACGTCGGGGGCGCCTCGGCACGGCACGGCACAGCGACCTTCCACCGCTGGAACGAGCGGAACCGGCTGCTGGTGCTGCTGCGCTGCGCCCCTGCTCGGGTGGCAGCTGCCCAGCTGGTTCGATTCGCCGGGTTGACCCTGCTACTGCCGTGGCGCCGGAACCGTCCCGCGGCGCCCAACTTCGCGACTGGGCTGCGGCTGCGAGTGCTGGCCGAGGTGGCGGTTCGGCTGCCGAGAACCCTGCTCGCCAGGCACCGGATCGGCCGGCGCGCCACCGTCAGCCGCGCCACGGTGTGGTCGGTCTGGGCCGGTCGGTACTGAAACAGCTGTCGATCTGATCGAGATCACCGTCCAGCCCTGCTGCGCGCCAACGGCGTATCATAACCCGCCGCGGAGTCGTGGGCTGGTAGCGGTTGCGCCGAGGTGTCCGTCCTGAGCGCCGTCCGGACCCCGCTCACTTTCCCCAGTCGGGATCCGTTCTATGACGCACGCAGTGCAACCGACCCTGCGAGAGCAGCGACTGCGTGGATGGGGCACCCTGGGCAGCCGCCGAAGAGAGGAAGCCGGCGTGGGCGAGCGCATGCTGCCGAGGGTGTCGGTGATCGTGGTGAACTACCGCGGCGCTGAGCACACCGTGACCTGCCTGCGCGCATTGCGCGACGAGCTGGATTGGCCCACCGGCGCGCTTGAGCTGATCTGTGTGGACAACGCCTCGGGCGACGGCAGCGCGCAGCAGATCGCCGCCGCGGTGCCGCAGGCCCGGGTGATCCGCTCGGCCACCAACAGTGGCTTCGCCGGCGGCTGCAACCTCGGGGTCGGCGAGGCCACCGGAGAGATCGTCGGTTTTCTCAACAGCGACGCGCGGCCGCACCGCGATTGGGTCCGCGCCGCAGTACCGGTGCTGAGTGCCGATCCTGGCGTGGCTGCGGTGGCCAGCAAGGTTCTGGACTGGGACGGCGGGCGGATCGATTACGTCGACGGCGGCCTGACCTGGTATGGAATGGGTTACAAGCCGCACGTCGGCAAGCCCGACGACGGGGCTTATGACACCGCGCGCGACGTGCTGTTCGGCACCGGTGCCGCGATGTTCGTCCGCCGCGCGGTCTTCGACCAACTCGGCGGGTTCGACGAGCGGTTCTTCATGTTCTGTGAGGACGTCGATCTCGGCTGGCGACTCAACCTGCGCGGCTACCGGGTGCGCTACGAGCCCCGATCGATCGCCTACCACCGCCACCACGCCTCACTGCACGGCGCCGACCCGGCTCGCGAGACCTACCTGCTGGAACGCAACGCGCTCGCTGCGCTGTACAAGAACGTCTCCGACGCGACGCTGGCCACCGTGTTGCCCGCCGCGCTCGCGCTGACCGTGCGCCGGGCCACCGCCCGCGGCGAGTGCGACCCCACCGAACTCGAGCTGACCCGCCGCAGCCCGGGGACCGACGCCACCGGCCCGATCGCGGTGCCCCGAGTGACCATGGCCGGGGTCTATGCCATCGACCGGTTCGTGGAGATGCTGCCCTCGCTGACCGCATCGCGACACGCCGAGCAGGCCGCCCGGGTGCGCACTGATGCCGATCTGCTCCCGCTGATGCGTAACGCGCTGGAACGCACCTCACCCGAGATCCCGTACCTGCTCGCACACGACTCGATCGTCGAAGCGCTCGGGGTGGAAGGAGTGTACGGAGCGCGGCGACGGATCTTGGTCATCACCGCGGACGCGGTCTCCACCCGGATGGCCGGGCCGGCGATCCGGGCCTGGAACATGGCAGAGGTGCTCTCCGGAGAGCACGAGGTGCGCCTGATCAGCCTCAACCGGCACTGCTCACCTCCCGCCGCGGACTTCGAGGTGCGCCACGTCGCCCCCCACGCAATCGACCCCGAGCTGAAGTGGGCCCAGCTAGTAGTTCTGCAAGGTCATGTACTCGAACAGATACCGTCGCTCAAGACCTCCAACCACGTCATCGTCGTCGACATCTACGACCCGATGCACCTTGAGCAACTCGAGCAGGCCCGGGACCTCGGCGAGCAGGCGCGCACCCAAATCGTCGACGCGGTCACCGACGTGCTGTCGAACCAGCTACGCCGCGGTGACTTCTTCCTGTGCGCCTCGGAACGGCAGCGACACTTCTGGCTGGGGCATCTCGCCGCGATCGGACGGTTGTCCCCCACCGTCTACGACGCCGACCCGACGACCCGGTCTTTGCTTGCGGTGGCACCATTCGGGTTGTCCGGCAAGCCGCCGCAGCGCACCGGGCCCGGGTTGCGCGACACCCTATGTCTAGGCCCGCGGGAGAAGATCGTGTTGTGGGCCGGAGGCGTCTACTCCTGGTTCGACCCGCTGACCCTGCTGCATGCCGTGTACGCGCTGCGCGCCGAGCATGACGATCTGCGGCTGGTGTTCCTGGGGATGCGCCATCCCAACCCCGACGTGCCCGAGATGGGCATGGCCGGGCAGACCCGCCGGCTGGCTCAGACCCTGGGGCTCACCGGTGAGCAGGTGTTCTTCAACGAGACCTGGGTGCCCTATGCCGAGCGGCAGAACTGGCTGCTGGACGCCGACGTCGGCGTCACCACCCATTTCGAGCACGTCGAGACCACCTTCGCTTTCCGCACCCGGGTGCTGGACTACCTGTGGGCGGGGCTGCCCATCGTGACCACCGACGGTGACTCCTTCGCCGAGCTGGTCGGCACCGAGCGGCTCGGTGTGGTAGTGCCCGCGCAGGACCCGGTGGCGCTGGCCACGGCGCTGCAGCGGGTGCTCTATGACGACGCCTTCGCCGCCGGCTGCCGGGACCGAATCGCAGCGGTGGCCCAGCGCTACACGTGGGAGGCCGTGCTGGCGCCGCTGGTCGGGTTCTGCCGGCACCCGCGACCCGCACCCGACCGGTTACGTGGCACTGCGCGCGCCACGCCTGGCCGCCGAGCCGGCGGGCTGCGCCGCGACGCTGCCCTGGTGCGCGAATACCTCGCCGAGGGCGGGCCCCGCGAAGTCGTCCGACGGGCAGCCGGGAGGGTGCGCCGCTGGACGGCGCACCCGTGAGTGGCGATGCGAGTCATGGCTCGCATCGCCACTCACGGGTGCTTCTCGACGGAGGGCCTCTCCTCGGGCAGCGCAGCGGGATCGGTCGTTACACCGCCGCGCTGCTGGGCGAGTTGGCGGTTCGATCCGATGTGGATGTGATGGTCACCGCGTTCACCGCTCGCGGCCAGCGGGCGCTGCGTGCCGCGGTTCCTTCCGGGGTGCGGGTGCGCGGGGGGCCGGTTCCGGCCCGGGCATTGCACACCTTGTGGCAACGGGTGAGCTGGCCACCCACCGAGCTGCTGGCCGCCGGCTGCGATGTCCTGCACGCCACTAACTTCGTGCTACCACCGTCGAAACGCGCCCGCGGCGTCGTGACTGTGCACGATCTGGCGTTCCTGGACCATCCAGACCAGCTGGCCCCCCAGCAACGCAACCTGCCCGAGCTGGTCAGGCGTTCGGTGGCCCGCGCGGCGGTGGTATGCACTCCCAGCGACGCGGTGGCGCAACTGGTGGCCCGCCGACTTGATATCGCCGCGGAGCGGATTGTGGTCACTCCGCTCGGCGTGCAGCGCAGCTGGCTTGACGCCACCGCCCCCACCGACGCGTTGCGCACAACACTCGGGCTGCCCCGGCGGTATCTGTTGTTCATCGGCGCAGCGCAACCACGAAAGGGTCTGGACGTGCTGCTCGATGCGCACGCTTCACAATCTGAGCTGGCCCCGCTGGTGGTCGCCGGGCCGGCTGGCTGGGGTCCTGCGCTCACCATGTCTTCCCGGGTACGCACCGTGGGCTATCTCAGCGAGGCCCACCTCCGCTGCGTCGTGGCCGGTGCGATCGCCGTGGTCGTTCCCTCGCGGGACGAAGGTTTCGGCCTACCGGTACTGGAGGCGATGGCGGCCGGGACACCGGTGGTGTGCTCGGACCTTCCCGCGCTGCGGGAGATCGCCGGGGGGCTCGCCAGTCTCGTCCCAGTTGGTGATCCCGCTGCCCTGGCTTGTGCGCTAGCCGCGGCGGACAGGGCTGATGGCGATCGCGAAGGCGTGGCCCTCCGGCAGGCCCACGCGGCGCGCTACACCTGGCGCGCCTGTGCTGATACGACGGTCGCTGCTTACCGCAGAGCGCTGAGCTAACGGGCACCCAGAACCGACACACCGGGCACCGACGGACGACACACCGGACCCAAACAACGGACACACCGGGCATGAGCGCCGGACACGCCGCGTTATCGGTCGGTCCGACTGGTTTCACCCACATGGACTAGCGATAGTAACGTTACTATAACGTTACTATACGAGGAGTCGCGCACTAACTACTAGAGGCGGTGGGAGGGACCGATCTCCCCCTTTCGAGGGCGGGGGGATGTCGCTGACAGCTACATCAATGCTGACGCAGAACTGCGTCAGCGCGATGGCGCGCGCCTTCAGAGCAGAAGGGGGAGGACGATGCTCGCTCATCGAGCTCGAATCGGGGCAGTCGTCGCCACGCTGAGCGCGGCTACGTTAGCAGTCACAGTCACCGCGGCGGCACCCGGGGCAGCTCAAACGGGGCCGGTAAGTCAAGCCAGCGCGGTCGCTGTGATCACCGGCGCCAAGTCCATCAACGCGACCGAAGGGCGCTACGAGGTCAAAGGCACCGATCTCGGGATCATGTGGACGGACGAACGGGGGCGGATCCTGGCCGCCTTCGGCGATACGTTCGGATCCGGATGGGCCGGTGTCAGCAGCGGGTTCGCCAAGCCGGCCACGATCGATTGGCGCTCGAATACGCTGGCCCGCAGCACAGACCGCAACCCGTCCGACGGCATGTCCTTCGACAACTTCGTCACCGACCACCCCGGCCATGCCAAGGAGCTGCTGCCCTCGCTGAAAAAGGACGGCGTTGAGATGACCAAGATCCCGACCGGCGGGATCAACATCGATGGCCGCAACTACTTGGCCTATATGTCCATTCGGAGCTTCACTGAGCCTGGGCATTGGATTACGAACTACAACGGCGTCGCCTACTCTGACGACAACGGGCAGACCTGGAAAGAGGTCCCGAGCACCCGCCGGGAAAACACCGCGGCCCTCGACAGCAAGTTTCAGATGATCGCCTACGCCCGGGGGGACGGCTTCGTCTACGCCTTCGGCACTCCCAACGGTCGGTTCGGGGACGCCTACGTCGCCCGGGTGTCCGAACATCAGCTACTCGACAACTCCGCCTACGAGTACTGGACCGGCAAGGGTTGGGAGCGCGGGAGTAGCGAAATCGCCGCCCCGATCGTGGCGGGTCCGGTCGGTGAGCTGTCCATCCGCTATGACAAGGAGCTCAGCAGCTGGGAGATGATGTACTTGGACGAGTCGGCCAAGGCCATCGTGCTCCGGCTCGCACCGAGCCCGACCGGCCCATGGGGCGCACCGATCCAGGTCGCCACCTCCAGCGAGTACCCGGATCTCTACGGCGGGTTTTTGAATCCGGATTCCCAGGGGTCTGACCTGTACTTCACCATGACCCAATACAAGAGCTACAACGTCATGATGATGCACACAAAGCTACCGGCCAGCGTGATTCGCAACGGGAAACGCTGAACGTGGGCGCGGCTAGCGCGCGACGCTGGTCGAGCGCGCTGCGCAGGCCGGGCTGATCAGCTCGCGAGCACGCCCGCGGTGGCGGCGGCGTGGAGTGCGTGGCGCCAGTGCCGCAGCTCCGGCAGCCCGGCAGCGGCCCACCCGGCGGTATCCAGGGCCGAGTTCGCCGGGCGCGGCGCGGGGCGGGCGAACTCCCTGGTGCTGCAGGGTTGCACCCGATCTGGATCGGCACCAATCTCGGTGAAGATCGCCCGGGCCAGCCCGAACCACGTGGTGGTTGCTGCGTTGACGCAGTGCAGGACCCTCACCGGCACCCGGTCGGCGGCCACCGCGAGCGCGATGAGGCCGTCGGCAAGATCAGCCGTCCAGGTTGGGTTGCCGCGCTGGTCGTCGACTACCCGCACGGGCTCGTCTCCCCGAGCCAACCGCGCCATCGTGCGGACGAAGTTGCCGCCGTGGGCGCCGTAGAGCCAGGCTGTCCGCACGACGTGCACGCGGGCCCCTGAGCACAGCACTGCACGCTCCCCCGCCAACTTGGTGCTGCCATAGACCGTGCGCGGCACCGTCGGATCATCCACCAGATTGGGCCCGTTCTGCTCGCCCGCGAAGACGTAGTCGGTCGAGACCTGCAGCAGATGCGCCTGATGGATCAAGCAGACCCGAGCCAGATTCTCGGGTCCCTCTGCGTTGACCGCGTGGGCCCGCACAGCGCCCTCCCGCTCGGCGGCGTCCACGGCGGTGTAGGCCGCCGTATTGATCACCACCAGCCTGGTACCACCGGCAGCCGCCGCAGCGACGGCATCAGATACTGCCGCGGAATCGGTGATGTCCAGCTCGGCCGATCCCGGCGCGCGGATCCGGGAGATCCCGGCGCGGGTCGCCGCGGCCACCAGGTCCCGACCGAGCTGCCCTCGGCCGCCGGTAACCAGTAGCGACAGAACTAAGGTCATGTCGTTTTCAGCGGTTGCCACCAGTCCCGATGCTCGGCATACCAGCGCACCGTCTCGGCCAGCCCCTGGGCGAAGTCAGTTTGCGGGGAGTAGCCGAGCTGGGTACGGATCTTGGTCCAGTCCACCGAGTACCGGCGGTCGTGGGCCTTACGATCAGCCACCGGCTGGACCTGTGACCAGTTTGCGCCCAGCGCGTCGAGCAACAGGTGGGTGAGTTCGGTGTTGGTCAGTTCGGTGCCACCACCGATGTTGTAGATCTCCCCTGTCTGACCGCGCTCGAGCACCAGCGCGATGCCGCGGCAATGGTCGTCGACGTGCAACCAGTCCCGCACATTGAGCCCATCGCCGTATAGCGGCACCGTCAAGCCGTCGAGCAGATTGGTGACGAACAGCGGGATGACCTTTTCCGGGTACTGGTAAGGCCCGTAATTGTTGGAACAGCGGGTGATCCGCACGTCCATGCCGTGGGTGCGGGCGTATGCCCGGGCGACCAGATCAGAGCTGGCCTTGGATGCCGAGTAGGGCGAATTCGGCTCCAACAGATGATCCTCGCGCCACGAACCCGACTCGATCGACCCGTAGACCTCATCGGTGGAGATATGCACGAACCGCGGCACACCGATCTCCAGGGCGGCCTGCAGCAGGATCTGGGTGCCTACCACGTTGGTGACCACGAACGGATCTGCACCGAGGATCGATCGATCCACATGCGATTCCGCGGCGAAGTGCACCACTGCGTCGATGCCGACCATCAGGTCGGCCACCAACGGCTCGTCGGTGATGTCGCCTTTCACGAAGTGCAGTGCGGGATAGGCCGCCACGGGTGCCAGATTCGCCTCGTTGCCGGCATAGGTCAGCTTGTCCAGAACCACCACCTCGGCGTCGGCGAGGGTTGGTTCAAGCCCCTGCAGCACTCGGCGTACGAACGTCGACCCGATAAATCCGGCACCGCCGGTCACGAGCAGTCGCATCGGCGCACCCTTCTCATCTCGCCGGCAATAACCGGCCAACGGCGGTCGAGTCTGCCATGACAACCTGACCAGGGGTTCACACGTCTGGAGTAGACAGCTGCTGGAAGGGGTACGACTCGCGCTGGCCAGGCCGGGCCGCGCCATAACCTGGGCACTGCCGCCGCATCAGTCGCAGGACGCAGGAGGGCATCCGTGGACGACAGGCCAGCCCGGTCGGGGGGTTCCTCCGGGCGGTCCGATCGGTCGGGTGCCGAGCGACCCGGTTCCGAGCGAACCGGTTCCGGACGCCGCAGTCCTGCGCGGCGCCGCGCCGACCAGTACGGGAACCTGCAGCGCACACCAGTTGCGAGGAATCGCCCGTCGCGGTCCCAGGCTGCGGCCGGCGCTGCGAACCGTGCCTCCGGTACCGGATCATCTCGCTGGCGTAGCAGCGCGACCCCTCTCCGGGGGCGCCGTCATTACGGGCTTCAGCTCGGCAAACTGGCACTCGCGATGGTCTCGGCGCTGGTGTTCGTTCTTACCGGCTACGGGTGGAGCACCTTCCAGGACCTGCACCAGGGCTTGAGCACCACCAATGTGATCGGCGCGGCCACACCGGACAAGGCCACCGACATCCTGCTGGTAGGCCTGGACAGCCGCACTGACGCGCACGACAACCCGCTTCCCCGGCAGGTGCTGTCCCAGCTACGCGCTGGAAACAACGAGGGTGAGCTCACCGACACCATGATTCTGGTGCGGATCCCGAACGATGGTCGCCATGCGGTAGCGATCTCGCTACCGAGGGACCTGTACGTCGAGCTGCCCGAGGGGTACGGCAAGCATAAGCTCAACTCCGCATTCACCCGCGCCAAGAGCGCGACCGCGGAGCGCCTCGTCGCCCAAGGCGTCGACCCGGCAACGGTGCGCACCGAGTCCATCGCCGCTGGACGAAAGCTGCTGCTGGAGGCCGTTAGGGACCTCACCGGGATCGGCATCGATCACTATGCCGAGGTCAACCTACTCGGGTTCGCGCTGCTCACCGATGCCGTTGGCGGTGTGCCGGTATGCCTGCTCGCCCCGGTACACGACAGGTTCTCCGGCGCGAACTTCCCTGCCGGCCCGCAGTTGATCTCAGGAGCGGACGCGCTGGCGTTCGTTCGGCAACGGCACGGATTGCCGCGCGGCGATCTCGACCGGATCGTGCGCCAGCAGGCCTACCTGGCCTCGCTGGCAAGCAAGATTTTGACCGCGGGAACGCTGGCGAACCCGAGCCGGGTCCACCAGTTGATCAACGCAGCCCAACAGTCATTGGTCCTTGACGAGGGCTTCGACGTACTGGACTTCGCTGCCCGAATGCAGGGCCTCACCGCGGGAAACGTCATGTTCGAAACCGTCCCGGTACTCGGTGACGGCGATAGCGAGTCCGATGGCTCGGTACTCAAAGTCGATCCGGAGGCCGTGCGTGCGTTCGTCGCGCAAGCCGTCGACCCCACATCCGTCAACCCCAAGCCCGCCGGCCCGCCGGCGAAAGCGGCTATCACGGTCGAGGTGTTCAATGCCTCGGCAGTGACCGGTCTAGCCAAGTCAGTCGCCGCACAACTGACCGGGCAAGGGTTCCTTCAGGGCACAGTCGGCAACAGTTCCCTCCGGCCCACCAGTGTGGTGCGGTATCCGACCGGCGGCGAGGAGGCCGGCCAGGTAGTGGCCGACGCGCTGGGCGGTCTGCCAGTCGAGGAGAACTCCAACCTGGCCGCCGGCACGGTGCAGGTCTATCTCGGCAAGAACTATGCAGGGCCGGGTAGGCCGCGGATCGGGGGTGCATCGCTGCTGACGGTGGACACCTCGCGGGCCAGCGATGCCGTGCGGACGATCCCGGACACCGCGCGGAGCGTTGGCACGTCAAGCTCAGCGTCCCCTCCCGCACCCACGCCGCCGCCGAGCCCACCGATGGTGGGCGGCAAGGTCGCCTGCGTCTCCTGACCGACCACCAGCAGTGGCGAGAGCCAGCTTGGCATGAAGTTAAGCTCGGAGCCGATGACCATCACTGACCAGGTGCTAGGTCCGCTGCTGCGCGCGGACCCGGCCAGACCACGCATTACCCACTACGACGACACCACCGGTAGCCGGATCGAACTGTCCGGCGCCACGCTGGCCAACTGGGCGGCCAAGACCGCGAACTGGTTGCGCGACGAGCTGGACATCCAGCCCGGCGACGCTGTCGCGGTATTGCTACCACCGCACTGGCAGACCGCCGGAGTGTTGTTGGGTGCCTGGTGGTGCGGCGCGACAGTCACCACCTCGGCTGCAGGCGCAGCCGTCGCGCTCTGCGGAGTCGATCGAGTCGCTGACGCCACGGGCGCGGATGAGGTGGCCGCGGTCGGGCTCGATGCACTGGGGATGGGTATCGCGGTACTGCCTCCAGGTGTGCGCGACTTCGCCACCGAGGTCCGGGTGCACGGCGACACTTTCCTGCCAGGCGGAGCGGGGCCAGACACCGAGACCGTCCTCGCCGTAGCCCAGGCCCGCGCCACGGCACTGGGTCTGGCCACGGGTGACCGCCTGCTGTGCACCACCAACTGGGATTCGACGGTCCCGGGCGAGCTACTGGTCGCGGTGTTCGCCACGGACGCCTCGCTGGTGCAATGCGCCGGCGCCGATCTCGCGGCGCTTCCCCACCGCTGCGCGACCGAGCGGGTGACGGTGACCCTCGGCGTTGAGGTGCCGTCAATGCGTCGAGCCGGCTGATCGGCTCGAGACGGGTGGGGTGGGTCCGGGTGTGTCGGGCGCCACCGACAATTCTTCGCCACCACGCTGGATTGTCACCGACCTGACAGGTACGGGCGATACCCTGTCCCGGAGGGGCAATCGGGCAGATTCGGTGGGGAACCATGCGGCGCGTGTTGATGTTGCTTGTCTTGGCGATCTTTCTTACGGCGTGCTCAGGGGGACCGACCGAACCATCCGGCGGGAGTGTCCCTCCGCGCCCGCAGGCGCAGGTCAGCACCCTGCCGGGCGACAAGGCGACGAACATCAGTCCGACGCTGCCCGTCTCCGTGCGGGTCACTGGAGGCGTCTTGCAGCAAGTGACGCTGACCAACCCGGATGGTAGGCCCGTCGTCGGCGCGCTGAGCTCGGACCGGAGCAGCTGGACCAGTACGGAGCCACTGGGCTACGGGAGGACCTACACCTGGAGCGGCACCGCGGCCGGCCCTGATCGCTTGCCAGTGCCGGTCACAGGCACGTTCACCACCGTTAAGCCGAAGCAGCAACTGCACGCAACGCTGAACATCGGCGACGGCGACACCGTGGGCATCGCTGCTCCGATCATCCTGCAATTCGACGATCATGTGTCAGATAAGGCGGCCGTCGAGCGCGCCCTGCAAGTACAGGCGTCGGTGCCTACCGAAGGATCGTGGGCCTGGCTACCCGATGATAATGGCGGTTCCCGGGCGCACTACCGGCCCAAGGATTATTGGCAGAGCGGCACCAAGGTAGGGGTGACCGCGAAGCTGTACGGCGTGGCCCTCGGCGACGGCTCGTACGGTAGGACAGACATCAGCACGCAGTTCATCATCGGTCGCGCCCAGATCGTCAAGGCTGACGTCAACAGCCATCGCATGATTGTCATTCGGGATGGACAGGAGGTGATGAACTTCCCAGCCAGTTACGGGCTGAGCTCAGACCCGAATCGCAACACCACCAGTGGGATTCACGTAGTGATGAACAAGGCGCAGACCGTGCTGATGTCCAACCGGGCTTACGGATACGTCAACATACCTGAGCACTGGGCGGTGCGAATTTCCAACAATGGGGAGTTCATTCACGCCAATCCGGAAACCACCGGCGTGCAAGGCGCCTCCAACGTCACCCACGGCTGCGTGAATCTATCCACCGCGAACGCACAGGCATACTACGGAACTGCAATCTTCGGAGACCCGGTCGAGGTCATCAACAGCCCCACTCCATTGACCGGGGCCGACGGCGATATCTACGACTGGACCGTGCCATGGGACAGCTGGCTCGCGATGTCGGCTCTCCACTCCTGACGTCGCGAAAGCCGAACGCATGCGGTGACAAGCGCACCGGTCAGCACCGCCACGGCACTGTGGTGCCCCGGTCCCAAGCTAGCCATCCCAGGCTGCCACCCGCACCGACCAGCCAGCCTGGCCGAGACCCAGGTGCTCGGAGTTGACTCCCATGATCACCTAGGGCGATGTGCGCCACCCGGCTGCTGCTTCATCGCTGTCAATTGACGAACGCAAATGAGGCAAAACGCGCAATAAACTTCACTATCGAATTCGCTCCGTGTGCGCACCATAACTTTGTGCTTCAGCAGCGAGCACCGTAACGCATCCTTGCATCGACGCGATGAACACCATGCGGAAGACACTGCAAAGGGACCATGAGGACACGAATGCACTGGACACCCGCTCGAAAATTGGCCGCACCCCGCCTGAGGGCTTTCCCACACCGTCAGGAGCGGACGCGTCCCTGGGGCAGGCTGGTGACAATCCGTGCCCGCAACGTCGCTCGTGACTCATTCAAGTGCTGTCCGTTACTGGGGTTCACCGCTGAGCGACAAGCTTGAAATCGACTGACCGAAACGGAGGCTGAGATGGGCAACTACATAGTTAATGGCGAGGTCGTCGATGTGCGCGAGGACAGGCCCACCGCCGCCGATCTCAAGCGCCACAGCAAAAGCGTGTTGTCAGATTGGGTAATGGCGAGCATGCCCGACGGTCAGATTGTCAAGCTCGAAGACCACAAGCCGCTACCCGCTCACGCAGTCGACTACTCGGTAGTGACACCGTTCACCTACGGGTGCGCGGACAGGTCTGGGTAATGCCGTCGATGGTCAACGACCTCGAAACTCGGCGCCGACTCAGCCGACTCAAGACCGAGGCGCTGATTCTTTCGCAACAGGTCGGCGATGTCCGCTTCGATACGCAGAGCGGCACATGGTTCTATGTCGAGCGTTTTGCCATCTCTCCGGGTTGGAACAAACCTCATATCGAATTACTGATC
>DASYMC010000196.1:0-32765 GCA_036009255.1 Pseudonocardiaceae bacterium
GGACGCGACGCGACTGCAACCGCGCTCCCTGCCTTGTTTCGCCTCATCAACGCCACCGCTGAGTTCGGTGCAACCGTGCACTATCACCTGCATGACGGCCACCCGCTCATCATGGGGCTGTCGGATCATCGCAGCTTCCTCGACCGACTGGCGTATGCCGGCAGGCGTGGTCCGCTTCGATCGGTTCTTCGGGTGCTGCTCGGTGTTATCGCAGGCGATGGACAGCACATCGTCGAGCACGCGAGGGTAGGTGGGCGCCGGTCGGTGCGCACCCCGTCGGTGACGGGCTGTAGTTGAGCGCGTAGGTGAAGAACCGGTAGGTAGCCGTGAGCGGGTTCCCGGACGTGGTGGCGCCGCGTGGCATCGACCGGATCGACGCGTCACCGTCACCGTCACCGTGGCATCCTGACCTCGTGCCGACGGACGACCTCGCCTCGTTCCGGACGTCGCCCGAGGCCTACGACCGCCTCGTGGGGCGCTATGGGCCGGCATTGGCCGCCGCCCTCGTCGAGCGGGCCGGGGTGGGTCCCGGCGCCCGGGTGCTCGACGTGGGGTGCGGGCCGGGCGCACTCGCCCTCGTCCTTTCCGGCGTGGTCGGGGCGGCGGAGTTGGTGGCGGCGGTCGACCCGTCGCACAGCTATGCCGGTGCCTGCCGGGTACGGGTGCCGGGGGCCGATGTCCGGGTGGGAACAGCGGAGGCGCTGCCGTTCGAGGCTGCCACCTTCGACGCCGTCTTCGCCCAGCTGGTCGTGAATTTCATGACTGATGCTGCAGTCGGCGTCGCCGAGATGCGTCGGGTGGCGCGCCCCGGCGCCGTGGTGGCGGCAACCGTGTGGGACTACGCCGGAGAGATGCGGTTGTTGCGAGCCTTCTGGGACGCCGCCATCGACGTGGCGGGCGAGCGGGTACACGCCCTCGATGAGGGCAGGCGAATGCAATTCTGCTCGCCCGGGGAGCTGGGTCGGCTGTGGCGGGATGCCGGCCTGGTGGACGTGGAGGTGAGCCCGGTGGTGGTAAGCGCCGCCTACCGGGACTTTGACGACCTGTGGGGCCCGTTGGAGGTTGGCGTGGCTCCCTCAGGTGCCTTCTGTGTATCGCTCCCGCCGGAGCGGCGAGCAGCGCTGCGGCACCGGTTCACCGAGCGTCTGGGGTCGCCCGATGGCCCCTTTCAATTGGAGGCCAGGGCGTGGGCAGTGCTGGGGCGGGCATAACCGATGCCGTCGCGAACACTCCGGTCGGCGGCGGTCCCCGCGAGTTCCTCGTTCAGCGCAGTCGCAGCGCGGCTGCCCAGGACCCCTGGGGCCCATCAACCAGCGCCGGTGGATCACTGTTCAGCTCGGCTAGTGCAGGAATTCGGTCCGCTGAGGTCAGCACCAGCCGGGCGCCTGCTTCGGCGGCGACTGCGACGAGGTCATGTGCTGGAAGCAGCGGGTTCACTGGTAGTGGCACTGCGCCCTGTTGCATCGCGCCGGTGAAGGACTCGGCGAAGCCGGGACCGTCGGGCAGCATGACCAGCACCCGATCGTCGGGCCGTACGTCGAGCTCGCCCAGCGCGACGGCAACTGCGGCTGCTCGGTCGGTCAGCTTGGAGTAACTCATCAACTTGGGGTACATCATCAGTTGGCCACCGTGGCGATCGGTTGTCGTGTCGTGGGGGCGGCTGCTCCGGTTACGACGTCAGGTGGGTGACTCTAGCCCTATTGGGGCTCCCCGATCGGAGTGTTATGCACGGCGTGTTGCCTTCTTCGTCGCTACCTAACCCGGTAGCGCGCGCTGTACTCTCTAGCCGCCCACCAATTCGAGTATGTAGATAACTCTTTGTTACTACACTGCGGAGCATGCTCGATCCGTGAGGCAAGCGGTCAGTCTCGGCTGCCGTTGGCAAAGAGCGCGTCGGTACAAGGTGATCGGCACCACCGATCAGCTTGTACCGTCCAGCGGTCTGGTGCGGCCAATCGGCGCAGCGCAGTCCCATGAACGGCCTAGTTCCCTCATTCTGTATGTCGAGGGTGCGCGATCGGATCACAACTCCATAGAGCTGGCGGTGCCGAATATCGTGGGTTTCCCCCGCATCCACGAGAGCTGAGTAGCCGTCAGGTGGCTGGTGAACCGGCGAACGTCCGAGCCCCCGACCGAGATGTCGAACGGGTTACCGGCCACACCAGAATTCCCCCGGGTCGGCGCAGCACGCCGGAGCGTCGACCCGGGGGAGCGCCACAACCCCGGTCAGGGCACCGCCCTCACCGGGCACAACTCCACAGCTGGACCCATTCCGCTTCTCACCCGAGTGGAGTGCCGCGCCGGTAGCGCCGTCGTCCCCTGAGCGACCGTCACCGTCACCGTTGGTCCGATGCCGCCGGATTTCCGCCGCCGGGTGCCCTAGCGCACCGGAGGCGCGGAGGTTCCCCGTCCGGCGCCGGACGCGTGTGCAGCGCAGGCACCCGCAAAGTGGGGCGGGGCCGTTCACGATAGTGACGGCCCCGCCCCCAGCAATTCTGCTCCGCGAGACCGTTGGTCGATCTGCTCGTGGGATTCATCGGAATGCCAGTGGTCGATCGGACACCGTCGTGGCCGCCGGGCTCGTTAGGACCGAGGTACCAGGCCGATACATCGGGCCAAGGCGCCAGGTGAGGAGTGCGTAGGTGATCCGATGCCGTTGATGCCCGCTGATGTTCACAACATCGCGTTCAGCAAGCCGCCGATCGGCAAGCGCGGCTACCACGAGGACGAGGTGGACGCTTTCCTCGACCGTGTTGAGGCCGAGTTGGCTCGATTGATTGAGGAAAACAATGATCTCCGCGATCGGGTTGAGCAGCACGATCAGCAGCAGAGCGCTGCGTCGGTCGACACCGGAGTTAGCTCTCGCCTGCTGGCGCCGCCTCGCTCGGTGATGCCGCCGGCGCCGCCGCCGATGAGGGAACAGGACCCGCCAGGTGGTGATCACAACGTCCACGTCGCCAAGGTGCTGAGCTTGGCCCAGGAAATGGCCGACAGGTTGACTGGTGCGGCCAAGGCTGAAGCGGAGGGGATGGTGAGCGAGGCCCGAACCACCTCCGAGCAACTGCTCTGCGAGGCCAGGCCGAAGGCCGACGGCGTGGTCAACGAGGCCAGGACCCGGGCCGAGATCCTGCTTAACGACGCCCGTACCAGAGCCGAGATGCTGGACCGGCAGTCTCGGGAAAAGGCCGCGTCGCTGGAGCGCGATGCAGCACGCAAGCACACCGAGATCATTGCTGCGCTGAACCAGGAGAAGAGCGCGCTGGAGAAGAAGATCGAGGATCTGCGCATGTTCGAGCGGCAGTATCGCGTCCACTTGTCGACCTACCTGAACTCCCAGCTCCGAGAGCTGGACGGCGGCCGATCCGCCACACCAGCAGACACCGTGTCCGCCGAGCACGGATTGGTGACTGCCGGCTTCGGCGTGCATCCCGAAACCCGCCGTTGACGCGCAAGCTCGCCCCATGAGTCTTGTCGGCCGCGTTATCGGTACCGAGGACTCCACCCCACTCCTGTTCAGCGTGGCCCTTGCCCAGGATTCCTATCTCCAGCTCGACGACGTGGTGGTCACTGTCCGGGCCGTTCCCGGGGTGGGACCGGTGATGACCTCCGGTGTCGTAACCCAGGTCCGGTCCCGGCACGAGGGCGCCAATTTCGGCTCGGACGTGTTCTTGATCGCCGATGGAGTACTTCCTGCGCAGGTGCAGGAGATCGCTGAGGTCACCACGACCCGGGTGGAGCCAGAGTGCTACGTCCCGCCGAGGCCGGGGGAGCCGGCGCGCCGGGCCACCGGTGAGGAACGTGCGCAGGCGCTGTACTTCGACCGGATGGAGCAGAAGGTCCCGGTTGGCCTGGGCCGCGACGGTGACCCCATCTACGTCAATCTCGAGTTCCTTGATGGCACCCGCGGTGGCCACGTCTCGATCAGCGGCGTCTCCGGCGTGGCGACCAAGACCAGCTTCGCATTGTTCCTACTCCACTCGATCTTTCGCAGCGGTGTGCTGGGCCGCCGGACGATCAACGCCAAGGCGCTGGTATTCAGCGTCAAGGGCGAGGATCTGCTGTTCCTCGACCACCCGAACACCCGCCTCGACGACGAGCTGTGTGGCGACTATGCCCGGCTGGGCCTGCCCGCCGAGCCCTTCGCGTCGGTCGGATTCTTCGCCCCGCCCACGCCGGACGATCTCAACGGGCGACCCTACGTCACCGGCCGTACCAGCGGGATCACCGCGTTCTGGTGGACGCTGGCCCAGTTTTGCGCCGACGAGCTGCTGCCCTACGTCTTTGCCGATGCCGAGGACGAGCGCAACCAGTACACGACGGTCATCCACCAGGTGGCCAACCGGCTGCGACGCGACGCCACCCCGACCGGCGACGGGGGAGCGGTCGCGATCGGGGGCCAGTTGCTGCGCACCTATGACGAACTTGTCGAGTTCATTTTTGACCGACTCACCGACGAGGATGCTCGCCGGGACTGGGCCGGTCCGGTCACCGGCACCGGTACGATCAACGCGTTCCTGCGTCGGTTGCGATCGAGCCTCAAGCCGCTGCGCACGATCGTCCGCGGTGACCTTGCGGATAGTTCAGGCCGTCAGATCAGCACCGACAATCAACAGGTCACTGTCGTCGACCTGCATAACCTGCCGGAGCGTGCCCAACGCTTCGTCGTCGGCGTTGTGCTGGCGGCCGAGACCGCCCGCAAGGAGGCCGCCGGACCGGGTGGGTTGCTCTTCACCATGATCGACGAGCTGAACAAGTACGCCCCGCGCGAAGGCACCAGCCCGATCAAGGAGGTGCTGCTCGACATTGCCGAACGCGGGCGCTCGCTGGGGATCATCCTCATCGGCGCGCAGCAGACGGCCAGTGAGGTCGAGCGGCGGATCGTGGCGAACTCCTCGATCAAGGTCGTGGGCCGGCTGGATCCTGCCGAGGCGGGACGGCCCGAGTACGGCTTCCTGCCGGCCTCCCAACGGGCTCGGGCGACGCTGGCCAAGCCGGGCACGATGTTCGTCTCCCAGCCCGAGATCCCCGTCCCGATCGCCGTCGAGTTCCCATTCCCGGCATGGGCCACCCGGCTCTCGGAGTGCGGCGCGCTGCCAGCGAGCAGCAACGGGTCGGCGCGGCGTGACCCGTTCCGGCGATTGCCCGCCGTCGACGACGACCCGCCGTTCTAGAGATGAGGTTCCTGCATACCGCCGACTGGCATATCGGCAAGACCCTGAAGGGGCACATCCGGCTGGACGAGCAGGAGCAGGTGCTCCGCGAGATCGTGCGCGTCGTCCGGGAGCGGGAGGTCGACGCCGTCCTCGTCGCCGGTGACCTTTACGACAGTGCCGCGCCGTCGGCACCGGCTCAGAAACTTGTGGTCCGCACGCTGATGGCGCTGGCCGGCTCGGGCGCCGAGGTGATCGTGATCGCCGGCAACCATGACCACGCCGCCACCCTTGACGCCTACCGGCCCTTCGCGGGCGCGGCGGGCATCACCCTGGTCGGCTCGGTCCGTAGCGCCGAACAAGGTGGCGTCGTCGAGTTCAAGGCTCGCACCGGTGAACCGGTGACCGTCGCGGTGCTGCCGTTTGTGTCCTCACGTTACGCGGTGCGCGCAGCCGAGCTCGTCGCGAACACTCCGGCCGAGCACACCAGCGCCTACGACCAGCAACTTCGTGACATCCTTACGTCGCTCACCGGTGGATTTCGGACCGATGCCGTCAATCTTGTGATGGCTCACCTGACGGTGCTCAATGGAAAATTCGGCGGTGGTGAGCGCACCGCGCAGTCGATCTTCGAGTATGCCGTGCCGGCCACGGTGTTCCCGCCCGATGCGCACTATGTCGCGCTGGGTCACCTGCACCGGCGGCAGATCATGGCCGCGCCGTGCCCGGTGCACTACTGCGGCGCCCCGCTGGCGGTCGACTTCGGTGAGCAGGACTACGAGCCCGTGGTCTGTCTGGTCGAGGCCAACCCGACGACGCCGGCGCGGGTCACCGACATCCCGATCACCGCCGCCCGGCGGCTGCGGACGGTGCGTGGCACCGTCGACGAGCTCGGTGCGCTGGCCGGGACCGTCGGGGACGACCTGCTGCGGGTGTGGGTGCGAGAGCCCGCTCGCGCCGGGTTGCGCGAGGAGGTGACCGATCTGCTGCCCAACGCATTGGAGGTGCGGATCGACCCGGAGTTTGCCGCCCCAGTCACCGGATCACGCCCGTCCAGCGGCCCGGGTGTGGACCGATCGCCTTTGGAGTTGTTCCGCGATTACTGCGCCACCCGTCCCACCCCCATCGACGATCCCCGTCTCAATGCGCTATTGACCCGCCTGCACGCCCACGTGGTGGGGGATACGTGATGCGGCCGGTGCTGCTGGACATGCACGGCTTCGCCGCGTTCCGCGAGGCCACGACCGTGGATTTCCGGGACGCGGAGTACTTCGCGCTGGTCGGGCCGACCGGCTCGGGCAAGTCCACCGTGATCGACGCGATGACTTTCGCACTCTACGGGTCGGTGCCGCGCTGGGATGACCAGAAGGTTGTCAAGCTGGCACTGGCGCCCAGCGTGAACCGGGGCACGGTGCGGCTCGTGTTCGACGCCCGCGACGCTCGGTATGTCGTGGCCCGAGAGCTTCGCCGATCGGCGAAGGGTGGCGTGACCGTCCGCAACGCACGGCTGGAGCGCCTCGACGATCCAGCCGGGACGGGGGAGACCGATGATGGCACCGAGGTGCTCGCCGCCGACTCCGCGGTGACCAAGGCCGTCGAGGAACTGCTCGGACTGCCCTTCGACCAGTTCTGCATGTGCGTAGTGCTGCCCCAGGGTGACTTCGCTGAATTCCTGCACGCCAAGCCCGCGGCGCGCCAGCAGATGCTGACCCGGCTGCTCGGTCTGGGCGTCTACGAGTCCATCGCCAAGGAGGCCAACCGCGAGGCCGCCGCGGCGCGTGAGCGGGCTGAGGTACTGGCCGGCCAGCTCGCCGGGTATGCCGACGCCACCGAGGAAGCCGTCAGCGGGGCCGAGGCACGGGTCGCGGCGCTTGGCGCGCTATCCGAGCGGGTTACCGAACGGCTTCCGGAACTCGTCACCGCGTCCAACGCCGTCACCACCGCAGACGGGGCCGTCGCACGGCTGCGCGACGAGCGGGCCAGGCTCGCGGCGCTGGCCCCCCCGGACGGTCTGCCCGATCTGAATGCGCGAGCGCGGTCGGCCGCCGACGAGGCGGGGGCGGCGCGTCGCCGGTGTGCGGATGCCGAGGTCGCCGACACCGAGGCTCGGGAGCAGCGCGCCGCCGCCCCCGACCGGGGCCCGCTCGAACGCGTCCGCCGCAACCATGCTGAGCTGGCGACCGCGCTCGCCGACCGGCCCCGCGCCCAGCACGCTCATACGACGGCACGGGCTGCCTACGACTCAGTAGTCGCCGCCGCAGTGGAGACCGCGGAGGCCGTCGGGGACGCGCGCACGGCCTGCGAGGGCGCCGGCGCTGACCTCGCCGCAGCCCACGAGGCCGCTCAGCGCCTTGACGACGAGCGTGAGCGACTCATCGGCCTCTGCGTTCCCGCTGGACTCGATGATCTCGACGCTCGCCGCCGCACGGCGGAGGCCGAGCTTGCCGCCGCGCAACAGGCCCTCGACAGCGCCGACGCCACGGAGGCCCACGCTCGCCGGCAGCTGTCCACGGCACCTGCGCGGGGACCACTCGAACGGGCCCGCGGCGACTACGCAGCTCTCGCCGCCACGCAATGGGCGCTGGCCGCAACTGAGGCGGAGCACCTCGGCGCGGTGCGCGCCCGGGAGTCGGCGGCCGCGGCCGTGGTGGACGCGACCGAGCGCTTCAGACACGCCCGCATCCAGCGGGACCGCGAGTCGCGGGCTGACCTGGCGGCGGCGCTGCGCCCCTCGCTGGTGGCTGGGCAGCCGTGCCCGGTCTGTGATCAGGCCGTTGCGACGCTGCCTGCACCGCGGCTCACCGCCGACCTGAGCAGGGCGGACGCCGCGGTCGCCGATGCGGAGGACGCTCTGGAGCAGGCCCGGCGGGCGGAAGCGGGCGCGGTGGCCGCCGAGCGGGAACGGGCTGGGGAACAGGCCCGGCTGGCTGGTGAGCTCGAGCGGCTGCGGAACGCGCTGGCCGGTGCGCCGTCGAGCGCGACCGCGGTGAGCGAGGCGCTGGCCGGTTTGGACGGGCTCGTTGCCGCCGCCGAGCAGGCAGCCGCGGCGCTGCGCGACCTGCACCGTCGCAGGGATGACGCGGCGAGCGCGGTGGAGGCAGTCCGCGGGGAGAGCGCGGCTGCGGCGTCGGCGCTATGGAGAGCTCGCGAGCCGCTGGTGCCGCTCGGTGCTCCGCCGGTCCTCGACGACGTGCTCGCCGGCTGGCGTGAGTTGTGCGCGTGGGCCGACCAGGAGGCAGCGGTGTGCACCGTCGCGCTTGCCGCTGCCCGCGTTGCCGCAGCGAAAGCCGCCGAGGTGGCGCAGGGCGCCAAACTCGCGTTCGAGAACGTGGAGTGCACCGCTGCCACCAGGCGTGCCGAGGAGACCGCCGCGGCGCGGGGCGAGCAGCGCGCCCGCAGTCACCTCGACGCGATCGATCAGCGGATCGGGCAGCTCCGAGGCGCGCTGGAGACCGCGCCTCCCGATGCCGAGGCGGAGGCGACGCTGCACCGGCTCGATGGGCTCGATGAGGCGGTCCGTCGTGCGGACGCCGAACTCCGGGTGGCCCGCCGCGCCCGGTCGGCGGCCGACGCGTGGCTGGCCGGGGTGGGCCGCGACGTCGCCGCGGCGTGGGACGCGCTGCACGCCGCCCGTGACCCGCTGGTGGTGCTCGGGGCGCCGGCCGTCATCGGCGATGACCTGCTCGCCGCCTGGACTGCACTGACCGGCTGGGCAACGGCAGCGATCGCGCGCCGCGACGGTGAGCTTCCCGATGCCCAGTCCGCGGCGACCGCCGCGCGGGAGGACCGCGACGCAGCCGGGCGCCGCCTCGCCGACGACGTCGCCGCTCAGGGCGTGCGCATTCCCACCGATCGTCCAGTGGCGGCGAGCGTTCTGGCAGCAGTCGCCGAGGCGCTCGCTGAGTCGCGCGGCCTGCGCGACCGGATCGTCGAGCGCCGCGCCGACGCCGTGCGGCTGCGCGCCCAGCGAGCGGACGCCGAGTCGGTGCAGCAGGTGGCGCGGATGCTGGGGAACCTGCTGCGCTCCGACAACTTCCCCCGCTGGCTGGTGGCCTCGGCGCTGGATGTCCTCGTCGCAGATGCGTCGGAGAGTCTCTCGGAACTCTCCGGCGGGCAGTTCGAGCTGACTCACGACGATGGGGAGTTCCTCGTTGTCGATCACGCCGACGCCGACGCCCACCGGCCGGTGAAGACGCTGTCCGGGGGAGAGACGTTCCAGGCCAGTCTCGCGCTGGCCCTTGCGCTGTCGGCGCAGATGTCCGCCCTCGCAGCCCAGGGCGCCGCCCGCCTCGACTCGATCTTCCTCGATGAAGGATTCGGCACGCTCGACGAGGCCACGCTCGACGTCGTCGCCGCCACCCTGGAGAACCTTGCGAGCCGGGGGGATCGGATGGTCGGTGTGATCACGCATGTGCCGACGCTAGCTGAGCGTGTCCCCGTGCGGTTCACGGTCGCCCGCGACCGGCACACCGCGTCCGTTGTCCGGGAGGTCAGGTGACGATCGAGCTGGAACGCTCGGGGATGCGGTTCTCCGTCGATCCCTGGGATCCCGGCTACGGGTCCAGCCTGGACGTCGAGGAGCTCGGCGAGTCCAACGCCCGGGTCGTTGCCGACGTCGAGCTGCCCGAGGATCGGTGGCGCCCGCTCGATCCCGATGGGAAGGTTGCGCCGCGCGCGGCGACGCTATTCGTCGACGGGGTCCGCCGCATCGATGCCCGAGTGTGGGTGGAAGAGCCCGCTGAGGGCACCCTCGCGTCACCGGCGATCTGCGCGTCGTACGCGGCGGGGGTGGTCTGCTGCTGCGCCGGGCAGGGAGCACACCTGCTGGCCTTCGACGTGCGCCGCGGGCTGTTCACGACGGCCGCGCACGCCGCTGACATCGCCACGGCAGCGGGTACCTACGGCGTCAGTCACGCGAAACTCCGCCCGAACATCGCGCCGATCCAGGCGTTGGGCCTTGCGCTGCAGGCCCGTCTCGGTGACGCGGAGATCAACACGGCCGGGGCCGCTCGAGATGCGCTCGTCGGGCACGGACTACCCGACGGTGGCGACCTACTGGTGATCGACGGGCCGCTGCGCGGCCGCCAGCACCTGCCGCGGGCCCTGGGCTACATCAAGAGCCATCGCAGCGAGTACCTGCCACGACACCTTCGCCGCTTGGTGGCCTCGTTGTCGCCCGGTCAGCGCACCCCGGTGTTCCTGGTCGGCAGCTCATGGGACCGTTACACCTGGTACCTGCGATTACCCTGTCCACCTGGGGCGCCATGGGCCGGCATCGTGCGCCTGGAGTGCAGCGCGACGCTCAACGCCGCGGATGCGATCGGAATGGCGTGGCTCAGCCAGGCGACGCTGTATCGCTACGCTTCCGCCGAATACAAGGACACCCGGGCGCCGCAGAACCTGTACCCGATCGCCGGGCTTGAGTCGGCACTCCGGCGGCGGCTCGGTGACGCCATGGTGCTCTACCGGGGATTGCGCAGAGCCGGTGCTCATCGATGATTGCTCCGTCTCTCTTCGGGTCAAGCGCGCAAACTGAGCTCACATGAGTGTCGACCGAAGCTCGGCGAGCTCGTCCGGCGACAGTTCCCATTCACCGGCGGCGGCATTGGCTCGTACCTGTTCGGGCTTCGTTGCCCCGGCAATGACTGAAGCAACTGCCGGCATGGCCGCCAAGCCAGCGACGGCCACCTCCAGCAGTGAGCGTCCATGCTTCTCAGCGAACCGCTCCAACGCTTCAAGCTTGTCGAACACGTCGTCGGCCAGCGCCGACTCGCGCCCGGCCAGGCGCGTCCCTTGAGGTGCAGCGTGTCCGCGGCGGTATTTGCCGGTGAGCAGCCCATTTGCCAGGGGGAAGTATGGCAACACGCCAACACCGTGATTCACACACGACGGTATGACTTCCCGTTCCGCGTCACGTTCCAGCAAGTTGTAGTGATTCTGCGCCGAGACGAACCGACCCTGATGCTGCGTTCTGGCGATCCAATCAGCATCGGAAATCTGCCATCCGGTGAAGTTGGAGGACCCGATGTAACGCACCTTGCCCTCCGTGACGAGATCATCCAGCGTGGCCAATGTCTCCTCGAGCGGAGTGATGCCATCAGGCTCGTGGTACTGGTAAAGGTCAATGTAATCCGTTTGCAAACGGTGGAGACTGGCCTCCACCGCGCGCCGAATGTACTTGCGCGACCCACGGGCAACTGTCCCATCACCCATGTCCATGCCGAACTTTGTCGCCAGCACGACCTGCTCGCGCCGCCCCGCCAGCACCTGACCCAGAAGTTCCTCTGATCCGCCCCGGTTCCCGTAGATATCGGCGGTGTCAACGAGAGTCACACCACAGTCGATCGCGGCATCGACCACGTCACGCGTTTCCTCCAGACCGATACGACCGCCGAAGTTGTTCCCTCCGAGGCCGATCACCGACACCGTGAGTCCGGACTCACCTAACTGGCGATAGCGCATGTCATGCCCCCTGGCAGCGAGATCTCTGGGAAGTTCCCAACCCCAGAACGCGCTAAACGGCGCTGTTCTCCCACCCGCCGTAGCCCTCCCGTTACCGGCGTGTGGTGAGCAGGCCCTCGATGCGGAGGAGCCGGTCAGTGAGCGCAGCCACATCGGCCTTGGTGGCGTTCTGTTCGGCCGCCTTGAGGGTCAGCACGAGTTGCCCGCCGGGTTCGAGGCTGCCGTCTTGGACCTGCCCGATGTCATCACCGTTCTGCAGGCGCACGGCATGGTCGATTTCGCTGCGGCGCAGACCGAGGCGGCGCAGCGCCCGCTCCACGACGTGTCCGTCGGTGATCACCCTGGTTGCCCGTCCCTCGAAGATTCGCGCGGCGGTGGCGTTGCTCGTGATGAGCCGGTTGAGAGCCGTGTTGACGCCGACGAGGGTGACCGCCCCGATCAACCCGCCGATCAGCGAGTTGTCGTTGCCGATGACCGCGTTCTGTACCACATTGGACAGCAAGAAGATCACGATGAAGTCGAACGTGCTGAGGTTCGCCAGTCCTCGCTTGCCGGTCAGCCGGAACAGCACGGCGAGCGACGCGTACACGAGGACCGTACGCAAGATCTTTTCCGCCAGCGGGATCTGCTGGACGAACATGTCACGCCACATCAGAACCTCCGCCCACCGACCCGGCCACCGACCCGGCCCAGCCAACCAGCACAATCTCCGGGACGACTACCCGGTCTGACGCAATGGCCGAATATCGGGGCCGCGCGGGGAGAACGTCACCAACCTCCCGGCTTTCGGACGGTGCGGCGCGGCGGGTCGTTCGCCAGTAAGACCGCGACCCACGGCAGGACGCCGGTGAGCGCGATGGCGACGACGCCGACCCAGGGCTGCCATAGATACAGCGGGTAGGACAAGGCGAAGCCGACAATGTGAACGATCATGAGGATCGAGTAGATGCGTCGGCGGTGCGCCTGCTGCTCGGCGAACGAGGGGGCGGCGTCGGTGATGACGAGCGGCTGAACGGACAACGTAGACCTCCCACGAGTCCCCGAGAACTGGCTTTCCCGGGCTAGTCGAGGTAGTCGCGGAGCACTTGTGAACGGGAGGGGTGCCGCAGTTTGGCCATCGTTTTGGTCTCGATCTGCCGGATTCGTTCCCGGGTGACCCCGTAGACGTGGCCGACCTGGTCCAGCGTGCGCGGCTGGCCGTCGGTAAGGCCGAAGCGTAGCCGGACGATGCCGGCTTCCCGCGCCGACAGCGTGGCCAGCACGACTTGCAAGTCATCCTGGAGCAGGGCGAATGACGCCACATCAATCGCAACGGCGGCCTGGGAGTCCTCGATGAAGTCGCCGAGTCTGGAGTCACCCTCGTCACCGATAGTCTGATCCAGAGAGATGGGCTCCCGGGCATACTGCTGGATCTCCAGCACCTTCTCCGGAGCGATGTCCATCTCTCTAGCCAGTTCGTGAACGGAGGGTTCACGGCCCAGGTCCTGAAGCAGCTCGCGCATCAGGCTGCCCAGCTTGTTAATCAATTCGACCCCGTGCACTGGGATGCGGATGGTACGTGCCTGCTCGGCCATCGCTCTAGTGATCGCCTGCCGGATCCACCAAGTGGCGTAGGTGGAGAACTTGTAACCCTTGGTGTAGTCGAACTTCTCCACTGCACGGATCAGCCCCAGATTGCCCTCCTGAATCACGTCCAAGAACGGCATGCCGCGACCGGTGTAGCGCTTGGCCAACGACACGACGAGTCGGAGGTTGGCCTCCAGCAGATGGTTCTTGGCCCGCTCGCCGTCCCGGACGATCCAGCGCAGATCCCGCTTTAGCTGCGGCGATAGGCTCTCGGCGTCATCCTGCGCCTGGTGTATCCGTTCTCCGGCATACAGCCCGGCCTCGATTCGCGTGGCGAGCCCCACCTCCTCCTCCGCGGTGAGCAGCGTTACCTTGCCGATCTGGGTGAGGTAGACCCGCACGGAATCGGCGGACACCGTGAGCTGGGCCTCCTCGCGTCCTCGGCGTAGTGCCTCTGATTCCTGCTCATCCCAGTCGAAGGCCCCGGCCTTCTCGTGGTCCGATGGCCGCTGGGGATCCTTGACCTCCCGAACAGGTCCTTCGGTCGCCTTCCCGGGCGCCTTGGTCGCTGGGCGGCCTTCGCGGGATGTGGCGGCGACGCTGGTCATCCCCACCTCCTCGACCTGATCCCCCGGCGACACCGAGAGCTGTGTGGCAACCTCACCGAGCGCGAGATGCGGGCCAGCGGATTTCCGTCCTTCGAAGACCGGTAGTGAACTGTGTGCCTTTTGGACTGTACGGGAAGCAGGCGCTTCCGGCTGGCCGAGGCGTCCGGGTACCGGTGTTTGGCGTGGTGAATGAATTGAGGGTAGCGTCGGCAATGACCGACTACTCTTCGTGCGCACGGCGTCCTGGCCTGCGTCGTTTTCGGCCTCGTCATAACGCCGGTTGTGGTCCATGCCGGGACAGGACACTGACATGACGTCGGTTGGCACTACTGTCCCGGTCGGCATCGACGATCAGCGACTAGATCTGCTCGTCATCCCTCTTGTCACCGCACAAGCCATCGTTCATCAGGTGCTCGCTCTGGCTACCGACGGTCAAGTCTCAACCGAACAGTCTCATCTTCCCTCCGGATCGGAAGGACCATCGGCATGACCATGAGCGACAGGATCAAGGCCCACGAAGCTGAGGCCGCTGACTTCGGGAGACCCCCCGGCGATGACCGCCATGATCAGAACACCCACCCGGATCAGGCACGTGAGGGCACCGGGCAGCACGTGAGCCAGGAAGGCACGGAAGACCAAGGCGGCGTGGATGCGGTGCGGCAGGAGTTGGCGCAGCTGAACGAGCGGATGGCTGTGATCAAGCAGGAGGCCGCCGTCGAGGTAGACCGGAAGTGGGTATCACCGTGGCGTACTCCAGAGGTGTTCGACCTCAAGGTGAAAACCAGATTGACCAGCCATGAGGAATACCGATCGCTGCAGGAGCGTGTGAGAAACGCGAAGGCGAGCCTGGCGAAGTTCGACGCTGCCGCGGAGGCCGGCACGGCCAAGTAAAATCGCCTTCCGATCTTCCGGACTGGGCGTAGGCGAGTGGAGAAAAGTACCTTCTGCGTCCGGGCGCTGGCGAATAGGCTGGGAGCCCGCCTCCCCAAGGGATGAGCGGGCTCCCGGTTGACGCTGAATCAGAGGGCGCGCACTCCGGTCGCCTGTTGGCCCTTGTCGCCCTGGCGGATCTCGAATTGCACGCGCTGCCCCTCATCGAGGCTGCGGAAGCCGCCGGCGTCGATCTCAGAGTGGTGCACGAAGACGTCGTTGCCGCCGCCGTCCTGGGAGATGAAGCCGAAGCCCTTCTCCGGGTTAAACCATTTCACAGTTCCCTGTGCCATGCGATGTGCTCCTCGTATGTGATGGGTCCCCACCGTGTGGGGGACCGGCCGACCCTGGTGGCGCTGGCCAGAATCCTGTTGACGCGGGCCCTCGTCTACCAACCTGTTCCCGCGGGCGTGCATCACACGTACACCGAAACTGAACGACCTCAGTCAACAGTACCGGTGTGCCGTGCCAGCCGATTGCACGGGTGGTGAGAGGTCAGCGCTTCGGCCAGCGTGGTGGTACGGGTCAGCTTGGTTGATCTTTCGGCCCGGTGGTCCCGAGCAGCGGGAAGTGGGAAGGTGGCCGAGAAATGTCTTTTAATTCATCCGTCACGGTGGACGCCCTCGACGCAAGGTAGGTAGATGCCGATGCCGACCGGAACTGCTACGCCGACACGCCGACTGCCGTGACCACCCGGGCCGCCACCGTTCGGGAGCTGCCCGACGCGCTGCGCGATCGTGAGCAGTTCGCCGCGAGGCTGGCTGGCCGCCGGCCGGCCGTGTTCCTCGACTACGACGGGGTGCTGACCCCGATCGTCGATCGGCCCGAGGATGCAGTCATCTCCGACAGCATGCGGCATGTGGTCCAGGCTCTCGCGCAGCGCTGCCCAGTCTGCGTGGTCAGCGGTCGGGACCGACTCGTCGTGCAGCAGTTGATGGGCGTCGAGGACTTGGTGGTGGCGGGCAGCCACGGCTTCGACATCTGGACTCCGCAGGGAGGCACCGTCAGCCACGATGCTGCGACCGGCTTCGAAGACCTGATCACGGAGGTCAGGGACCGGCTCTGCGCCGAGGTCGCGTCGATTCCTGGTGCGGTGGTGGAGCCGAAGCGGGCCTCGGTCGCGGTTCATTACCGGCTGGTCGATCCGGAGTATCACGCCAGGATTTCCGCGCTGGTAGATGAATTGCTAGAGGAATACAGCGGGCGGCTGAGGGTGACACCGGGGAAGATGGTGTTCGAGGTTCAGCCGAAGATCGACTGGCACAAGGGCAAGGCCGTCCTGTACCTGCTGCAGACGCTGAATCTCGACGGCGACGATGTCGTCCCGTTGTACCTCGGGGACGACATCACCGATGAGGATGCCTTCCGCGCGCTGGCCGGGCGGGGGGTGGGCATCATCGTCGGTAACCCGGACGATCCGGAGGTGGCGGACCGGCCCACCGCTGCCGACTTCGTCCTGGAATCCACGGTTGAGGTCGAGCAGTTCCTCAACACTCTGGCCCGCTGACCCGCCCAAGCCTTCGGAGAGGGACCCGTGCCGGACTTCACACTCGCCTATGACGGTTTCGACCCCGCGCAAGAAGGTTTGCGCGAGGCCCTGACCTCCACCGGCAACGGCTACTTCGCTACCCGAGGAGCGGCCGAGTGGGAGGACGCTGACGCGATTCATTACCCGGGCACATACGCCCACGGTTGCTTCAACCGGGAGACGACCATTCTCGGCGGTCGCCCGGTCCTCAACGAAGACCTGGTCAACCTCTCCAACTGGTTGCTGCTGAAGCTGAGGATCGAGGGGGAGGAGGCGATCCGGCTCGACAATGTCGAGGTGCTCTCTTATCGCCATTCCTACGATATCCGCAACGCCTTGGTCCAGCGTGAAGTCCAGTTCCGGGACCGCGCCGGCCGCTCGACGAGCCTGCGCAGCCGCCGATTCGTGAGCATGGCCAATAGCCACCTGGCCGGCATCGAGTGGACGGTGACCCCGGACAACTGGTCAGGCAGCGTGGAAGTGATCTCCGGTCTCGATGGTCGCATGACCAATCACATGGTTGCCCGTTACCGCGACCTCGAGGGGCGTCACCTCAACCCGGTGTCTCCGCGTACGTTCGGCCCGGAGATCATCGCTCTGAAGGTGCAGACTCGACAGTCGAACATCTACATCGCCGAAGCCGCGCGCACGCGCGTCTTCCGCGGTGGCGAGGATCACCAGCCGCTGGAGGTTACCCGCAGCCTGTACCAGATGGAGGACTACATCCAGCAGGTCCTCGCCTTCGAGGTCGAGCAGGGCAGCCCGGTGCGGGTGGAGAAGATGATCTCGCTGTACACCTCACACGACAACGCGATCGCCGAGACCCTGGTCGCCGCCGGGAAGCACATCGGGCGCTGCCCGGACTTCGCCGCGGCGCTGACCGAGCACGAGTCGGCGTGGGCCGAGCTGTGGGATATCGGTGATATCGAGCTGCCCCGCGAGCCTCGCGTGCAGTTGCTGCTGCACTTCCATATCTGCCATGTGCTGCAGGTGTGTTCGCGGCACACTGCCCGCCACGACGCGGGTGTTCCGGCTCGGGGACTCAATGGTGAGGCTTACCGCGGGCATGTGTTCTGGGACGAGCTCTACGTGTACCCCTACCTCAACTTCCGGCTGCCCGAGGTCACCCGCGGATTGTTGATGTACCGCTACCGTCGCCTCGCCGAGGCGCGGGCCGCCGCGCGGGAGGCCGGCTACCGGGGCGCGATGTTCCCGTGGCAAAGCGGCAGCGACGGTACCGAGGAGACGCAGGTCGTCCACCTCAACCCGCTGTCCGGGCAGTGGCACCCCGACCACAGTCACAACCAGCGCCACGTCAACGCGGCGATCTTCTATAACGTCTGGCAGTACTACCAGGCCACTGACGACCTGGCGTTTATTCGCGATTACGGCGCTGAGCTCATGCTCGAAATCGCTCGGTTCTGGGCCTCGATGGCACGCTACAACCCCGAGCGTGACCGATTCGAGATCCACGGGGTGATGGGCCCCGACGAGTTCCACGAGCGCTATCCCGGCCTTGAGGAAGGTGGGCTACGCAACAACGCCTACACCAACATGATGGTGGCTTGGATCGCCGGCACCGCCCCGCGGGTGCTGAACCTGCTGCCGAGGAGCCGTCGCGCCGCACTGCGGGTCCGCCTTGGGCTAACCGACGACGAGCTGCGCACATGGGATGACATGAGCCGCAAGATGTTCGTCCCCTTCCACGGCGCAGAAGGCGCGGGAGCCATCATCAGCCAGTTCGAGGGCTACGCTGATCTTGAGGAGTTGGACTGGGAGCGCTACCGCGCCGAGCATCCCAACATCGGGCGCCTGGACCGCATTCTCAAGGCGGAGGGCGACGACCCCAATCGATACCAATTGGCCAAGCAGGCTGACACGGTGATGGTGTTCTATCTGTTCTCCGACGACGAAGTTCGGGAGCTGCTCGAAAAACTTGGGTACGACTACGCCCCCGACCTCGCTCGGCGAACTATCGACTACTACGACAAGCGCACCTCCCACGGCTCGACCCTGAGCCTGGTCACACACGCCGCCGTGCTCGCCGGCCAGGACCCGGAGAGCTCATGGGAGCGCTTCCTCGTCGCGCTGGAGAGCGACATGGGGGACGTGCAGGGCGGCACCACCAAGGAGGGCATCCACATGGGTGTCATGTCCGGGACGCTGGATCTCCTGCAGCGCGGCTATGCCGGCGCCAGCGTGCGTGATGGGGTCCTGCACTTCGAACCCACGCTCACCGACCGCCTCGACGGGCTCACATTCCCGATGCAGTTCCGCGGTACGTCGATGAGAGTCAGCATCTCCGGCGATGAGCTGATAGTGCGCATCCTGGCCGAAGGCTTCAGCCGGCCGGTCCGGATCGGCATCGATAACGAGGTCCGGGAGCTCACCGCCGGCGAGGAGTGGGTAGCGCCACTGGGCCGGCAGCGCGATCGTCTGGGAGATTCAGGCCGCACCGGGGAAGGGAATGACCGTGCCGTCACAAGGCTTTGAGGGAGCGATCTTCGACGTGGATGGCGTGCTGGTCAACTCCCCGCACGAACGGGCATGGCGGGACTCGCTGCGTGAGCTGATGCACACCGACTGGGCCGACATCGCGGACCAGACCTCGTGGTCCGATGAGGGCTTCACACCGCAGGTCTACCAGCGGGTGCTATCCGGCAAGCCGCGAATGGCCGGTGCGCGGGGAGCGCTGGAGTACTTCGGGGTTCCCGACGCCGCCGAACGGGCCGAAGTCTACGCCGCGAACAAGCAGACCATGGTGATCAAGCTCATCGAGGCGGGGGAGTTCCAAGCTTATCCCGATGCGTTGCGATTCGTGCTGGCGGTGCGCGACGTGGGCATCCCGATAGCGGCCGCGTCATCATCGAAGAACGCCGGACTGTTCCTCCGCCAGATCCGGCTCGACACCTTTGCCGCGGAGCAGGGCCTGCATTATGACTTAGTGCGGCCCGGTCTGACTCTGTTGGAGTTTTTCGACGTTGACATCTCCGGTCGCGACTTCACCCAGGGCAAACCGCACCCGGAGATTTTCCTGACCGCAGCCGCCGAGCTCGGCGTCGCCCCGGAACTGTGCTTCGTGGTTGAGGACGCAACCAGCGGCGTGCAGGCAGCCAAGGCCGGTGGCATGGCCGCGTTGGGTGTTGCCCGAGCCGGCGACGAGGCGCTCCTGGCTGCCGCGAATGCTGATCTTGTTGTCACATCACTGGATGAGGTCGACGTCACGGGGCTACGCGAGCACCAACTGCGGCGGCGGACCTCGTGAGCAGCTGACCGAGCGGCTCCTGATGATGGCCCAGGGGGCCGCCGTCAGCTCGTGAAGTGGGCGGTGGCCAGGGTGGCGCCAGTGCTGTCGATTATTCGTGCTGCGGTAAGTGAGTGGTGATCGATGGTGGTGGGTGCGCCCCACGAGCCGTAGCCTTTCGCGAGGTGGAACGTGCCGACGGGCACCGTTGATCCGTCATGACGGACGAGTTCGCAGCGGACGGTGCCGGTGGCCGTATCACTGTCGGTGTCAAGTGACAGGTAGATCCACGAGGGCTGATCCGGGTACAGGTAGGCCTGCCCGACTTCGTGCCCCCCGGCGGTGAGCGGTGCGAACCGGACCATCCGTGCGGCGGCGCCGGCCTCCAGGGGTCCTACGCCGAGGCTTGCCCGACCCAGTGTCCATCCGCCACTGACCAACGCGATGGTGATCAGGACCGCGGCAGTGGGCATCCACCACCGTCGGGAGCGTGGCGCTGGTGGTGCCAACGCGCTTATCACCCGCTGTTCGAATCCCGCGGGTGGTTCCGCGCCGGGTAGCAGTTCGATGAGCCGGTCAGCGGTGAGTGTCAGAGCGGAGACGGTGTTGCGGCAGGCGGTACAGCTGTCCAGATGCGCGAGCGCCCGGGCGCGCTCGATGCCGGGAAGCACACCCAGGGCCAGCTCTGCGGCGAGCTCGCGGCATTGCTGACAGGTCAGCTCAGTCATGGTCGGCTCGATTCCGGGACAGGGCGGTGTGCAGTTTGGCCATGGCGGCACGGATGCGTGATTTTGCCGTACCTACCGGGATGGTCTCGAGTTCAGCGATCTCGCGGGCGGTCAGCCCGTGTACGGCGGCCATCACCACAGCTCTGGCCTGTTCGGGTGGAAGGCTGGACAGTGCCGTGCGCAGCTGGATGGCCCCTTCCTCGGCCAGCGCCCGATGTTCGGGGGTTTCGGTGATGGCCGCAAGCAGGGGGAGCAGGTCCTGCGGGTCGAGGGGCGCCGGGCGGCGGATCCGCACGGCGTCCACCGCAAGGTTGTGCACGATGCGGGTCAACCAGGTCCGTACCGAGCCCCGCCGCGGGTCATAAACCGCGGCATGTCGCCAGGCCCGTTCAAAGGCCTGCTGCGCGATGTCCTCAGCCAGGCCGCTATCGCCGACGACGGCAAGCGCCACGCCGAACACCGTCCGCTGAAACCGGCGCACGAACGCCAGCGCCAGCTGCGGGTCCCCGGCGCCGAGCCCGGCCAGCAGCATGTCGTCGGGCATGGGCTCCATCGGTGCCCGTCGGAATTGCATCCCCTTATTACGGACCAACCGCGGCAGGAGATCAGCCCGCTGACCGGATGTCCCCGGTCGGGTCACAGTTGTGTAGGTCACAGTTGTGTAACGGTCGCTCCATCAGCAATCCGGGATCGGGCGGATCACGTATGGGTGTCACTCGATCAGGCAGTCGACACCGCCGGAGATGGACTGATGCAGGCCCGGCCGCACAGCAGCTCTGAACGGACTACGGCGAGAGAAATCCCGCCGCCCGGTAGGCGCGTCCCTGCCTCGAGAGCAAAGCCGGCCACCACGCGGCTGATGCCCGCCGATCACGGCAGCGACTGGTTACCGCCGCTAGGGCCCATTGAGGTTTCCCCGGAGGAGGAGCTTCTGGGGAAAGAACGAGGGAGAGGGACATGAAAATCATTGAGATCTTCAGGCTCGGCCACGAAGACCGCGAGCGCGACCGCGATCATGGCCACGGCTGGGGCTGGGGTCATGGCTGGGGCTGGGGCCACGGTTGGGGCTGGGGCCACGGTTGGGGCTGGGGTGGCTGGCGCTGGGGTGGCTGGGGCAAGTAGGTAGCTGTTCGGTGGGCGGTGGCTTTCACGTTTATCAAAGACGGGCGTGGTCACCGCCCATTCCAGAACTAGCGAGTGGGTGGGAAGTGGTGCGGTGCTCCAGCACCCCATTGTGTCCGCAGCTGAGCACCCCAAGTGCTGGACGGTCTGGGGAGCCTGAATGGAGAATTTGACATGAGAATTGTCTGCATTGGTGGTGGACCGGGTGGGTTGTACTTCGCCATCTCGGCGAAACTGCGCGACGCGGGCCATGACGTCACCGTCGTCGAACGGGATCCCCCCGGCGCCACCTACGGGTGGGGTGTCGTCTACTGGGATGACCTGTTGGACATTTTGTTCCGCAACGACCCTGACAGCGCCCGGGCGGTGCGTGCCCAATCGATGCTGTGGCAAGAGCAGCGAGTGCTCCTGCGCAGCGCGCAGACGGCCTACCTGCCTGGGTACGGTTTCAGCGTGGGCCGCGCCATCCTGCTTGAGGTCCTGGCGAAGCGTGCGACGGAATTGGGTATCGAAGTCCAGCACTGCCATGAGGCCGATGACATTTCTGCCGTGGCGGATGCCGATCTTGTGGTGGTGTGCGATGGGGCGAACAGCCGGGTGCGGCAGCGCCATAGCGACCACTTCGGTGCTCGGGTGGATATAGGCGGTAACCCCTACATCTGGCTTGGCACCGACAAGATATTCGACAGTTTCACTTTCGCCTTTGAGCAGACCTCAGCGGGATGGATCTGGTTCCATGCTTATCCCTCCGGTGCTGAGATCAGCACCTGCATCGTGGAATGCACGTACCCGACCTGGCAGGCACTCGGGTTCGACTCGCTGAACAACGAGGAAATCACGGGACTGTTGGAAGAGATCTTCGAGGATGCTCTCGATGGCCACACGTTGATCAGCCAATCCCGCGGCCAGGCGGCGCAGTGGCTGCGCTTCGCCCAGGTGACCAACAAGACCTGGCACCACGACAACCTGGTCCTTGTGGGCGACGCCGCCCACACCACCCACTTCACCCTTGGGTCCGGCACGAGGCTGGCCATGATCGACGCGATCGTGCTCGCCCAGTGCCTCTACGAGCATGACGAGCTGCCCGCCGCGTTGCAGGACTACGACCGGCGGGGCCGCGCGGCGCTGCGACCCATTCAAGCCGGAGCGCGTACCAGCATGGCCTGGTTCGAGCGCGCCGACCGCTACCTGAACCAGGACGCCGTACCCTTTGCCTACGCTATGTCCGGCCGGCACGGGGCCCACCCGCCGTGGCGATACCAGATGCACCTCGCCACCCAAATCCCACCGCTACGCACAGCACAGCGCGGATTCCACACCGCCCGACGCTGGTACCTGGCACGCCGACGAGGTGAACCGATCACCGCCCCCACACCCATTACTGACAGTCAGATCATGCACGGCCCTCTATTCCAAGGCACCGGCCTGCGGCCGCGGGTACGCAAAACTGAGCCGCCGATTTTGCCGTCTACTAGCCGGTCTCAAACCATGCGCTAACCGGACCTTCGTAGTCTCAATCTCATGACCGAGGGATGTCCCGCATCGGAGCCCCTCCCGATCCGGGCCCCATAGGTCGGGCGAGCGGCTGGCCCCCAGGTTCTCCCAGCCGCTCGCCACCCTTAACTCTGCGCGAATGCGGGCGGACGTGCCGTGGAGCGAGCCGACGACGGCAGTGTTCGGCGTTGGTCTGGATGCGTGAGGCCACCGGTTGTGGCAACAATCAAGCCCGTTCCTGGCTTTCACCGGCGATGATGCAGAGGTGAACCTGACCTGCATGTCTGCCAGTGAACTGAACCGACACCGGGACGAACTGCGCCGCGAGTACGAGGCGCTGCAGGCACAGGGGCTCACTCTCGATCTGACCAGGGGCAAGCCTTCGGCCGAGCAGCTGGACCTGTCCGAGCCGCTGCTGGAGCTGCCAGGCGTCGGCAAGCACCTGGCCGGCGACGGCACCGACACCCGCAACTACGGCGGCCTGCGTGGGCTGCCGGAGCTCCGTCAAATCTTCGGCGAGCTGCTCCAAGTGCCCACCGAACAGCTGGTCGCCTTTGGTAACTCAAGCCTGGAGCTGATGCACGAATGCTTGGTGCACGCCGTGCTGTTCGGAGTGCCCGGGTCAGTGCAACCCTGGGGGATGGGAACCGGAACGGCGTTCCTGTGCCCGGTACCCGGCTACGACCGGCACTTCGCGCTGTGCGAGAAGCTGGGCGTGAAGATGATCACTGTACCGATGGACAGCGCTGGCCCCGGCATGGACGAGGTGGAGCGACTGGTCGCGGCGGACGCCGCGATCAAGGGGATCTGGTGCGTCCCGAAGTACAGCAATCCCTCCGGTATCCGTTACTCAGCGCAGACCGTGGGCCGGTTGGCCCGGATGCCGACCGCCGCCGCTGACTTCCGGATCTTCTGGGACAACGCATACGCTGTGCACCATCTGACCGAGGCCCGCCACGAGGTCAGCGACATCCTGGGCCTAGCCACCGCCGCAGGTCACGCCGACCGGCCGTTCGTGTTCGGTTCCACCTCGAAGATCACGCTGGCGGGAAGCGGGGTCGCCTTCTACGGTGCCTCACCGGCCAATGTGGACTGGCTGACCGGGCATCTGGCCAAGCGCACCATCGGCCCGGATAAAATCAACCAGCTGCGCCACGCGGTGTTCTTGGAGACCCCGATCGGCGTGCAAGCCCACATGGACCGGCACCGCGCCTTGCTCAAGCCGAAGTTCGATCTCGTTCAGCGCACCCTCGCCGAGGGCCTCGGCGACAGCGACGTGGCGAGCTGGACCGTGCCCGAGGGCGGCTATTTCGTCACCCTCGAGGTGCTGGATGGCTGTGCCAGCCGGGTCGTCGAGCTGGCCGCTGACGCCGGCATCGCACTGACCGCGGCAGGGGCCCCGTTCCCGTACGGCAGGGATCCCGACGATCGGCTGATCCGGCTCGCGCCCACCTACCCGCCCCTCTCGGAGCTGGCCGAGGCGCTGGCCGGACTGGTCGTCTGCATCAAGCTGGCCGCCGTCGAGCACTTGCTGGACGCAGCGGGCTCCGGGTGAGCGTCCCTACATGCGTTCGGGCGCGGCGATGCCGAGCAGGTCCAAGCCCGCTCGCAGGGTGCGAGCGGACAGCTTGCACAAGGCGATCCGGTTGGCTCGGACCGGTTCTGCTGCCGGCAGCACCGGGCAGGCCTCGTAGAAATCGGTGAACGCTTTCGCGAGTTCGTAGAGCTGACCGCACAGCCGGTGCGGTTCCAGGACCCGGCCGACCTCAGCAAGGGCATCCCCGAATGTGTCCGCAGTGAGGATCAGAGCCCGCTCCGCAGGGTGCATCGGCAGCGTCGGATCAACCTCGGAGTCCGCGTCACCGGCCTTGCGGAGAATGGAACAGATCCGGGTGTGCGCGTACTGCAGGTAAACGCCGGTGTTGCCGTTGAACGACACCATCCGGTCGACGTCGAAAACATAGTCTTTCGTGCGCGAGGTGGACAGATCGGCGTACTTGACCGCACCGATCCCGGCTTGCTCGGCGATCCGAGCCAGTTCATCGTCGGTGAGCTCGTGGGTCTTCTCAGCGACGCTGGCCCTCGCCTTGTCGACGGCGGCATCCAGCAGCTCCATGAGCTTGACGGTGTCGCCGGAGCGGGTCTTGAAGGGGCGACCGTCCGGGCCTAGCACGGTGCCGAAGGCGACGTGCGTGACCTCGATACCCTCGGTGAGCCAGCCGGCGCGGCGCGCTGCCTCGAAAATGAGCCGGAAGTGCAGGGCTTGGCGGGCGTCCACGACGTAGAGGATGCGGTCGGCTTTGAGATCGCGAATGCGGTGCCGGATGGTGGCCAGGTCGGTGGTGTCGTAGCCGTAGCCGCCGTCTTTCTTGCGCACCATGAGCGTGACCGGGTTGCCGTCGGGACCGGTTACCTCATCGGAGAACATCACGAGCGCGCCGTCGCTTTCCACCGCGACACCAGCGTCGGAAAGCTCCTTGACCACGTCGGGGAGCACGGGGTTGTAGGAAGATTCGCCATCGGAGTCCTCGGGCTCTAAGAGCACGCCCAGGCGGTGGTAGATCTCCCGGAATGCGAATTCCGATTCGGCGACGATCTCCCGCCAGCGAGCGACGGTGGCCTCGTCGCCCGCCTGCAAGGCCACCACCCGCGCTCGGGCCCGCTCCGCGAAGGCCGGGTCGGCATCGAACGCGGTGCGGGCAGCGCGGTAGAGGTTGTCCAGCGCAGAGACCGTCGAGGTGCCCTCGCTGAGCTGGTCATGCCGCCAGGTCGCCTCGGGATGGTCATCGAGGTACTGGATCAGCATGCCGAACTGGGTGCCCCAGTCACCAAGATGGTTCTGGCGGATCACCTCGGCGCCGAGAAAGCCGAGCACGCGAACCAGGCAGTCACCGATGATGGTGGTGCGCAGGTGACCGACGTGCATCTCCTTGGCGATGTTGGGCCCTGAGTAGTCGATGACGCTGCGCCTGCCCTGCTCGGGGCTGCCGACGCCCAGACGGGAGCTGGTCAGCCGGGCGGCGGTCTGGCGCCATAGGGCGGCCTCGGCAAGGTTCAGGTTCAGGAATCCCGGTCCGGAGACGGTGACCTCGGTCACCGGTGTGCTGGGGTCAGCCCGCAACGCCTCGGATACGGCTTCAGCCAACTCGGCAGGACGGCGGCGGGTGCGTTTGGCGAGCGCCAGCACAGCGTTGGACTGGAAATCGGCGTGCTCGGAGCGCCGGACCACCGGGTCAGCCCCGGCCATCTCGGGCAACACCCGATCGATCGCGTCAGCCACCGCGACCTCGACCAGGCCGATCAGCGAGCGCACTTCATGCTCAGTCAACCGGGCATCCTCCCTGTTTGCGATGACGTCATTGTCCCAGACGTGACTTCCATGCTCTGGCGTCGCGCTGGGTTTAAGTGGCGACCGCTGTGTGTAGAGGATACAAAGGGGTCTCTGGACGGCTGCGGCTCGCCGCACGACATCGTGGATCTGCGGAGGGTCTGTGGACACTTGGCCTGGTTCGCCTTACCCGCTGGGCGCCACCTATGACGGCGGCGGCACCAACTTCTCCATCTTCTCTGAGGCCGCTCACCGGATTGAGCTGTGCTTGTTGGACGACGCGGGCAACGAGACGCGGGTCTCGCTACCTGAACGTGACGGCCTGATCTGGCACGGCTACCTACCCCGGGTCGGCCCCGGGCAGCGCTACGCCTACCGGGTGCATGGTCCCTACGACCCGGCGGCGGGCTTGCGGTGTAACCCGCGCAAGCTGCTGCTCGACCCGTATGCCAAGGCGATCGACGGCCACATCGAGTGGAACGAGGCGCTGTTCGCCTACCGATTCGGCGACCCGGACTCCTACAACGATCTCGACTCCGCGCCGTACGCGATGACCTCAGTGGTGATCAACCCATTCTTCGACTGGACCGACGACCGGCCGCCGCGAATTCCTTACAACAAGACGGTGATTTACGAAGCACACGTCAAGGGGATGACAATACGCCATCCCCGGATCCCCGATGATGTCCGTGGCAGCTACGCCGGCCTCGCCCATCCTGAAATGATCAAACATTTCCGGGAGCTCGGGGTGACCGCGGTCGAGCTGATGCCGGTGCACCAGTTCGTGCACGATTCCACGCTGGATGAGCGCGGGTTGTCCAACTACTGGGGTTACAACACCATCGGCTTTTTCGCCCCGCACAATGATTACGCTTGTTTCGGCACACGCGGCCAGCAGGTGCAGGAATTCAAGGCTATGGTCCGTGCGCTGCACCGGGCTGGTATCGAGGTCATCCTCGATGTGGTCTACAACCATACGGCCGAAGGGAACCACCTCGGGCCGACGCTGTCGTTCCGAGGTATCGACAACCCGGCCTACTATCGACTGGTCGAAGGAGATCAGAAGCACTACTACGACACCACCGGCACCGGAATCAGCCTCAACGTGCGTCACCCCGAGTCACTCCGACTGATTATGGATTCCCTGCGGTACTGGGTGCTCGACATGCATGTGGATGGGTTCCGTTTCGACCTGGCCGCTACCCTGGCGCGGGAGTTCCATGAGGTGGATCGGCTCGCTGCGTTCTTCGACCTGGTCAATCAGGATCCGGTGGTCAGCCAGGTCAAGCTGATTGCTGAGCCGTGGGACGTCGGCGAGGGCGGTTACCAGGTCGGCCGCTTCCCGCCGCTATGGACCGAATGGAACGGGAAATACCGTGATACCGTTCGCGATTTCTGGCGCGGTGAGCCGGCCACGCTCCCTGAGTTCGCCTCCCGATTCACCGGCTCGTCGGACCTCTACGAGGCCGACGGTCGCCGGCCCATCGCCTCGATCAACTTCGTTACCGCGCACGACGGCTTCACGTTGAACGACCTGGTCTCCTACAACCACAAGCACAATGAAGAGAACGGCGAGGAGAACCGCGACGGCGAGAGCCACAACCGCTCGTGGAACTGCGGTACCGAGGGCCCCACCGAGGACGGTAAGATCGTCGCACTGCGGGAACGTCAGAAACGCAACATGCTGACTACCCTGTTGCTTTCGCAAGGCGTTCCGATGATCGCGCACGGGGACGAACTAGGTCGTACCCAGCATGGCAACAACAACGTCTACTGCCAGGACAGCAAGACCAGTTGGGTGGACTGGGACGATGCCCGCCAGCACTCGGTTCTCACCGAATTCACTGCTGCGCTCACCCGGCTGCGCGCTGCCCATCCGGTATTCCGCCGCCGCCGGTTCTTCCAGGGCCGCCCGATCCGCGGTTCCAACATCGAGGACATTGCGTGGCTGCATCCTGACGGGCAGCAGATGAGTGACGACGACTGGAACGCAGGGTCCGCCAAGACCATCGGGATATTCCTCAACGGCCGCGGCATTCCCGAACGCGACGATCTCGGTGAACGGATCATCGACGATTCCTTCCTGCTGCTCATCAATGCTCACCACCGACCGGTCTCCTTCACGCTGCCCGATGTGACCTATGGCGGCAGCTGGGAGATCGTCGTGGATACTTCCGATCCGCTATTGGCCAACGCCCGACGCAGGCAACGCGACGCCGTTGCGGGCGGTAGGTTGCGGGTGCAGGCGAGGGCGATGATCGTGCTGCGCTGCCAGTACTGAGGTTGCTACAACCATTGCGCGACGCCGTGGTGGCCCGAACAGGTACCTTGCCGGTGTTGGCTGAAGCTGTAGCTTCCGTCCTTGCATTGGGCGGTGGCACCGGAGGGTGCGGTGGCGGCTTGCTGCGGCCGGTGTACGCAGTTGCCATCGCTGTTGCGGTAGTAGTCCGCGTCGCATGACCCACTGACATGCGCTGAACTGGCAGATGGAGGAGGGTCTACAGCGACCCCGGGCGCAGGGGCCTTGCCTGTCGAGGGCGCCGGCACCTGCCGTGGTGCCGGTATGGAGGTGGCAACGACGGGTGGTGGCGTCACGAGCGTTGTTGCGGCAGGCGTCGGCGCCGGATCAACCGCCGGTGTCTGGTCAGGCGAATTGCCGTTGATCCCCGCAGAAATCTGCGGACCCACCTGCGCTGCCGTCTCATTCTGGCATCCGGCGATCGAAGAGCCACCAAGAAAAACCACGCTGAGAGTTGCAAAAGAGGCAAGTATTCTCCGGGCTTCGAAGCGCGAAATTATCGGTGGCATGCCCGCTTTTCGCTAATCAAGCCCGACGCGTTACAGTTGTAACGGCGGGTGTTACTGCTGGCGATAGATCGGTGGAGATGGGACTGGCCGAAATCGGTTTGCGCCCAGTTAACCGGCTTACGGCACAGATGATCTCCTACGTGGTAGGTGGCGCCCGGTTCACGCCCTTGAGCGGTCCAGCGGCAGAATGACGGGCATGTGCGCAAGATCATTTGCGGAGTACCTGTGTGATGTGGGGGAGTTGCCGCTGACCGCCTTGCTACAAGCGCGCCCGGATGTCCTGGTGCAGCCGGTTCCGCGTGGGTTCAGCCAGCTTGCGCAGCGGCTGGGCGGTGCAGAGTCGCTGGGCGCCGCATTGCGCTCGATGAACCGGGATGCAGTGATCGTCGGGCAGGCCATCGTCGCGCTAGGTGCATCGGCGACGGTTCCGGATCTGATCCGGTTACTGGGCCCCCCGGAGCACGCGGTGCGAGATGGAGTAGCCGAGCTGTGCGGGCGGGGACTGGCCTGGGACAGCTCCGGGGTCCTGTGCCTACCGGAGCGGTTGGAGGCGCACTGGCTGGTGGAGATCGGCGGTGGCCGCCCGGTGGCGAAGATTGTCGGATCAGTGCTCGCCGAGAACCTCCGGGCGGCGGTCAGTGCCTTCGGTGCCACGACCGACGGCCTGCGCAAGCCGGAACTGGCGGCGCAGCTGTCGGAGTTCCTGGCGGATCTGCCTTTGCTGGCCGAGGTGATCGCTGGGCTGCCGCGATCGGCCAAGGATCGGCTCGGCGAGTACCGGCGTGGCTATTACGATCACTACTCGGGTCGCTCCCGGCCCCCGCGCGCCGGCGAGCGAGATCCCACCCAGCTGCTCATCGCGGCTGGGCTGCTCTTGCCCGTCAACTATGGGCTTGAGCTACCCCGGGAGGTGGCGGTCGCCGGTTGGCTGGCCGAGCGCGAGCTCGCCTTGACCGGACGGCCGGAGATCCCCGCCGTTGATGCCGACGAGGCAGGGGTGCGGCGGGCCGCGCAGGCTGCCGCCCAGGAGGCAGTGCGGGAAGTGACGACCCTGCTCGATGAGGCCCGCGCGACGCCGATCACGGCGTTGAAAAAGGGCGGTATCGGGCCTCGGGAACGCACTCGGCTGGCCAAGCGGCTCTCGATCCCCGAGGACGTTCTGGTGTTGTGGATCGATCTGGCGTACGCCACCGGTCTGCTGGGCATAGCCGACGCCGGATATGCACCCACGCAGTCCTACGCGGAATGGCGCGCCGCGGAACCGGCCAGGCGGTGGGCCGTGCTCGTCGAGGCATGGTTCTCGCTAGAGCACGCGCCGACCAGCCGGGAGGTCCCCGGAGATAAGGAGCTTCCACCGCCGTTGCCGCTAGGATCTGCCGCTGGGCTGCTACGGCGCGCACTGCTGCAAGCCGGAGGTTCCGGCGCCTCGGTGCGGGCGGCGGGCAAGGAGATCGACTGGTTCTTTCCGCTGCACGGCTACGACGCGGGCCAGCGAACGAGCAAGGTCGCCGCGGCCGTCTGCGAAGCCGAGTTACTCGGGGTGGTGGCGTCCGACGTGCTGTCGGAGCTCGGAGAGCACCTGCTGGCGGTAGCCGGGTCCGGCCTGGAGGATGCAGCGGACGAGCTGGCGCGGCGTTGCGCCGCGCTGCTTCCTGAGACTCCGTGCAGCGTAATCTTGCAGTCGGACCTCACCGCGGTGATCTCCGGCCAGCCGAGCGCGCCCGTATCGCAGTTGTTGAACGCCTCGGCCGTGGCCGAGACGCACGGGGCGGCCAGAACTTGGCGATTCACTCCAGCCAGCGTGCGGGCTGCGCTCGACGCCGGCTGGAACGCGCAGGACCTGCTCTCCGAGCTGGCCGCCGTCTCGGCCCGCCCGGTTCCGCAGCCACTGAAGTATCTGATCACCGACGCCGCTCGCCGGCACGGACACATTCGGGTGCGTGGCATGCGCTCCTGCGTCGTCGCCGACGAGCTTTTGATCACCGAGATCCTGCACACTCGATCGCTCGCCAAGCTGCACTTCAGCCAGCTCGCTCCCACGGTGTTGTCCAGCCCATCGAGTCTCGACGACGTGCTGGCGCGCCTACGCGAGGCGGGCTTGTCTCCGGTGGCCGAAGATGCGCAGGGCACGGTAATCGTGGAGGCTCGTCGCGACCATCAGGCCCCGGCACTCAATCGGTCGATCATCACTCAGCCGCGGGCAACGCTGTCCGCCACGGAGCTGGCTCGACGGCTGGTGGCCGATTCCCACGGCCTGACCGGGGTCGCCCCCGTGGACTCGGAGACATTCGAGCTGCTGGCACAGCTCAACCGTCATCTCGATGACGCCGAATTGGAACTCCTGTCCGACGCTGTGGACCACCACAACGACGTCCTCATCACCTACCGTGACAAGAACGGCAGCCGCAGTACCCGGGCGATCCGGCCACATCAGCTTTACGGCCGGTGGCTCGACTCCTGGTGCCATCTTCGCAACGCGCAACGGGACTTCACGATCGCCAACATCGAGGCCGTCAGCCCCGCCAGTTGACCAGCGCACTCAGAACGGCGGTGGTTCCTCCGGGTCGCTGGGTCGCGGTACCGGCTCGGCGATCGGAGGCGGTTCGTGAGTCCAGGTGTGTCCGGTGGGGCTGGTCCAGGTCAGGACACCGTGGTCATCTCGGTGGACTGACCATCCGGGGGGTGTGTTTCGTGCGGTGATGGCGCCTGCAGTAGGGCCCGTGCAATAGGTCTATGCCACACGTGTGCCGATAGCCGAGATGTCCGATCCACAGACCGGAGACGTGGGAAACTCCCCACGTCGCGGCTCAACGGGTGCGCGATGATCTCGCGAACAGCGCGCGCACGTTTCCAGGTCGAAGGGTCGCCCCGACGTTTCCCGTCAAATCTACGGGGAATTGAAGGCCGCGCCGTGGTAGGGGCCGGGCTCGCGGTTAGAGGGTGGTACGCGAGGCGGCGGGGCCGCTGTTCGCGTACCCCGCCGCCGTTGTGGGTTGGTTCGGTGCTTAGTCGTCCCAGCACCAGTTTCGACGGTTGTACCGGCGGTCCCAGTCCCAGTGTCCGCGGTGATGCTTGTGGTGGCCACGCCGGTTATCGTGGTCATGATTTCCCCGGTGGTCGTGGTCCGTGCGGCTCATGCCGCTGGTAAAGACCTCGAATACCTGCATGCGGCCCCTCCCTATGTTCCCGGGACGGCTTTGTTGCGTCCCTAAAGGAGTTATCGCTCCGGGTTACAAGAAAGTTTCCATCGGGTTGCGAATAATTTAAGTGGGTAACCGGCTCTGGGTAGCCGAGGGACCTACCAAGATCCCTTTAAGCAGCGCTAGCGAGAGATGCGAACGGGGCGCAGGACATGGCGAATTGGCCTCGCCGTGCTGCTCGCCGTGCTGCTCGACGCGCTGCACGGCATCGTGATCGTCGACGCCCGGCGCGTGAATAAACACACACAGCAAACAAACACACACAGAGAGAGCAGTTAAAAGCGACAAACTCTATTTTTTAAGACAAAAACAATGCCGGAGATCTGGCGGTCATCCTCACGTGGTTGGCCGGATTCGGCGCGGCCACCGTGGAGAACGTGCCATCCGCCGGACCGCGGATATTATCCATGTGTCTCTCGTGCTTTGGGCATGGTGCGGTGGGGCGGCGATGGCGGACCAGCGGTCCGACTCCAGAGAGACCCACGTCGCCCTCTCCACGCCATCTGCACACAGAGCACAGTGTTATAGACACCCGATACACCCACGCCCGGCTAGCTCAGGGGTGAGGGTCGGGCGTGCAGGTGGCGAGCGGCACGG
>DASYMC010000197.1:0-3310 GCA_036009255.1 Pseudonocardiaceae bacterium
CTAATTGGCGTTCTACGCCCAGCCCGGCGCCCTCCCGGTCCTCGGAGATCCGTGCGTACATCACCCCGGGCGCCCCCTCTACTTCGGTCAAACGGTGAAGGCGCATCAGCAACCCGGCAGGCAATTCCAGGGTTGGCAGGCGAAGATGGCTCATGGAACTAAGTGTGTCACGTAGGGATAGTTGGCAAGTCCACCCTGCTAGGCGCGCTCCTCAGCCGGGTGCCGCTGTCCTCAGGTTCCGCACAGCTGGGCCCGGGAGGGCGGGTCGGGGAGATCGATCAGACCCGGGAGCTGTACCTGGGTGGCGAGCCGTTGCTCCGGGCGTTCGGCTCGAACCTGCCCGAATGGCCCGAGTCCGAGGTGCGAACACTGCTCGCCAAATTTGGGCTGACCGCCGCACACATGCCACGTCCAGCCGCGTCCCTGTCACCGGGGGAGCGAACCCGCGCAGCACTGGCTCTGCTGCAAGCCCGGGGGGTGAACCTGCTGGTGCTCGACGAGCCGACGAACCATCTCGACCTGCCCGCCATCGAACAGCTGGAATCCGCGCTGGAGTCCTATCCGGGCACGTTGCTGTTCGTGACTCATGATCGCCGAATGCTGGCAGCCGTCCGCACCACCCGCCGATGGACTCTCGTCGAGGGCGAGCTGCATGAAGGCTGACGTGCTCAGCGCTGGCGGGCGTATCTACCGGTGAGCTGCGCCTGGGCCAGTACCTTGCCCGAGAGGGCATAAGGCAGGTCCTTGCGCGGGCTGGCGCCCTCGGCCAAGCCGCTGGCCTCGGACAGGGCGAGCAGCGTGAAGATAAAACGACGCGGCTTGGCGGTGCTGGTGGGGGGGCAGGGCCCCGACCAGTCCGTGCGGCCGTAGTCGTTCTTGCCGCCGACGGCACCCGCGGGCACCTTCCCCTCCTCAATCCCGCCGCTGGCCGGGTCGAGCCCATAAAGTGCCCAGTGCACATGGGTGCCACCAGGACTGTCCGGATCTTCGAAGATCAGAACCAGCTCAACGGTGCCCTCCGGCACGCCTGACCACTCCAGTGGGGGTGAGATGTTCTCGCCGTCGCAGGTGTGCTGGACCGGAATGAACTGGTTATCGGCATAGGCTGGGCTGGTCAGTGTGAGCGCCATAGTGAACTGATGCTATCGCCGATCGCTCAGCCGAGGCGGATACTGTCGATGAGCTGATCGATTCGTTGCCCGAGCTGGGCGAGGGTCGCTGGGGCCAGCGTGGTCCACGCCGTGCCGTCCGCGCCGCGCAGCGGCTGCAGGGTGTACCCGCCGTGCTCGGTGGCGAGGTAGACCAGTGCGGCTCCGGCGGCGTGCCGGGTGCCGTTGCGATCCCGGCGGGCGGCACCGAATTTCCCGCCGCCGGATTTGGGTCCGCGCATCATGGTCGCGAAACAACGGGCGTCGTCGGGCTTGACGCCGCCGCGGAGCAACCGATTCTCTAACTGTTGCCCGGTGAGTCCCGGTTTTCCGTTTTGATCGGGCTGCGCCAGCAGCTCTGAGGGGACCGACACCGACGATCCCGGCCCGGCGGGACGATCCGGCAGTTGCCGGGCCACCGCGGTGCACAGCTCGCTCGCCGGGCCGGTGCGTACCAGCAGTCGATGCGCGTCGAGCATCGCCAGCACGGCCCAGTCCCCCCGTGATCCGGCGAGCAACCGAACTGAACCGGTTCCGGCGTGGACCGATCCGTTGATCTCACGTTGGGGATTGGCCAGCAGGCGCAGCGAGTCCGCCACTTCCGGCGCCACGCCTCGGCGATCGGCGAGCCCGCGCGCCCGCAAACCGTGGAGTGTGCCGCCCACTTGTGCTCGGCGCTCGTCCTCGGTCAGCTCCGGAAGTCCCGGCAGATCCAGGTTCCAGTGCCGGGTCCCCAGGCCCAAGGCATGCCAGAGAGCGCGGTACTCCTCGTGGGTCAGGTCAACTGCGGTGCCGCGCACGGCGTCTCCGGCCTCAGTAGTCGGCGCCGATGACCGGCGGAGCGGTGGGCGGCAGGTCGCCGACGATCGCGTTCGAATCGTCGTGCAGGAGATACTTGCTGCGGTGCTCGCGGTCCTGCTCGCTCGGCTGGCTGCCGCCTCCGGCGAACGGTTGACCGTATCCGGCTCCGCCGGCACCCCGCGTTGAGCTGGCGCCACCGCGGGCCTCGCTCATCTCGTCGAGGGAAAGGTGAGAACCCGCAGTGGTCCGTGTGCCCAACTCCGCGCTGGGCCGTGGACCGAACCCGGCGTGGTTCGCTCCATTGGCCCTGCCGGCACCGGTGAGTCGGGTTCCTCCCGGCCCACCGCGCGTGCCCATCGGCCTAGCTGTGTTGCTGCCGCCGACTCCTGCGCTGGGTACCAGCGGGCCGGAGGTCAGGCCTTCATTGGGTGTCGGGTTGCTCGCCCACTGTCCTGGCAGCGCGACGCCGGCGGCCGGCCCGGCGGGTCCTGCCGGTGTGAGCTGCGAGACCGTGGCTGCTGGCGGGGTGGCGCCCGGTTGATACGCAACTGGCTGAGCGGGCGCCTGATGAATTGCGGGTTGATGAGCTGCCATCACGTGGGCCGGCCCGCCGCCACCTGCCATCGCTGGTGCCATGCTCGCGGCACCGATGCTGGCGCTGGTCAGCGGTAGCGATCCAACGCTTCCGTCCAATGTTTGTGGCGCGGTGAAGGCCGGTGCGGCATCAATGTTGGGATTGGAGCTGGCCTGATACACCCGCATCGCCTGGCGGGCCTGCTCGGCCGCATCCTGCTGGCGTTTCTGCGCCTTCTCCTCCTCGGAAGTCACCCCGGGAAACCAGTCTATTTTCTCGGCGGCCCATTCAGCTGGGTCGCTGAAGAAGCCGGTCGATTTCGGCGCTGGGGGAACTGGTGGGACGCTGTTCTTGGCGGTGACCCAATAATCGGCCTGCTCCTGCGCCCGCTGCGCCGCTTTGGCTGCGACTTGCGTGACATTGTCCATCCACGGCACCATCGCGCCGACGGCCGATACCGACGCCTGCGCCGCCGCACCCTCCCTCGTCGCGAGGATTCTGCTGATCGTGCTCTGGACGAAGGACTTCCCCGTTGCCCCGATCTCATTGCCCAGCTTCTGCCATGCCTGGCTGATGTCCTGCAGCGCACCAGAGCCCGACCCGCCGTTGATGTGATCGAAGATCACCTGATGGCTGGTGTCGTCATAGTTGAAGTCCGTCCCCACCGCTGCCCCTCAACTCTTCGGCGGCAAATTCATCAGCACGGCCGCAGTTACCTTCTTACCCACCTCACACGCCAGCTGTGGGTTATTCTTAAGCTCCTCTGACTCGTAAGTCACAGAGACGC
>DASYMC010000198.1:0-4531 GCA_036009255.1 Pseudonocardiaceae bacterium
TCACCCACCAGCGCCGGCCGGAGGAGGACCCAGTCCAACTAGCCACGGCGCGCGACGCCTACCTCGCGCTCGCCCGACGGCTGCGCCAAGCCGAGGTCATCAACGCCGACCGGACCCCGGACGAGCTGCGAGTAGAGGCCACCGCGCGGATCTGGCACGCGATGGTCGAGAGGAGGACCCGATGAGCCCCGCCGTCTTACGAGCCGCCGGTGCCCTGGCGCTCGTCGGCCCCGTCGTGATGCGCCGGTACGACGCCCGCCGCCACCGGCAGCTCACCCTCAACCTGCTGCCGGACGTGCTGCGCGCCGTTTCCCTGCAGGTTGGGTCCGCGGAACCAACGAGGTGGGTCGCGCAGCGCGCGATCATCAGCAGCACCCAGGTCGCGGTCATCATGCTCGGGCCCGCGGGCACAGACCCCGTCGCGGTGCTGAAGATACCCTCGACCCCGGACGGCGCCGCCAGTCAACGACGCGAAGCCGGCGCCCTCACCGGACTGGCCGAGGAAACCTCCGTCGGGGACTTCGCGCGCCTGGTTCCCTTTCGGCTCGCCGAGGGACAGATCGACGGCTGGCCCTACACCGTTGAGCGGGCACTGCCCGGCCGCTCGGTCAGTCCTGCCTCGACCAACCCTGCCGAGCTACTTCGTGTCGCCATGGACGCGGCCACCGCGGTCGGACTCCTCCACCACCGCACAGCGCACACAACCCTGGTCGATGCGCCGCTGCTGCATACCTGGATAGACGATCGCCTACGCGCCGTGGAGCCCGCGACCCGCCGGCACCACGAGCTCGCTCGGCTGCGCGCCAGATTGCGCTCAGCCTGGGCGGGACGAATCGTGTCTGTCGGGTGGGTCCACGGCGACTTCTGGCCGGGCAACGTGCTCGCCGACCCGGCCACAGGCGCCACGACCGGCATCGTCGACTGGGAATGGGCCCGCCCCCAGGAACTCCCCGACCACGACATCATCTACGCCTGCCTCCACCACCGAATGCAGACCCAGCACACCCAACTGGGAGACACCGTTGCAAGCCTGCTCGACGGGGCCCAGTGGGACACCGACGAACTAGCGCTCCAGCAGGCCGCCGGGATGGACGCGCAACCCCGCATCGACCCGGACGTCCTGCTCCTAGTCTGGCTACGGCAGATCGCCTACAACCTGATCCAAGGTCCGGCGATGGCACACAACATCATCTGGACCCGCCGCAACGTCGATAGCGTCCTGCGGACGACCTAGCACGTCAGGCCCCGCAGGACGCGACGTCGCACAACCTGCCAGCCCAACCTTCTGACGCGCAGCGAGCAGACAGGAGGATCGCCCTCCAGGTGGTCTGCGCAGCTGCCGTTCTGCTCTTCCCGGTTTGTTGCCGGGCCCATCTGGAGGTGCCTTCGCGGTGACTTCGACGGACACGAGCGCCCGCGGTGGTGAGGGGCGGTGGGGGGGTGATGTCGACCGGGCCATCGCGGCATCCGGTGTTGACGCTGCGGCCACCGCGCTGCGCGTCCAGCCGCCCCGGCCGCGGAGCGGTCCGCCGTTCCGGGCTCGTGTGTCGTCGTCCGGGATCTTTCGTTGGCTCTCGCCGATATTTGCGCTGGCCGCGGTGGCCCTGTTGCCGGTGGCGGCCGCCACGGCCGACCTTTCGTTGTTGGACGGTTGGGGTTTGGCCGCGGTGCTTGGCCCTGCCGCGTGGGCGTCGCTGCTGTGCGCGGTGGCCGGGTGCGTCGCGGAGCTGTGGTCGCCGCGTCCCCGGGTTCCGATGCTGGCCACCGCCACGGGTGTGCTGATCCTGTGCTCGACCGGCATGCCGTCGGTGGTGGAGCCGGTGGCCCGGTTCAGCACGGCCTGGCTGCTGGCCGGGTTCACCGACGCGATCGCTCACGACGGTGTCCCGCCGACCGGTATCGATGCCCGGTTCTGGTGGCCGGCCTTCTTCGCGCAGTGGGCGTTGTTCCGCGACGCGGGCGGCGCCACCCAGCTCGACTCGGTGCTGCGGTGGTTCCCGCCGGTGGTCGTCGCGGTGTGGGCGATCGGTATCTATGCGATGGCCCGCACGATGCTGGGTGGCAGCCGCGCACCGTGGGCGGCGGCCTGGTTGTTCGTCGGGCTCAACTGGATCGAGCAGGACTACTTCTCGCCGCAGGCCACCGGCATTGTGCTGCTGTTGACCGTGCTGACCTTCGCGCTCGGCCCGCTGGCCACGCGGCGTGTCGACTCGGCCGGGGTGCCCGGCTGGCCGGCCCGGCCCGCCGGCGCGCGCAGGCTGCCGCTGTGGGCGCGCTGGCTGGTGTCGGCGATGACCCCGCCGAACCGGCCGACGCTGCCGCCCCGCCAGCTGCTGCTGATCTACTTCTGCGTCGCGCTGTGCCTGCTGGCGGTCATCCCGGAGCACCAGCTCACTCCGTTCGCGATCATCGGTCAGCTCGTGCTGCTCGCCGTGGTCGGTCGGATCCGGGGGCGCGGGCTGGTGCTCGTGGCCGTCGTCGGGTTTGTGGTGTACTTCGTGATCGCCGGGCGCGAGTTCTGGCTCACCCAGCTCACCCTGCTCACCGGGGCAGGTGAGAAGGGCGCGCTGCAGGAGGGCGTCGCCGACCGGCTGCTGGGCGACACCGGGCAGGTCGCGGTGAAGCTCCTGCGGATCATTGTGCCGGGGCTGACCTGGGCGCTCGCGATCGTCGGGGCGTGGGTGTACTGGCGCCGCCGCCGGGACCTGGTGCCGATCGGGCTGGCCGTGGTGCCCATGGCCTTCGCCGCGGTGCAGAGCTACGGCGGTGAGCTGTTCCTGCGGATCGTGCTCTACGGGCTACCGGTTCTCGTGATCCTCGGCGCCGACGCGCTGCGCGCACTCGTGCGGCGCAGGCGCTTCATGGAGGTGGTGCTCGCCATCGGTATGGCGCTGCTGTTCCCCATGCTGGTGCTGATCCGCGGGGGCAACGACGCGTATCAGGCGGTCTTCCCGCAGGAGGTGGCGATGGCGCGGCAGGTCATCGAGGAGACCCCCCACGGCCAGGAGATCGTGCCGCTGAGCAGCGTCGGGCCGCACGGCGTCGAGGGCATCGACACGCACAGCCACGGGTCGGTCATCGCCGGGTGCAGCCAGTTGGCCAACGACCCGGTGCGGTGCATCGAGGCGGAGCACCCGGACGTGCTGATCACGTTCACCTCGGTGGAGAAGGAGGGCCGGGTGCTCAACAACAAGCCACCCGGCTGGACCCTCGAGGTCATCCAGCAGCTCGTGGCGTCCGGCCGCTACGTGGTGACCTACCAGGACGGCTTCAACGCGGTGCTGAAGAGGGCCGTGCCCGGTCCGGTCGCCCCGGCCCCCGGGGGCTGAGAAACTGGCTCGACGATCCGCTACCTGGCCAATGACGTGCTTACGCCGTAAGGATTACATGAGTGAATTCGATGCGTAAGACACGAATCGTAGCGGCCGTTCTCGTTGCCACAAGTATTGCGGTGGTCGTGTTTTACGATGGCTCGACACCAAAGCCCACACCAGGGACAACGCCACAGCCATCAGCTACCGCAGCAGCTGCTCCCGCTCCTACGACAACGGCAGCACCCCCAGCGGGAGGCGCAGGTACTACAGCCGCCGAGAAACTGGGCTGGGGAACACCTATTGCGGCTGGCAGCGATGAGTTCAACTACGCAGGTCCGCCTGATCCGTCCAAGTGGTCCCTGTACAACGGTGACGGCCACGACGGCAACGGTCGTCGAGTTGCCGCCAACAACACCGTTAAGAACGGATACCTGCGTCAGACGGGTAAAGCCAATGGTGATTCTGCCGGAATGGCGTCGAAGCTCAACCTGAAGTACGGCAAATGGGAGGCCCGTGTTCGTTCCGTCGGCAGTGGTTCGGGTAGGCCCTATCATACGCTTCTGATCATCTGGCCCCAGTCGAACGAGTGGCCGGATGACGGAGAATACGACTTCCTGGAGAACAGCGCGCCTGGTGAGCACTGCGCTGAGGCATACATTCACTACCCCGACCACACCCCGAAGGTTCAGGAGCATGCCGTCGAGACACATTGTGGTGCCCCGATGAGCGAATGGCACAACATAGCTTTTGAATGGACCGCCGAAGCTGTTACGGGTTACATCGATGGTAAGGAGTGGTTCAGCTACGGTGCGGCTGACATCACCGCCATGCCTTCTGGCCACCTGACTATTCAGCTTGACAATTTCCACGGATCCGATATGCAGCATGCAACCTATGACGTCGACTGGGTACGGACGTATAAATAACGGGTAAGCAGCAACTGTTGCCAACGCCGCCCGGAGCGCTCGCCCGCCGCGACAACTTTCTTGCCGACATCGATCTCGAGCTCGGTGATCCGCCGGCGCGCCACGACCAGCCCGGCGTTGTCGGTCGTGGTCGTCCCGGGTATCTGCCCGAGATCGATCATCTGCTGGCGCCGCCAGGAGTAGATGCAACTGCTCTCTGATGTCGAGATCGGCGGCGACCTGCACGACACGACGGCCGGCCGCGACGTGGTCGAGGACCCTGCGCCGGCGGGTGGGTACCGCTTAGGCATA
>DASYMC010000199.1:0-5322 GCA_036009255.1 Pseudonocardiaceae bacterium
CTAAGGACGTCAGGATACTCGAGCAAGGCGCCGCCACAATGTTCACGATTACGGAGGTGAAGCACAGCGCCCCATACGGTCGAATCGCTTGTAAATGAACACGTACTGCCCTTTGTCGCGTAGGCGGTGACGCCACTTGCCATTGGTGTGAACTGCGTGCCCCAAGGGAGAGAGAGGGCCACTGAGTGTGACCTAATAGCCCTCTCTTCATCAGTAGTGACGACTGCCTACTTGCGGTTCGGGTGGCATTTATCGGCCGGGGTATGAGCTACGGTGCTGACCTTTTGCCCAAACGCTTGCTCATGGGCTTCGCGCTGATGCTGTCCAGGAGGCCCGGGGTTTTCGTGAACGTACTGTGCATTGCAACTGGCATTGTCCGAAGGTGTCGCGACCTCCGCAGCAGCCGATCCGAAGATCGCGATGCCTGCCATAAGCGGAACTGCGGCGAGAAGTGTTATCCGTCGTCTCCGCACGTGTTCTCCGCTCCGTTGCCCGCGCATGGGCCACGTAGTGTCGTGATGCGTGTCTGCATTTAGTGTTCGGTGTGGTGGTGAGATAATGGTGCATGCTGAATCGGGTGCGCATTCTGGAGGTTCCGGAGTCTGATCGGGTGGTGCTGAAGCGGCGTATTCGCGATCGTGGTGCGCCGGCTCGGGATGTGCAACGAGCGCGGATCGTGCTGTTGTCCGCCCAGGGCTTGACTGGGCCGCAGATCGCCGAGCGGGTGGGGTGCACGGAACCGACAGTGGTGTTGTGGCGAGGCCGGTTCGCTGAGCAGGGCCTGACCGGCCTGGAGGACCGGCCGCGAAAGCCACCGCCGCGGACCACGCTCACCGATGAGGTCCGTGACGAGATCCTGACCGCCACACTGACTCGGCCACCGGCCGAGCTGGGCATCACCCATTGGTCGAGCCGGCTGCTCGCGGGCTGGCTGCGCCGAGGGGGCACCGCGGTGAGCTTGTCAAGACGTCTGTGTAAGTTGTCACTTGGTTGGTCTAGCCGAGGTAGGGTGCTAGTCGGTCGGGGTAGGCCAGGGCGAGGGCGCCGAGGGCTTGTTTCCAGCTTTGGACGGTGGCTCCTTCGACGAGCCGGTGGGGGGCCTTGCGTTGGTCGCGGGGAAGGTTTTTCTCTTTGGTGCGGGCTCGGGCGCGTTTGTCTTCGATGTCGCGGATGGCCAGCCACAGCAGCTTGATCACCGCGTCGTCGGTGGGGAAGTGTCCCCGATTTTTGATGATCTTGCGGAGTGGGTAGTTGAGTGACTCGATCGTTATCTTGAGTTCTGGAAATGATCATTGCTGTGACCTGCTGTTACGTGATGTGGACGGTGTTGCTGACGCGGGTGCTCAGCAGGGTTCGATGATCGAGGAAATTCGTCTTCTCGGCGTGTCGCAGTGGTTGCCAAGGATCGCGGCGGCTCGCTGTTCTCCGAGGGCCTCCGCGAGAGCGTCGCGTAGCCGCTTGTTGTCGACTTCGAGGTGGCGGATGCGGGTTGTGGCGACTTCCAGCCGTTGGCATAGGGAGGCCTCGGACGCGCGTTGTCGGTCGGGCACCAGCCGTTGCCGGACGGGTTGCTGGCGCTGCCGGAGGCGTTCGATCTCGGCGCGGAGGTCTGGCTGGTTGTAGAGCCATGATCGGGAGACACGGGCTTGCTTGGCGACAGCGTCAAAGGTGACCGGCGTGCCGGTGTTGTCGAGGTGCCTCAGTGCCGTGACGGCGCGTCGGCGTGTGCCCTCTGATCGCCGCCGGGCGGCGGCGATGACATGGCGGGAGTTGTCAACCCGCATCGGCCACCTCCTCGCCGGTCTGGCTCTCGTCGTCCAGGGCATTGATGACCTGGTCGAGGTTGCCGAGGACCTGCTGATTCATCTCGACGAGACGTGCTTGGCCGCGGGCCTCGGCGGCGGAGATGATCTGAATGAGCTGCTGGCGTTGCGCGCGGTGCTGGGGCAGGAACTCCGCCGTTGTCGCGAACATTGGGCAGGTTAGGCAGGCGTTGGCGTGCGGGCAGGTCTTTTGCAGTGGCAGGCCGCAGTAGCCGTTGGGTAGGGCTTGGGTGACGCGACCGAGTCGTTGCTTGGCCCAGGCTGCCTCGGCCAGTGGCCCGTCGGGGTCGAGGTTGACGGTCTCACCCTTGATGTTGACCTTGTGGGCCTGTTCCCAGTGTTTGCGCACGGTCTTGTCGTTTAGCCGGGCGTAATGCGCCGTCATCATGTGTGAATCGTGATCAAGTAGGACTCTGACGACTTCCTGCGGGACGTCGCGGTTGATCAGGCGTGTGCCCAGGGTGTGCCTCCACTGGTGGGGCGTGAGGGTGACCGGGTGGCCGTGTTCGTCGCGGATGTCGCAGCGGTCCAGCCAGCGATAGAGCGCCAACCGGTAGGTCGAGCTGGAAGTGGGCTCGGTGCCGTCGAGGTTCTTGGTGGGCCGAGGAAACAGGCCGGACGTGCCCTCGGGCCAACGATCGCCGTTGCGTTGACGCTGCTGGTCGAGCTGGTCGCGGAGTTCCTCGTCAATGGGCACCAGGGCGTCACGTTTCATTTTGTGGTTGAAGTAGCGCAGATAGGGCGCGGCGTCGGCGTCGGTGACCACGCAGTCGGAGGGCAGGCGCAGTGCGTCGGAGACCCGCAGCCCACAGCGCATCAGGATCACCGTGACAAGCCGGTAGGTCGGGTTGTCCCACCGGTTGAGGTTGTCGATGCTTTCCAGCTGGGCCATCACGTGCTCGGCCAGCGCCCGGGGAAGTCGCTCGGCTCGTTTCGGGTAGTCCTCGGTGAAGAACATCGCGCTGGTGGGCAGGTCGGTGTCCCAGCGGTGCTGACGTATCGCGGTGAAGAAGCCGCCCAGCAGGCCGATATGGCTGCCCTGCCGCTGACTGCCGGCCATCTCGGCGTGCAGGTCCGCGAGATACCGTTCCAGCACCTGCCGGTCGATCTCAGAGATCGCGTCGATGCCCGCCCGGTCACAGAACCGTGCGAACCGCGTGATGACGCGGATCGGACGGCTGGCGGCTTCCAGGCCGAGACCGCTGGCCAGACGCCATCGTGTCCACCGTTTGGCCAGTTCCCGCAGCCAGGGCTGGGAGATCACGTCGAAGCGCAGACTCCGTCCGCCCTCGAACCCGAGGCGGCGCATCTGCCAGATGTCGCGCGGGTACTCGGCTTCCCAGCCTCCGGCTTCAGCGAGGTCGGCGACGGCGCGATAGGCGTAGCTGAGGAAACCACGGGTGCGGGAGTCACGGACCGCTGATCGGCCGTGCTGGTGCCAGGTGTGCTCGTCGTAATCGGTCAGCGACGTCACCGGCATATCGGCGAGCAGCCGTACTACCCGCATGACGACGCCGGGCGTGACCTTGCCGCGGCGTTCGTCGTGCCGGGTCTGCAGGACGTACTGCATCTCCAGCCTCAGCTGGCCACCCAGCAGGCCGAGGTCGATGGTCTCGTCCGCGGTGAGTGACGACTCGGTGAAGCGTCGGACGAACTGGTTGACATCCGGTCGCCCGTTGACCCTCCAGGTCGCGGCGTGGCTGTGGCAGAACGGCAGCACCGCCTGCGGCCAGAGGGCACAGTGCTCGATCCGGCAGGACAATCCCGGCTCGGGTTGTCTCACTGCCGGCGGCGCCGCCAACCACGTTGCTAGATCGGGGCGGCCAGCGCGTTCCCACCGCTGAGCGTGCAGTTGACACATCCCACCGCGGGCCGAGCCGTAACCACAACCGAGCACCCTGCATCGCTGGTTCGGCCGCTGACGACGCCACCGAGGATCGGTCGAGGCGGCGAACACAGCAAGATCCGGTCGGCCCTCGTGGACCCACCGCTGGTGGTGTCCAGGACACAGGCTCTGGCTGCGGGCCGATCGTGAGCATCCACCGACCCGACAGGCTCCGCCGCCGAACACCGGGTCATCGGCGCCGAAGACGAGCACATCGGCCCGGAACTCCGTTCGGATCGCGGCCATAAGCTTGGCCAGCAGGCCAGGCTGTTGGGACAAGGTGTTGTTTGGTGCGGCGGTCACAGACGCACCTCCCGATCGGTGACGAACCCGGCGGCCTGCAGCGCCCGGCGTGCGTCCTCGGCGGTCAGATGGCCGTATGTGTCGATCGTGGTGGTGATGCACACGTGGCCAAGTAGCTTGCTCACCACCTCCACCGGAGTGCCGGCGCGAAGCAGACGAGTCGCATAAGAGTGGCGCCACCAATGCGGGTCGAAATCGACCCCGGTTCGCCGGCGCAGGCGTTTGACCAGGTCATAGACGGTCGCGTAGGTCACCGGCTGTCCGTGCGGCTGGCCCCAGAGGTTGACGAATACGTAGTCGGAGTCCAGCGCGCCGACTTCCTCGTGCAAGTAGTCGGCATACAACCGGATCAGTCCCGCATCGACCGGAATCGTGCGGTGCTCCCGTGATTTGGTCCGGGCGCCGTTGTCGTTGTCTCGTGGCCGTATGGTGATCTCCCGCTCGGCGGCGGCCAAGTCCTCATGCCGCAGGCCCAGCGCCTCGCCAATCCGGCAGCCGCTCTCATACAAAAAGGCGAACAGCAGTCGATCCCGCAGCCGGTCACAGGCGTCCAGGATCGCCTGGGTCTCACAGGCGGTGAGGATCCTGGGGTGTTTGCGCGGCGCCTTGAGCCGGATCGTCCGGCGCGGCTGAGCCTTGCCCTTGCTGATGTGCTGCAAGAACGGCCGCCAAGCCGTCCCCCGCCGGCCAGTCGGCTGCCAGGTCATCAACAGCTCGCCGAGGTCCACGCCATTGCGGGCGGCGTGCTGATAGAACGCGCTGACGGCCGATATCTTCCGGTTCACTGTGGCCTCGCCGCAGTGGTGCTCCACCGACGGCAGCACAGCTACCCGCCCATCTCTGCCCTCCGGCGGCAACCGCAGCCACGCCACGAACTCGCCGACGTCCTCCAGCCGGACCTCCCGCCAGTCCAGACACCTGCCAGCGAGGAAAACGAACCAGTCCTTCAGATCGTGCGCGTACGCCTTGACCGTGTTCGGCGACCGCTCGATGTCAGTCAGGTAAGCCAAATACCGCTCGACCGGCTCGATCGGAACGGCATCATCGCCGAGAACCGTCCACGACTCACGCCGCGAAGCAGGCATCACCACCCGCTGAACAAGCATCGAACCTCCAGGGAATCCGCGTGATGGACGGCCGCAGATAACCACGTCCACCAGGCAGAACCCGGGATCCGAACACCTCGTCAACTACATGCAGGACACTCCGCAACCGGCTCCAGATAACGATCGAGTTCGTGGTGCAGATGATCGTGCGGATTTCCCGGTCGAATTGGAGGAAGGGTACGAACTCGGCCCACGCATTAGTCCA
>DASYMC010000200.1:0-4851 GCA_036009255.1 Pseudonocardiaceae bacterium
GGCGACCAAGCCTGGTTTGTGGTCCTTCCTGACTGCGACGCCGCACGTGACGTCGCTGCGGCTTTGCGTCCGCACGCGGCGCAGACGCTGCCGCATCACTCGGGACGGCCCTGGCTGATCGGCCGTTGGGCGGCGCAAGACATAGTGGCGACCCAAGCGGGGCGGGTGCAGGTGGCGGTGATCGGGTGCTGCCCGGTCACCGCCACCGCCCTGTCGGTCTCGGCCCACAGGGTGCGGACAGTGGCGGACCTGGACGCGCTCGGGGGGCAGCTGCCGGGTAGTTTCCACCTGCTGGCTGCTATCGATGGGCAGCTCCGCGTGCAGGGTAGCGTCTCCGGGCTGCGCCGGATTTTCTACGCCCAGGTGGGACAGGTGACGATCGCCGCGGACCGGGCGGATGTCCTGGCCAGTCTCGCCGGAGCCGCGGTCGACGAGCAGTGGCTGGCAGCTCGGCTGGTCTATCCCTACTTACCCCACCCGGTGGCCGACGGGTGCCCGTGGCAGGGCATGCAGGCGCTTGCCGAGGACTGCTACCTGCTCATGGATCCCGGCCAGCCGGCTCACGCCGTACGGTGGTGGCGTTCACCGGAACCGCTCGTGCCGCTGGCCGAGGCCGCACCCACTGTGGCGCAGACGTTGGCTGCCGCCGTCGAGGCCCGCACCCAGGCAGGCGGGACGATCAGCTGCGATCTGTCCGGTGGCCTGGACTCCACCCCGATCTGCTTCCTCGCCGCGCGCGGCAACAGCAAGGTAATCGCGGTGACCTTGGCCTCGGCTGACTCAGGTCATGACGACGCGCACTGGGCGCGACTCGCTGCCAGCCAGCTGGACGGCATCGACCACATCGTGCTCGACATGCAGCAGTTGCCTCCGATGTATGCATACGTCGGCGAGGGCGGTATGGGTGCCGACGAGCCGCACATCATCATCCGTGACCACGCCTGGATCACCTCGGTCGCCCGCCAGCTCGTCAAACGCGGTAGCCGGCTGCACCTTGGCGGACTGGGTGGTGATCAGGTCCTGCAGGCTCCGGCGGTCTACCTGCACACCACTGCCCGGACCCACCCCCGCATCGCGGCCGATCACCTGCGAGGCCGCCGCGCCGCGAGCGGCTGGCCGCTGGCCGCGGCCCTGCGGGAATTGGCGGATCGGCGAAGTTACCAGCAATGGTTGACCGCCACTATCGACGACCTCACCGCACCACCACCGGCTCGCGGAATGCCCGACCTAGGCTGGGGTTCCGTATTTCGGCTCCCGCCCTGGGCCACCCCACAAGCGGTCGACGCCGCACAAACCCTGCTCCATCAGGCAGCAGCCGGCGCACAGCCCCTGGCAACCACCCGCGGCCAACACGCCACCCTGGAGCAGCTCCGCAGCGTCGGCTACTTCACCCGGCACGTCGCTGGAATCATGGCTCGCGCCGGACTGCCGCTGGCCGTCCCGTTCCTCGACGACCGGGTGGTCGAAGCCTGCCTCGCGGTGCGCCTGCATGAACGCACGACACCGTGGCGGTACAAGCCGTTGATCGTCGAAGCAATGCGGGATGTGGTGCCCGCAGCGGTCCTGCAACGCACCACCAAGGGTGACTTCAGCGTCGACGGGCACGCCGGGCTGCGCCGGGCTCGTCCCCACCTCGCAGCGCTGCTCGATGACTCGCTGCTGGCCCAACTCGGCCTGGTCAACGCCAATGCGTTGCGCAAAGTGTGCCTCGGGTTGTACCCCCACAACCTGGATCTGGTGGCGCTCGACCGGACCCTCGCCTGCGAGTCATGGCTGCGCGCCCTGTCATCAGCACCATCTGCCACGCCGAGAGGAGCGTCAGGATGACCATGCAGTTGCGGGCGGACGTATCCACTGCGGACACCGATGAGGGGATGGTTTTGCTCGACGAATGCGCTGGCCGCTACTGGCAGCTCAACCTCACCGGCGCACGCGTCCTGCGGCTGCTGCTTGATGGCGCTGCCCCGGACCAAGTCACCCAGACCCTGGCCCACCGATACGCCGTGAGCCCCGAGAAGGTGGCCGCCGACATCGCCGCCCTCCTGGAGCGTCTCCGCACCGCCGGGCTGGTGACCGACCACGGCGAGGGGCATCGATGACTCAACCGCAAACCGTGCAGGGCGGCACGAGGCTTCCGCTCCGTCAGCGACCGGCTGCCCTGATTTCAGTCGGCGTCGCGCGCATACTCGCCAACCTGCCACCGCGACGCATCCGCGCTGTGCTCACCATGCTGCGCCGCGGTGCCGCACCGGCCACCTACCAGCAGGCCAAAGACGCCCGCGACGCGATCCTGGCCGTCAGTGTGCGCTGCAGTGGTCGGTACTGCCTGCAGCGCTCCTTGGCTACCACAGCGCTGTGCCGCATCCGTGGCGTCTGGCCCACCTGGTGCACTGGCGTGCGGACCGCTCCATTCGTCGCCCATGCCTGGGTGGAGGTCGACAGTGAACCGGTCGGTGAACCACAAGGCACCGGCTACTACCGCCGGCTCATCGTCATTCCGCCCAAGCGGAACATGCACCTTGAACGCATCGACAATCGTCGGTGAGTAGATCGTATCGCACGGTGCGCGCGCGTTTCACCCGATCAGGTTCGAGCAGCAGGTATTTAGCGTGCGCTCCTCGTTCTCTTATTCGTGGCTCATCGGTTACCACAAGCCTGACGAAAGAATGATGTGGTTATGGAGCGAACGTCTTGCGAAACTAAAATTACGAACAGTGAGAGCGTTGATCCGGGCGAGGATGTTCAATCACCTTCGGGTCGGTTCCGTGCGCTAGCCACGTCGATCCGGCAGCACATCCAGCGGTGGCGGATGACCCTCACCCACCAAGCAGCGGCGGAACTAGCGGCTCGCGATGAAGCCGAACGCGCCGCGCGGGTAGCGCGACTGACCCGGTGGACCGCTGGGGATTTAGCTGCTGCCGCCGCCCAGGAAGCTGCGGCGCGTGCTCAGGCAGAGCAGCTAACCCCGTAGAACCGGATTCGCTGGTTGTAACGACCACACGATGGGGATCGAGCATGATGTACGTAACGAGCATGTGGCCTCCTCTTTCCTGTGGCGACTAATTGCGCCCACTGGATTGAGAAGAGGATGGCTCTATGGACGCCGAACTTGAGAATCTTGCCGCGGCCCACGGCGTCGCCACCTGGTACCGCGACGCCCAGCGCCGACGGGTCGACGTCGACGCCGACGTGGTGCGTGCGGTACTTGGGCAGCTCGGCGTCAGTGCAGACACCCCCGCACAGGTTCGAGACGCCTTGGCCGCAGCCCAAATACCCCGGCTGCCAGGAACAGTGGTGCTGCGTCAGGGACAGAGCCGGCAAATTACCGATTCGGGCGTGCTCACCGATGAGCAAGGCATCGAGCAGCCGATTAACGGGGTGCTCCCAGGGAGCCTGGCGCCGGGCTGGTACTCGCTGATCAGTGGCGACCAACAGAGCACGGTGCTGGTGGCCCCGCCGACGCTGCCCGAGCCGCCGCGCGCATGGGGCTGGATGCTGCAGCTCTATGCTCTGCACTCAGCCAGCTCCTGGGGCATCGGAGACCTTGCCGACCTACGCGATTTCATCACCTGGACGACCACCGCCCACAACAGCGGTGTCGTAATGGTCAATCCACTACACGCCGTTACCCCGACCGTCCCGGTGCAGCCCTCGCCGTACAGCCCGTCCAGCCGCCGCTTTGTCAACCCGCTGTATCTGCGCATCACCGACATCAGCTCCTACCGGCACGGGGATCCCGCACTGCGGGCCGAGGTGGACGCCTTGCGGATTGAGACGGGAGTCGAGCGGATTGACTACGACGCCGTCTGGCAGGCGAAGCGGGCCGCCTTGGAGCTGCTGTGGCGAGCCGACGGGACCCCGTGCCCACCAATGTCAGCCGGGTTGCGCGACTTCGCGACCTTCTGCGCGCTGGCCGAGCGGCACGGCGCGCGCTGGTCGCTGTGGCCTGTCCAGCTGCAGCACCCTGCGACGGCCAGCGCGGACCCCCAACGCGTGGCGTTTCACGCCTGGCTGCAGCAGCTCTGCACAGAGCAACTGGCCGCAGCAAGAGAGGCCGCCCGCGGGATGGCAATCGGAGTGGTCCACGACCTTGCCGTCGGAGTCGACCCCGACGGCGCCGACGACTGGGCGCTGCAGGACGTGCTCGCCACCGGCGTCACCATCGGCGCCCCGCCGGATACGTTCAACCAGCAAGGTCAAAACTGGGGACTACCGCCGTGGCGCCCGGACCTGCTGGCTGCCACCGGATACGCCGCATATCGAGACATGCTGCGCGCCGTACTCGCGCACGCCGACGGACTGCGCATCGACCACGTCGCCGGCCTATGGCGACTGTGGTGGATACCACCACACGCGTCTCCGGACCAGGGCACCTACGTCCGCTACGACGCTGAGGCGATGCTCGCGACGCTCGCGTTGGAGGTGCACCGGGCAGGCGCAATGGTCATCGGTGAGGACTTGGGCACCGTGGAGCCAGAGGTCACCGAGACGTTGGAGGCACAGCGGATGCTCGGCTGTGCGGTGCTGTGGTTCGCCCGTGACGAGCAGACCCCCGGCACGCCGCTACTGGCTCCGCAGCGCTGGCCGCAGCGCGCCGCGGCGAGCATCTCGACCCACGACCTGCCCACCGCAGCTGGTTTTCTCCGTGGGGAGCACGTACGGGTGCGCGCCGCGCTGGGCCTGCTGACAGACGAAGCCGCGGCATGGGCCCAGGCGGGTGCCCAACGTGCCGAGTTCGTCGATCTGCTGCGGACCGAAGGTTTGCTCCGCACAGACAACGAGGAAGACATCGTGGTCGCCATGCATGCGTTATTGGCGCGCACCCCCTGCCGACTGCTGCTGGCCTCCCCC
>DASYMC010000201.1:0-1998 GCA_036009255.1 Pseudonocardiaceae bacterium
GTAATGCCATCGGAGGGTTGCGTCCCACAAGCATAAATGCGGTGACGAAATCGCGCCTCCGCCTAGGAGCCCATCGATTGCTTCTTTCATCGATCACCACGAGGAACCGCCGCTCATGAACAGCTCTTGAACAACGATCAACCGTACAAGAAACTCAGGTATAGTCGCGCTGGGTGAGCGGGTTGCAGCGGGCGACGGCACGTAATCATCTCACCTCGGGCGGGATGGTCGCAAGGTCTGAACACCGATCGAACAACGATTTACAGCAGTGTGGCACGTTCATGAAATGACGTTTATGCACGATCAACGCTAAAGGAAACCCAGGTACCAGCAAGACCACCATTCGGGCCGTCCCATAGATCCCACCTGTGGACTTCCTCGCTGAGTGACGAGTAGTATACCCGCAGCGAGCCAATAGGGGCATTGACATTCCCTTTACCGTTTCCAGCGTGACCTCCGGAAATCTTGCTCGGGCCGACACCTCGGGCGGTCTACAGCTGCCTGCGCTCTCACCTGTTGTCGACGTAGTCATTCCGGTCTACAACGAGGAAATCGACCTTGAACCGTGCGTGCGACGGCTGCATGCGCACCTGACCGCCGGGTTGCCTTACCCGTTTCAGATCACCGTCGCCGACAACGCGAGCACCGACACCACACTAGAGGTCGCCAACCGGTTAGCTGCGGAGTTCCCGTCGGTACGGGTCGTGCACATGCCAGAGAAGGGCAAAGGGCGTGCGCTGCGCGCGGTGTGGTCGACGTCGGATGCGGCCGTGTTGGCCTACATGGACGTTGACCTGTCGACTGATCTCGCGGCGGTGCTGCCGCTGATCGCGCCGCTGGTCTCGGGGCACTCCGACCTCGCCATCGGAACCCGGCTGCACCGAGGGTCGCGCGTCATCCGCGGCGCGAAGCGGGAGTTCATCTCCCGCAGCTACAACCTGATGATCCGGCATACCCTGTCCACCCGCTTCTCCGACGCAACCTGCGGGTTCAAAGCCATCCGGCGTGAGGTCGCAACGTATCTGCTGCCGCTGATCGAGGATAACGCGTGGTTCTTCGACACCGAACTTCTCGTGCTCGCCGAGCGCAGCGGGCTACGCATCCATGAGGTCCCGGTCGACTGGGTCGACGACCCGGACAGCCGCGTGCACATCGTCAGCACCGCCATGGCCGATCTCCGCGGGATCGCCCGGCTGGCCCGCGCGTTCGCCACCGGCAAACTGCCCGTGCACGATCTCCGCGCCCAGCTGGGCCGGGCTCCCTTAGAACCGGCCACTCCGGGCGTGCCTGCGGGACTGACCGGCCAGCTGGTGAGGTTCGGCGCCGTTGGCGTGCTCAGCACCGTGGCCTACCTGGTCCTGTTCGTCCTCCTGCGTGGCCCGCTGGGCGCGCAGGGTGCCAACGCCCTGACGCTCCTGATCACCGCGATCGCGAACACGGCACTGAACCGGCGATTCACCTTCGGGGTTGTCGGCAGGCAGGGGGCGACCCGCCAGCAGCTTCAAGGCCTCATCGTCTTCGGGCTCGCCCTGGGCCTGACCAGCAGCACGCTGGCCGTGGCGCATTCCCTGCCCAGCACACCGCCGGCCGCGGTAGAGCTCGCGCTGCTCGTCGCCGCCAACGCCGCTGCCACGTTGCTGCGGTTCCTGCTGCTGCGCCGCTGGGTGTTCCGTACGGCCTGATCGCCGCTCAAGTCCACTGTGCGTAACGCTTGAATGACGGCCATCGCAACGCGTTTCATAGGAAGCGCTGCAGCCTCACGGTGAACGGAAAGAATCCAGTAGTCGACCAAGGAATGACCTTAATGACTACCAGGCGATGCCTAAGTGGCCGGATCGTAAATCCCTCGTCGCGGCGAGGTAGAGCGACGATCCCCAGACTGGCGGCTCGGAGCTGCTCTTGCATGAAGGTGAGAAAACCCGCACTTGCGGAACTCCCATGATATCCCCGCGATTGTGTATGCCGTTAACCAAGCCGTAAACAGTAACGGCGGCACGC
>DASYMC010000202.1:0-1588 GCA_036009255.1 Pseudonocardiaceae bacterium
GACAGCGTGCTCTGGCACCAGCTCAAACGGGCTCGGTCTGTCCGAGTGAACACCCCGCAATGAGCTATAAGATCGACATCGATCTCCAAGCGCAGCACGACATCGCCGCGCTGCTCGCGACGGCACGGGCAGCGCGGCCGCTCCGCTGAGTAGCGCTATGGTGTTCCCCACCTGACGGGACTCCACGGCGGTGACTGGGATATTAATTTCAGAATCTCCGCGATCGAGAGACCCGACTACATTAAGTGCACCTGGGTATCCGTAACGACGCGGACGGGGTGGTGCGCCTGGATGCAGCACCTTTCGCTGTCAATCGAGCGGCCGTCGTGGCCGAGCGCATGGCACCATCTTCGCCGCTCAAACCTGGCGACGACGCCAGCACATCGCCCCCGCGTATGCCGCCAGACGAGTACAGGCTATGAAGATCACGGCCTATGCTGGAGTGCTAGAGCTCTCGGGCCCGATTGCTGCGCCATTTTGCGATCAGGGCAAGGCACTCCCGCTCGTAGAACGCCGTGAAGTCGTGTAGCTCCTGGAGGCGGTAGTCGTGATTCCCTTGGCCTCCCGGTCCGCCGGTCGGCAGACCACGACCTTGGCGCCCAGCGTGTCGCGAAACGCCTGACACTCGCCGGTCAGCTCGCTGGGGCCATCACGCCAGCGGCCGATCGGCGCCTTCGCCGTCCCCACCAGCACCCGCGGCACCGCGCCAGCCGCTCGATCAACCGCCACCAGCCGGCGAACAGATCCTCCGCCCGCCGGCTGGGGACCAGCATCGCCAGCAACCACCGCGAGTACCCCAACACCATGGTCAGCACCGGCAACTGCGCCGGCTTACGGACCTGCCCGAACCCCACCGGCAGCTCGATCGGCGGAAACCACAGATCACACTGCGCGATCTTGATCACCGCGGATAATGCAGCCGCTTGCCAGTGCTGCTGGTGATCGTTCGTCCGTGTCGCCAACGTTTCCCGGTGCGCCAGTTGATACCGACGATCCGGCAGGCCTGCGAGTTGCTGACGCCCTGCGCGATCAAACCAGCGAACCGCTCTAGCTTCGCCGTCTGAGGCGCCGGACCCGCCGGCCGCGAACCATCGCAACTCCCGAAACCCTCGGTGTTGCGACGATCGCTGGAATCCGCCCAGTTTACATTGGTGCGCCGGGAAGCCTGGTCGGTGTGTCGATACCAGCACCGCTGATACGATGGAGGCCATCCCTGATGCGAGGAGCGCCGCGGGCCGACGGCGATGGCATGCCTTCCCGGCGGTCAGGTCGAGTACCGGTTGGAGCGGCGATTCAGTGGTGGTGGCGTTCACGGCGGCCACATGCGGCTGGTCTCGCGCTGGGCGAGGCCGTTTTCGCCGAGGCTGGATAGACCGTCCTGGTGCCCTCGCGTCCCGGCTACGAGAACGTGATCTGGGGCGGCGTGCACCTGCTGGCGCGCGTGGCGGCCGGCGCCTGCCTGCGCTTCACCCAACCCGCAGGACGGGCGGCCCAGACGATAGACCCTTCAGGAACCCGAGACAGCCTCAGACACCACAACCAGCCAGAGCCTATGGAGGCCACAAAAGACTCAGGGAATTCTGGACAC
>DASYMC010000203.1:0-11786 GCA_036009255.1 Pseudonocardiaceae bacterium
GGATTTTGGTGCCGAAGCGGTGGACCTCGTGGGGGTCATCGGCGGCATCCAGGACCGCCTCGGCGAGCAGGGCCATCGCACCGACCGGGGTTTTGAGTTCGTGGCTGACATTGGCCACGAAATCCCGCCGGGTGGCCTCCAGCCGGGCCGCATCGGACTCATCCGAGGCGTCGATGACGGTGAATTCATCGCCCAGTGGCCGGACCTCGCCCCGCACCGCGGTCGGGCCGCGTCCCGAGCGCCCACCCCGCTCGATCGGTGAGAGATCGACATGCACCACCTCACCGGAGGCCCGGACCTGCTCCGCGGCCTTGCGGGCCCGCTCATCCGGCCGGGAACCGACCACTAGCCCCAACTCCACCGCCGGTGGATTGGCCAACACCACATCACCCATGCGGTCAAGCAACACCACACCATTGTGCGAGGAGAGCACCACCCGCTGGACCAGATCGGCAACGGTCGCACCATCGGGCGACGACGGGGTTGCCGATCTGCCGGCACGCCGGCTGATCAGGACGCCCACCACCAGCCCGATAATCAGCGCGCCGGTCGCGACGAAGACGACGGCTGCAACGGTCACACCACAATCGTAAGCACCTCGGGAGGATGTATCCCTAGTCCCGACGCACCCCGAGTGACCAGATCTAGTCAGATAGGGCGAATCTTCTTCGGTCGTTCACCCTGGGTTCATTCCCGGCGTCGGACGTGTCTCGACCGACCGGCTACCGGCCTTGCTGGGCCACCATGGCGATGGCGTCAGAGGCCGCATCGGGATCGAGATATGCGCCGCCAGGCGTGCACGGCCGCAACTGATCGTCGAGGTCGTAGCGCAGCGGGATTCCCGTCGGGATGTTGAGGCCGATGATGGTCTGCTCGTCGATGCCGTCCAGGTACTTGACCAGGGCCCGCAGCGAGTTGCCGTGTGCGGCCACCAGCACGGTGCGCCCGACTCGCAGATCGGGCGCGATCGAGGAGTCCCAGTACGGCAACATTCGAGCGATCACATCGGCCAGGCACTCGGTGCTCGGCGCCTTGGCATACCTCGGGTCACCGTCCTGGCTGAACTCGCTGCCGAGCGCTATCGGCGGTGGCCGGGTGTCGTAGGAGCGGCGCCAGAGGGCGAACTGCTCATCGCCGTACTCCTCGCGAACCTGAATCTTGTCCTTGCCCTGCAGCGCTCCGTAGTGCCGCTCGTTGAGCCGCCAGTCCCTGCGCACCGGAATCCAGTGCCGATCCGCCGCGTCGAGCGCGAGATGGGCGGTGGTGATTGCGCGGCGCAGTACAGAGGTGTGCACCACATCGGGGAGCAGTGCGGTGTCGCGCATCAGCTCACCGGATCGCACCGCTTCGCGCTCCCCACGAGCCGACAACGGCACGTCCACCCACCCGGTGAACAGGTTCTTGGCATTCCATTCGCTCTCGCCGTGGCGGAGCAGCACGAGGGTTCCTACGCTCATGCCAGCAGCCTGCCAGGCGGTGCCATCCATAATCCCGCGAGGTGCCGACAGCATCGGGTCTGCGGCCAGGTCCGGAGTTTGCCCTAGCGGTCGAGGCACACGAATGGGACCGATATCCTCAAAATCAAATGGCCCGATCGGGCGCTGGCCCTGACCGTCAGGTTGCCCGTAAATTAATCTGCGACGACGGTGTACCGGATCCCCCTGCTGACACCCCAACCGTCGTTGCAGGGAACCGCTGGTCGCCCGCTTCCCCCGCCCCCCGGGAAAGGCTGGTTGCACAGTGGTTCCCTGCGTTAGGGGTTCCCTGCGTTAGGGGGTTGCTGCGCAGGAGTTCTTTACACGCGATCTAAGGGTGCCAATCGTCGACCTTGCGCGCGGCATGACGACCACCAAAGGTTCCCGGAAGCCCGCCTTCGTAGAGGTACTTGGCTTCTTCGGCGACCTCTCGGGTCAGACAAGGCCAAGCCGCCGAGATGCCGTTTTCGTCGCGGCATGCCCAGCAGCGACCCTGCGGGTCGGGCACATGCGCGGTCAGCGCGCTACGCCACATGTCCGGTAATTCGGCCAGGATCGCTGCCATGCTCATGTCCATCTACCTCCCAGAGATCGGTGCATCCTACAACCGGCCGTCAAGCCCGCACTTCATACCAGCAGCATTCCGGTCCCCGACGCTGCCGTTCGGGGGATAATGACCCTCAGCATCCACCCGGATACTTTCCGTAGCACCCCGATCGACTATTCCTCTTCGACGCACCGAACGTTTCCTTGGTCGCCGCGAGAGCAGCCGAGGGCATGGTGGTTACACTCTCCGCGTCGGTTCAAGCACACTGTGTTGTCGCGCCAACCACTCCGGGTGTTACTCACCTGACTCAAGCGTCTCATACGCCTGGGGAGCCCAGCCGTACGCCACGCCGGTTGGTGGATCACCGCCCGGTTGGTCGTCAGCGCGCCATGTAGGCCAATCGGGTTGCGCTAGGAGTCAACTGCCATGAAGGCCTTGAGATCCGTCCGCTTGGCTGAGAGTGTGTCACCGCTCTCCTAGCCGCTCCCACCGCACTTCCCGGCAGGTGAGCGCAAGCCCGCGGTTCGTCCTCCCCCCGTCGGACCGCGGCCCGCCAGGGTCTCTGGGTGCCCCCCGCCCAGGGAAATCCGTTCACGCGGGACAACAGTGGCGGGGCGAGCCCGAGTGTGCGACTCCCCCCTCTCCCCCGGGCCGCCCCGCCACCTATCCCGGATCGACGTTAGGTCAACGCACCAGGTGTTCGAACGCAGCAAGATTGTGCAAGGACTCGCCACGGGCTACCCGCCAGGCCCATTCGCGTCGGATCGACGAGGCGAATCCGATCTCCAGCAGGGTATTGAAATCACCATCGGCGGCCTCGACCACCTGACCCAGCACGCGGTCCAACTCCTGCGCGGTCATAGCGTGATGAGCTAGCCGGCCGATGAGGTAAATGTCACCGGCCTTGTCCAGCGCATAGTGCACACCGTAGAGCCGCGCATTGCGGCGCAGCAACCAGCGATAGACGTCTTGGTATGCCTCGTCGGGACGCCGGCACACAAAGGCTTCTACCAGCACTCCGTGCTGACCAACCAGCACCCGGCAGGTAGTCTGCAATTTCTTACTTCCCGGCAGGGTAATGATGAAGCTCCCCGGCCCGCTGTGTTCGTGCTCGAGGCCAGCGGCGTCCAGTACCCCGATGATGAGCTGATCCAGCTGCGCCGGACGGCTCATACCGCCACCTCACGTTCCAGGGCGTCTACCCGGTAAGCAGTCGCCGCGTCCGCGTAGACCCTCAGCAATGCCTCGGTCGTGCGTTCCCAGGAGAACCTCCGTGCATGCGGAGCGGCACCCGTTGCCAGTTCCTCGCGCCGTTGCGGACGCAGTGCAACGGCAGACAGCACGTCGGCCCAGTCAACGGGATGGTGGCTACTCACCAGCTGGCCAGACACGCCATCGGCCACCGCGACCGGCAGGCCACCTACCTGGGCGGCGACGACCGGCGTCCCGCACGCCTGTGCCTCGAGGGCGACCAGGCCGAAGGACTCGCTGTAACTCGGGACTGCCACCACGTCGGCGGCTCGGTACACCGCGACCAGCGCGGCGCCTCCTTGCGGGGGCGCGAACACCACCTGCTCCAAGATCCCCAGCTCGCTGGCGAGCTGGTGCAAGACGGTGGGTTCGGCCAGGCCGTTGCCCGATGGTCCACCCACCACCAGTACCCGCAGCTTCCCACGCAACGCCGGATCGCGCCGCAGCATCTCGGCTGCAGCGCGCAACAGCACGTCCGGCGCCTTGAGCGGCTGAATACGGCCGATGAAAGCGAGCACCACAGCGTCGAGGGGCAGGCCCAACGTAATACGAGCGGCATCCCGAGGCCCGGGCGTGAAGACTTCCAGATCCACTCCCGGCGAGATGGTGGCTGTGCGGGCCGGGTCAGCGCCGTAGAGCTCGACGAGCTGAGCGGTTTCGGCCGCAGTGTTCGCGACCAGCCGGTCTGCCTCGGCTACCACCTGTTCCTCTCCGATCACCCGGGTACGCGGCTCTGGAACGTCGCCGTGAGCCAGCGCGGCGTTTTTCACCTTTGCCAGGGTGTGCGCGGTGTGCACCAGCGGCACGCCCCAACGGTCCCGCGCCAGCCAACCGACCTGGCCCGAGAGCCAGTAGTGCGAGTGCACCACGTCGTAGTAGCCCGGCTCGCGGCGCGCCTCAGCCCGGAGCACCCCGGCGGTGAACGCGCACAACTGAGCAGGTAAGTCGTTCTTAGCCAGACCTTCGTACGGTCCAGCGGGGATATGCCGCACTGTGACGCCGGGGGCGAGATCCACGACCGGGGGCAGCCCGGAGGACGTGGCCCGGGTGAAGACCTCCACTTCGACGCCGTGGCGGGCCAGCCGGGTGGCAGTCTGCACGATGTAGACGTTCATTCCTCCGGCGTCGCCGGTGCCCGGCGAGTCCAGCGGCGAGGTATGTACAGACAACACCGCGACCCGCCGCAACGCGCGCCCAACCCACCCCATCACCCGCCCATCTTCCCGCCATCACCATGGGCCAGGATGGGGAGGTGGGTGAGGCGCGTGCTACTGCCGTCGTGACGGGGGCGAGTAGTGGGATTGGGGCGGCTACGGCTCGAGCGTTGGCCGGGGCGGGGTTTCACGTGGTGTTGGGGGCTCGTCGGGTGCAGCTCTGCCAGGAGATCGCTGATGAGATCGACGGCACCGCGATGGCTCTCGATGTGCTCGACCCGGAGTCGGTGGCGGCCTTCGCGGCGGCGGTGCCCACCGCTCGGGTGCTGGTGAACAACGCCGGAGGCGCGAAGGGATTCGAGCCGGCGCTGGATGCCGAAGAGGACCAGTGGCGCTGGATGTGGGAGGCCAACGTGCTCGGGATGCTCCGGGTGACCAAGGCGTTCCTACCGAAGTTGATCGACTCCGGGGACGGCGTGCTGGTCACCGTGACCTCGATCGCCGCGCTGGAGATCTATGACAATGGCTCCGGGTACACCTCCGCCAAGCACGCACAGGCGGCCGTGCACCGCACGCTGCGCGGCGAGCACCTCGGGCAGCCGGTACGGTTCGTGGAAGTCGCTCCTGGCATGGTGGAAACCGAATTCTCGCTGGTGCGCTTCAGCGGCGACGTCGAGAAAGCGGACAGTGTCTATGCCGGACTCACGCCGCTGAGCGCCCAAGACGTCGCCGACGTCATCACGTTCGCCGTCACCAGACCCGCGCACGTCAATTTAGATCTCATCGTCGTCAAACCCCGCGACCAGTACTCCGCAATGCGCGCCTTCCGGCGCTCGCCAGTTTCCAGTAATTGATGGCGCGATCAGTGTGGTCTGTCCTCAGAACGGCGGTTTAGAGACTGCAATTGACGAGCGTGGGTTCCGGTAGCAGGGTCACCCCGAAACAGGTGGCTACCGCGTCGCGGATTTCTCGGGCCAGCCCGAGGAGATCGTTTGTGGATGCCCCGCCGCGGTTGGTCAGGGCCAGCGTGTGCTTACCGGATAGCGCAACCCGCCCACCCGGGCCCGGGTATCCCCGGACGAAACCAGCTCGCTCGATCAGCCAGGCGGCAGAGAGCTTGATCCGGCCCGAGCCGCCACCGGGGTACTGAGGCACTGTCACCTCCGGACCGACCCGGCGCCGGATCCGTTCGACTGTGGCGGCGGCGTGCGCAGCGTCCAGTACTGGGTTGATAAAGAAAGATCCGACCGACCAGGTGTCATGATCGTCCGGGTCGAGCACCATCCCCTTACCCCGGCGCAGCGCCAGCACGGCGCACCGGACCACCCCGGCGGGCACCCGGGCGCCGGGCTCGACGTCGAGCAAGCGGGCCAGTTCGGGGTAACGGATCGGAGCGGAGCACCCGTCGCGGTAGAGCGCGAGCCGGATCCGGAGTACCACCGCGGCATCGGTTCCCTTGAGCACGCTGGTCCGATAACCCAACTGCAGCTCCGAGGCAGGCACCGTCTGCACCACATCCCGCCGACGGTCGTAGAGATCGACCTCGCGTAGCACGTCGGACAGCTCCACGCCGTAGGCGCCGACGTTCTGGACGGGCGTGGCGCCGACCGATCCCGGAATGCCGGAGAGGCATTCGAGCCCCCCGTAGCCAGCCGCCACCGTGCGAGCGACCACCGCATCCCAGTCCTCACCGGCTGCGACATGTAGTACCCCGGCACCGTCGATGTGCATTCCGGTGCTCGACATCCGCACCACTGTGCCGTCGAAGCCGCCGTCGCCGACGACGACATTGGAGCCGCCGGCCAACAGCAGCAGGGGCTCTCCGGCCGCGTCGGCGGCACGGACGGCGTCGACACAGGACGTAGCCGTGCTCGCCTCCACGAACCGGCGGCTCGGGCCCCCCAGCCGCAGCGTGGTGAACGGAGCAAGGCCGACCGCGTCGCGTCCAAGGCTCTGCGGCGCCGGTGTCGTCACGAGCGCTCACGGTAGCCTGCGGGTCATGGCGAGCCGATTGGCGCTTCGGCACCGGTATCCCGCGTCACCGGAGCGCATCCGGGAGGTGCTCATCGATCGGCAGTACCTGAAGGCAAAGCTGCAGGCGGTGGGCGGCCCGCGCGCCGAACTGGTGACGTGGCAACAGGACGCCCGCGGCGTCACCATCGTGCTCCATCAGGCGGTGCCCGAGGACGCGATGCCCTCGTTCCTGCGCTCGGTGCTGCCTGACGACTTGACGATCCGCCGTACCGAGACCTGGAATGGTTCAACCGGCGAAGTGCACGCGGTGGTCAACGGAGCTCCAGGCACGATCACCGGCGTGATGCGCCTCGAGCCCGACCCTGACGGGTGCGTGCTCAACGCTCAGCTCACGGCTGAGGTTCCGCTGCCGCTGTTCGGTGGCAAGGTGGAGAAGCTCATCACCGATAGCGTCGCCACCCTGATGGAATCGGAGTATCAGTTCACGCTGAAGTGGCTGCGCAACTCCGCGAACCCCTGAACGTGCTCTAGCGTCGCCGAATTCGACAGCAGAGTTGTTCAGTCCCGTCTGGCAACTCTGGAGTCGAATTCGGCGACATCAGAGCCCTGGGCGCCGGCGCCGCGCACGAGCCTAGGCTGCTCGTCGTGGAACTAGCGGACTACCAGTCGCGGATCGTGACCGAGGCCGGGGTGCTGCGAGCAACCGCGGCGTCGCTCGATGCCGAAACGCCGGTACCGACCTGCCCGGGCTGGACCGTACAACGGCTACTCGAGCACGTCGGCCGGGTCTTCGACATGGTCATCCGGGTGGTGCAGACCGCCGATCCGCAGTCGTTTCCGGTCCGGGCCGAGCCTTCAGCCGGTGACGTGCTCGCCGTCTTCGACGACCGGTTGGCAACCATGCTCGACGTGCTCGCGAACACCGACCCAGACACACCGGTCTGGCACTTCACCGCCACTGCACCGAAGACCGCTGCGTTCTGGTCCCGGCGGATGGCTCATGAGGTGACCGTGCATCGAATCGACGCGCACGCTGCGGCAGGCACCGACTCGGCGGTAGACGCGGACTTCGCTGCCGACGGGGTAGCGGAGGTGCTGACCCGGCTGATCCAGCGGCACACCGACGCGTGGGCTGCCGGCACACGCTGCGGCACGGTGCTCTACCACGCCGCGGACGCTGGACGGTCCTGGACAGTGCGGCTGGTCGCCGGGCAACTCCCGCAGACCGCGCCGGAGGCGGTGACCGAACCGGACGCTTCGGTGATCGGGCTTGCCGACGCCGTGTACCGCGCCGCCTGGGGCCGTCCGTCCGGTGCAGTGATCAGTGGCGATATCACCTTGGTGGAGGCAACCCGGGCGGGTTGAATCTGAGCCTGAGCGACCGACATACCGCGCAGCAGGACGCGACACGCGCCGGGGGTCAGCAGGTGTGCTCGTGGGCGGCGTGGTCGTCGTGCTCGACCTGCAGGGTGCTGTGAGTGAGGCCGAATTGGGTACGCAGGGCGTACGCGGCGGCGTCGAGCACTGAGGCATCTCCGCAGTGCACCGACCGAGCCTCCTCGACGACCAGGTGTGCCGAGACGGCGTGCCGGCCCGACGTGATCGTCCACAGATGTAGGTCGTGCACATCACGGACCCCCGGCACGGTGCGCAAAACCTGGTCCACCTCCGCGGTGTCCATGCCTCGGGGGGTGCCCTCGAGCAGCACATGCGCCGCCTCGCGGAGCAAAGTCAACGCCCGGGGCAGGATCAGCGCGGCGATCGCCAGCGACGCGATGGGGTCCGCCTGGCGCCAGCCGGTGGCCAGCATGACCAGGGCCGCACCGAGCACCGCGACGGAGCCGAACGCGTCGCCCATCACCTCCAGCAGCGCGCCGCGCAGGTTGAGGCTGGGTTCGCCGGATCCGCCGCCGGTGAGCACCGCCAGCGCAGCCAGGTTGCCGACCAGTCCGAGTGCCCCGATGATCACCAGCGGGACACCGGCGACCGGCGGCGGCTCGGTAAGCCTGGTGATCGCCTCGATCGCCACCACCGCGCCCACGACCAGCAGCACCAGTGCGTTGAATGCAGCGGCGAGGATCTCTGCCCGGCCCAGCCCATAGGTCCGGTAGCGACTCGGCGGGCGCTGCGCGAGCGTGGAGGCGATCAGCGCGACCGCCAACCCGAGTACGTCCGTGGCCAGATGCCCGGCATCGGCGAGCAATGCCAGCGAGCCTGTCAGGCCGGCGCCGACGACTTCGGCCATCAGCACTATGGAGATGATCGCCAACGCCTGGCTCAGCCGCCGACGGTCTGACGGGGCGGATCCATGCCCGTGCCCGTGATCACCCATGCGCGCCACCATACATGCATATTCACGCATAGGTTAGGCCACCGGCCGGGTGAGGCTCGGCTCGGTCAACGTGCCCGACCAGGATCCTTCCGGCCTCCAGGCTCCCGCTGTGCCCGACAGTGGTATCGGTGCGGTGCTGGTCAGTTCGCGCTCGCTGGCTGAGTACCGGGCAATGTTGGCCCTGTCCGATGCAGATCTGCGCCGTCGGCTGCTGGACTGTCCCGGTGGAGCGGCCAGCCTGACCGCCGAGATCCACTCCGCCGGGGGCGACGCCATCGCCTGCGATCCGTTGGCCTGGTTCTGGCTCGCACCTGCTGTTCAGCTACGCCGACCGGTTCGACTGTCATTCCATCGAGACGGGATCTGTGAGCTCATGCGGGTCACCCGCTAGGTGCTCCGGATCTTTCCGTTCGTGGCCATGGGCGCCGGCGTGTACCCGCACCTCGATCAACTCCTCGCCCAGCTCGCCAACCGCCGTATCGCTGCCCGGCTGACCGACGTCGACTACGAGTTCCAAGCCGGCGGCAATCAGATGCTCATCTGCACCCACCGGTGCTGAGCCGGAGGACCGACACCCTCAACGATCTCGGTTCAGCGATCTCACCAGCGCGGCCCGCGCTGTACCTCGGTCACCGCGGGTTTGACGTCCACCAGGTAGACCAGTACGGCCACCAGGCCGACGAGATAGAACAGCATCGAGCCTGATACCAGCAGGTTGAGCAACAATAGAGCGGTAGCGCCGCCGGTGATGCCCAGCCAAGCGGGCTTGGTCAACTTGTCCGCAGCGGTGTAGGCATCGGCCCGCTGGAGCGTGGCATGAACGAAGGCGAAGATCCCCACCGGGACAGCAGCCCAGTACAAGATCTGGTACACCAACAAATCGAGCGTCTCCAGCACCTCCCCAGAATACGCGGCCCCCTCCGCTCCCCCGACATGGAGACATATCGGGGCAGACACCGGCCCGGTGGCCCCGATATGTCTCCATGTCGGGGGAGCAGTCGGGGACGAGGGACTCAGAGGATGAATTGGGAGATCGCGTGGATGGCGAGGCCGGCCAGGGCGCCGACAACGGTGCCGTTGATGCGGATGAATTGGAGGTCGCGTCCCACCTGGAGTTCCACCTTCCGGGCGGTCTCCTGAGCATCCCAGCGCTGCACCGTGTCGGTGATCAGCGTGGTGATCTCGCCACGGTAGTTGGCGACCACGTAACGGGCCACACCTTCCAGCCAGTTGTCCACTTTGGACCGCAGTTCCGCATCCTCGATCAGGCGCCCACCGAACGCAACCAGTCCGGCGTGGACCCGGTGCCGGAGTTCTGAGGACGGATCCTCGGCTGCGTCCAGCAGCATTTTCTTCGCGGTGCCCCACGCGGACCCGAGCAGAATCTGTACCTCAGGGTGCTCCAGCACCTGCAGCTTGATCGCCTCGGCGCGCTCGATCATCGCCGGATCTGTCTTCAGATCTTCAGTGAACTCCAGCAGGAAGGTGTCCACGGCCTTTCGCATCGGATGATCGGCCTCGGTGTGCACCGCCCAGGCGAACGACAACACCTCCCCGTACAGCTTGTCCGCGACCAGCTCGTCGATGAACCTTGGCGACCATCCCGGCAGGCGCTGGCTGACCACCCGTAGCACCGCGCCGTGGTTGTCACGCACCCACTCATAGGCCCGCTCGGCGAGCAGGTCGACAAGCTTGTGGTGCGCCCCGTCGGTAAGCAACTGACCGAGCAACCGTCCCAACGGCGGCCCCCACGGACGCTCGAGCAGGCGTTTGACCAGGGCGTTCTCCATCACCGCTTGGACGTCCTCGTCGCGCAGCACGGTCATGACGGCACTCACCGCGGTGGCGAACTCCGCGGTGGCACGCTCGGCGTTACGGGGCTGCGCCAGCCAGTTGCCCAGCCGGGCGCTGACTCCTACGCGACGCAGCTTGTCGGCCACCACGACCTCGGCAAGAAAGTTGGCGCCTATGAAGTCCCCGAGGTTCTCCCCGAGCGCGTCCTTCTTGCGCGGAATGATTGCGGTGTGCGGGATTTTCAGCCCCAGCGGGTGGCGGAACAGCGCCGTCACCGCGAACCAGTCGGCCAGCGCACCGACCATGCTGGCCTCGGCCATGGCCTGCACGTACCCGACCCAGGGCGGAGCATTCGCATAGAGCCGCGTCACCACGTACACCACCGCGGCACCCAGCAGGAACGCCAGCGCGACGGCCTTCATCCGGCGCAGCCCGCGCTGCTTGGCCTGCTCGCTCCTGGTCAGCTCCACGTTGCCGATTGTGCCTTGACGCTCCGAACTGCAGCAGGATGACGCCCGTGCGAACCCACGGACTGGTCCCCCGGCTGCAGCCGTTCACCTCGACGATCTTTGCGGAGATGACCGCGCTGGCTGCGCGTACGGGTGCGGTGAACCTCGGTCAGGGCTTTCCGGACACCGACGGCCCACCCCGCGTACTTGAGGTTGCCCGGTCGGCAATCGCCAGCGGGCACAACCAGTACCCCCCCGGCGCTGGCATCCGTGAGCTGCGTACCGCCGTCGCTGAGCATCAGGCAGCTCGCTACGGCCTGGCGCACGATCCGGATACCGAGGTGCTGATCACCGTCGGCGCCACCGAGGCGATCAGCGCTGCCCTGCTCGCCCTGGTTCAGCAGGGCGAGCAAGTCCTGCTCATCGAGCCCTACTACGACTCCTATGCCGCAGCGGTCGCGCTAGCCGGCGCAACTCGATGCGCTGTACCGCTGGTCGCCGACGGCGACCGGTTCGCCTTAGACCTCGACGCGCTGGCCCGGGCGATCACCCCGGCCACCCGGGCGCTGGTGCTCAACAGCCCGCACAATCCCACCGGCACGGTATTGCAACACGCTGAGTTGACGGCACTTGCCGCCCTGGCCATCGAACATGATCTGCTGGTGATCACCGACGAGGTCTACGAACACCTGGTGTTCGACGCAGCACAACACGTGCCGATCGCGACGTTGCCCGGAATGGCGCAGCGCACCCTGTCCATTTCCAGCGCCGGCAAGACGTTCAGCGTGACCGGCTGGAAGATCGGCTGGA
>DASYMC010000204.1:0-24008 GCA_036009255.1 Pseudonocardiaceae bacterium
GCAGTGCTTCGATGACTTCGGCCTCGGTGATGTCGTCATCACCTGAGCAGCCAAGTTCCGGCTACAGGATGAGTTCCGCAACGAGCCGTTCAACGGCCAGACCTACCGCAGCGACTGGGCGCTGCCTACCAATCAGCTGGCCAACGCGCAGGACCTGATGACGCGCTTCGTAGCCGAGCTCGCAGAACCACCGTTCGGACCACCACACCCGGACTTTGTCTTCTCTGGGCCACTGATCAAGGCACCTCGCAATGACCCGGACATCAAACTGGAGCTGGCAGGCCGGGACATGCCCGAGTTCCACCCGATCCTGACCACTGACTACGCCGAGTACGGCACCACCACCAATCGGCTCGATAGGGAGGGCGCTGCCGTGGAGATGGGAGATGCGGTGCTCGGCTTGGCCTGCGCGGAACTCACCAACCCACCCCGTTGGGCCGTGGTCCGCAACATGTCTGATCCCGTGATCAACGGTGATCTGCCTGCCAAGCAGTTCCACCTCAACGAGCAGACAACCTGGGCAGTCGGCTACTACACCGCCTACGGGCGCTGGACCAGCACAACAGGAGCCATCGCGACATGGGCAGTGATCGCTGGACTATGAGACGCCGCAACGACAGATGATCACGCGGGCACGGATCACGCTGACAGACTCACGCCGACACCAGCCGCGCTGGCGGATTTGGATCGTTTCGATGAGCTGGCTGGAGCTGTTCGGGCTGCCGCACACCAGCGAGGCCGCATTCGTCACCGGGACGACGATCTATGCCGCCGCGCTGGCCGCCGCGGGGTGCCGATGACCAGGGCCGGACGCGCGCTGAGGTGCTGAGCCATCCAGGGATCGGTCATCGTCTACGCACAGGCAGGGGAGGGCAACACCGGGGACGGTCTTGAGGCGATGCACCGCATACCGCAGTTTGATTACTCCGTGTAGCCATGTGGGGACTCAGCCATACTGACTGGTGAATCGTTGGAATATCTGCAACACCGCCATAGGCCGCTGCGATGACACGAGTAGAGCCCCGTGACGCCGTTGGACCCCCGACCTGGCGGCGTCACGGGGCTTATCTCATGTACGACTCAGCATGACGGTGCCAGTGCTCGCATTACCTCGCAGGCGAGACGATCAAGCGCGCTGGGCGCGCGGGCGCCCGATGAGGTGCGCCACAGCCCGCCAGCCGATGAGGAGCACTGCCAGGCTCGCCGCGGCGATCAGTACGAACGTCAGCGGCAATCGGTGGGTGAATGCCGCGCGTACGCCGAGACCGACGATCGCGACGCTAGCCCAGACCGCCACTCCGACCGGCAGTCGTAACGGCGCCCGCCAGACCCGGACAACCAGCCACCCGAGCAGGAGCCCGAACAGGAATGGCGCCGCCGTAGTCAGCACCCCGACCGCATCGAGCGCCTCGGCGTGCGAGCTGCGCCCCACGGCGGCGAACACCAACACCGCGAGCACATCGGCTCCAGCCGCGAGGGTGACGGTCGTCGGCTGAACGGTCTGTGTGGTCACGTCAGCAGCCTATGCTGGCTGGCCCTGCCCTGGTCGCTGCGCTGTTTGCCTTTGACAGGACGACCTGGTCGTGCTGGAAGACCTGCCCTCGGGTTCAGGTGAGTGACTGAGCGAGCTTCAGCACGGCAGCGATCATGACGTTCCCCTCCAACAGGGCGGCGTCGTTGTGGTCCGCCCCGACCACCGGGACCGCCCGGACCGGGCCGCCGGCGGCGTCCGCGACCGCCACGCTCTGCTCAGGCGGCACGATCGTGTCGGCGGAGCCGTAGACGACCACCGTCGGGACCCGGACTTGGCCGATCAGCTCGGTCACCGGGAACCGGTCCCGTAGCAGCAGCCGGACCGGCAGCAGTGGGTAGTGCCGGGAGGCCACGGCGGCGAGGCTGGTGAACGGCGAGCGCAGCACCAGCCCACCCGGCGGCTGCTCGACGGCGAGTCGGGTTGCTACTGCTGCACCGAGGCTCTCGCCGAAGTAGATCAGGCGTTCCGCCGTTACACCGTGGTCGGCTAGGTATGCCCGCGCGGCGCGCGCATCGTTGATCAGCCCGTTCTCCGAGGGACTGCCGGGATTGCCGCCATACCCGCGGTAGTCCAGCAGCAGCACGGCGAAACCCACTGCTGCCAGCCGATTGGCCAGCGGCGCCCGCAGCGTGCGAGAGCCGGCATTGCCCGGCATGACCAGTACGGTGATGCCACGGTCGGCACCGGTTGGGGTGAGGTGCCAGGCGCCAAGTGCCAGCCCGTCCTCGGTCCGTAACGTGACCTCCTGGGCCCCGGGCAGCACACTGCCAGCGGGCGGGATCATGGAGTCCGGAAAGTAGATCAGGCGGCGCTGCAGCAACCACACCGCCGCGAGCGGCGTGATCACGACGACCAGCAGGACCAGCCCGGCGCGCAGCACCCTGTCCATTGTGCCCGGGACGGTCACGACATCAGGAGGACCTCGATGAAGCTGAGTCTGCACTACTCGGGCTGGGAGCGCCGGTGGTCCCGGTGGGCGAACGTTTCGAGCGGCTGGAGGAGACGCTCCAGATCTGCCTGCAGATGTGGGACGAGAACAACGGCCCATTCGACGGGCGGCACTACCAGCTGGCCGAGACGCTGTGCGTGCCCGCGCCGCTCACTCGGCCCCACCCGCCGATCATGATTGGCGGTGGGGGCGAGAAGAAGACGCTGCGGCTGGTCGCCCGCTACGCCGACGCGTGCAATGTGTTCGGCACCAGCGCCGCCGAGGTCGCGCAGAAGTTCGACGTACTGCGGGAGCACTGCGCCGCCGAAGGCCGGGACCACGACAGACAGTATCGAAAACACCGTGCTGGCCACTCGGCCCGCGCTGGCGGACGTCGATGCGTTCGTGGCTGAGTAGCTGAGTGGCTGAGGTGGCTGAGGCGGCTGAGGTGGCTGAGTATGCGGCGCTGGGGGCGACCGAGGTGCAGATCATGCCGGACCGGCATCCGGTTGAGTTCGCTGAGCAGGTCGCCGAGAAAGTCCTACCGAGGCTTTCCGCAACGGGCTGACCGGTGTGCCGTCTCCGGCACATCCGCAACGGATCCACATCCCTCCTCCTGGCGCCGGAGGCCTCAGCCGACGTATCTACGTGCCTGGGAACGTCGCTGCGGCTCCTCGAGCAGGCGCAATCCGTGCTCGACCTCTGGCGGGATCACCCGGCGTTCCCGCAGCACCCAGCCCAGGCCAGCGAGCGCCTCACCGACCGCGACCACGCTGGCCCGATCTCTGGGCACCGAGCGCAACAGCGTGCCGGTGCGTCGCAACGCGCCGGGTAGCGGGCGGCGCAGCCACGCTGTCCACAATGTGTTGCGGATACCCAACTGCCGACGGCGTCGGGGATCGCGGGAGGCCGAGGGGGCATGCTCGACCACCACGTCGGGTGCCCAGCACATCCACCACCCCTGAGCTGCGAGGTCCAGGGCGAGCAGTTCCTCCTCCCCACCCAGCCACAGCCGGGGGGAGAACCCGCCGACGTTCCGGAACGCAGCGACGCGGAACATGCTTGCCCCGGCGAGGACACCGAGCAGGGCCGGGCCGGGCAACCAGGCTGGGCCGGGCACCGGCGAGTCCCGCAGCTCGGGAGTGATGGGGTCCTCGACCATCGTCGGTGCGACCAGGATCCGGCCGGTCACCGACGCGAGCCCCGGGTGGGCATCGAGCAGGTCGGCAGCGCGGGCCAGCGCTCCGGGCCGCCACTGAGTGTCGTCGTCGCAGAAGGCCACGTACGGCGTGTCGATGTTCCGAACCGCCAGGTTTCGGCCCAGCGCGCCCAGGTTTCGGTCGCTACGCAGCAATGTCACCTGCTTGAAGCGGTCAGCGACGGCGTCGGCGCTGTGATCGCTGGAGCCATTGTCGACAACCACTATGGGGGCTCGGTCAGGTAAAGCGGTCATGTGCTCCAGGGTTCGCAGGAGTTCCGACCGACGATTCCGCGTGATGATCACCACGGTGACTCGGCAGGGAGTCACTGCGCACCGTCTTCGAGCATGCGGACCTGTTGCTCCACGGTGGCGGGCAGAGGCGCGCGCCGCCGCAGTGCCGCCGGGAGCCTGACCAGCGCCTGGCGTAAGGCACAACGGGCGGCCGCATCACGCCCGGAGTTCCGCGCAAGCGCGGCAGCCATTGCGACGGCCACCGAGCGAGGCCGGCGCAGCACGGCGGTCAGCAGGGCGTTGCGCAACTCCAGTACCCGCCGACGCTCAGGATCGGGCCGGTGCGCGGAGGGATGGTGGTGCGCGACGACGTCGTCGAGGTAGACCCGTTCCCACCCGGCCGTCGCCAGGTCGTAGCAGAGCAACCGCTCCTCCCCCACAAAGAACAGCAGATCGCTGAAACCACCGACCCCACAGAACGCTTGGCGGCGCAGCACCGCGGAGCAGGCGAGAAACCCGAGCACGGAAGGACCAGGAGCGTCCGACTGGCGGGGTAACGGGCTCGCGGCCATCAACACGTTGACCGGGTCGGGTCGTTGGGTCGGGCCGACGAGGGTGCTGGCCGCCACCAAGCCGAGGCGTGGGTGGCTGTCCAGTACTGCCGTGGCACGCTGCAGCGCGCCAGGTGCCCACCAGGAATCGTCGTCACTGAACGCGACATAGCGAGTACGGGCTGCGAGAACGCCGAGGTTACGCGCCGGGGCCCCGTAGTTGCGCCGCAGTGCCAGCACCGTCAGATCGGTGAACTGTGCGCGTACCGTGTGGGCCGTGCCGTCGGTGGAGCCGTTGTCCACCACGACGACCGGAGGCGGCGGGGTGAGCTCGTAGAGGTGCTGCAAGGTGCGGATCAGTTCCTCTCGCCGGTCACGGGTCGCGATGACCACCGTGACGCCGCTGTTCACCGGAGCACCGCTGAACGAGCCAATTCAGTGAGCACCTGAACACGCACAGCAGCTCGTATACCCGCACTTCGGATCGTGAAACGCGTACATCAGGTTTGGGGCAGCTGAGCCGGGGTAGCTTCCGAACGGTGAACACAAAGTTCAGCCGAGCCGTGGTTACCGGGGGAGCCGGCTTCCTGGGATCACACCTGTGCGAACAACTGCTGCGCCGGGGCACCGATGTCATCTGCCTGGACAGTTTTCTCACCGGTGCTCCGGCCAACATCGCGCACTTAATCGGCGAGCCACGGTTTCGCCTCATCAAGTGCGATGTGACGAATTTCGTGCACGTGCCGGGTCGAGTGGACTTGGTGCTGCACCTCGCCTCGGCTGCCTCCCCCACCGATTACCTTCGGCTGCCCATCGAGACGCTGAAGGTAGGCAGCCTCGGCACACTTCACGCGCTGGGTCTGGCCGGGGAGAAAGGGGCCAGGTTCGTGCTCGCCTCTACCAGCGAGGTCTACGGCGATCCACAGCAGCACCCGCAGCCCGAGAGCTACTGGGGAAATGTCAACCCGGTCGGCCCGCGGAGCGTGTACGACGAGGCCAAGCGGTATGCCGAGGCGCTCACCACCGCTTACCGGATGTCGCGCGGGACCGACACCGCTATCGTGCGGATCTTCAATACCTACGGTCCCCGGATGCGTCCGGACGACGGACGGGCCATCCCGACCTTCATCCGCCAGATGCTCGCCGGCGAGCCACTGACAGTCACCGGCGATGGCAGCCAGACCCGTTCGGTGTGCTATGTCGACGACACCGTGCGGGGCATCCTCGCGCTGGCCGAATCGGACGCAGCGGGTCCAGTGAACATCGGCGGTCCGCTGGAACTACCGGTCATCGAATTGGCCAAAACAGTGATCGAGCTCAGCGGGTCACCCGGCTCGATCCGGCACATCGAGCGTCCAGTCGACGATCCGCGGGTGCGCCGCCCGGACACCACGTTGGCCCAAAAACTGCTCGGGTGGGAACCGAGAGTCGAGCTCCGCGACGGACTTGCCCGCACCATCGCCTGGTTCCGTTCGCAGCTGGCCGGCGCCGCCCTCCCCCCACCGCCACCATCGCGGCCGAGAGGCACCCGCGTTTAGGAGCCACGCCGCCGGGGAAATCACATATAGGTGATCCGTTGGTGGCCGCGCGCCACCCATGGGATGGGGGGAGTGGCGTGCGCATTCTTGGCATCAACGCGATCTTTCACGATCCCGCCGCGGCGCTGGTCATCGATGGACAGATCGTGGCCGCCGCTGAGGAGGAGCGCTTCAATCGCCGCAAGCACGGTAAGCGACCGGTGCCATTTTCCGCATGGGAACTCCCTGAGCTGTCCGCCCGCTGGTGCCTGGAGACGGCGGGTATCAATCCTGAAGATCTCGACGCTGTCGCCTATTCATATGACCCGGCGCTGGTGCAGCCGGGCTTGGGGGGACTGGATGAGCGGTGGGAGGACCTCCGCACCACCTACGCCCGGCGCGCACCGCACTTCCTGGCCACCGCGCTGCCCGGGCTGGACCCAGCCGCCGTGCAGTTCGTACCGCACCACGTCGCCCACGCTGCCTCCGCTGGCCTCGCAGCACCATTCCGTGACTCCGCGGTGCTGGTCGCCGACGGCCGCGGGGAGTCGATCTCCTACCTGGGTGGCCGCTATCGCGATGGCGAGTTGGAAGTGCTGGCCAGTCAGCAGCTTCCACATTCACTGGGCCTGATGTACGAGGAGGTCACCGAGCACCTGGGCTTTCTGCGATCGTCGGACGAGTACAAGGTGATGGCACTGGCCTCCTATGGCCGGCTGTCAGCCGCCGAGCCGCGGCTGCTGCCCGACTTGCGGGCTCTCGTCCGGGCCACCGGTGACGGTGGTTTCGTGGTGCGGCCCATCGACTGGTCCGAGCTGGCGAAGCGGCGCCTACCTGGTGAGGTGTTGGAGCCTCAGCACGTCGAGCTCGCCGCCGCTGTGCAGGCGCGTTTGGAGGAAGTGCTGCTGGAACTGGCTGCGTGGCTGCACCGACGCACCGGGGAGCGGCGGCTCACGATGGCCGGTGGGGTGGCGCTGAACTGCGTTGCCAACACCCGGCTCGCGGCCGAAGGGCCCTTCGACGAGCTGTGGGTGCAACCCGCTGCGGGTGACGCGGGCACTGCGCTGGGCGGTGCGTTGCACCTCGCGCAGGTCTTTGGCGAACCGGCAGCCCCAATGCCAAGCGCTGATCTCGGCCGCAGCTTCACCGACGATGAGCTGGCCATCTGGCTGGACTCCGCGCACATCCGCTACGAGCGGCCACCGGATGTGGCCACCGCTGTCGCTGAAGCGTTGGCCGCGGACGCGATCGTGGCCTGGTTTCAGGGGCGTAGCGAGTTTGGTCCGCGCGCGTTGGGCCACCGGTCGCTGCTCGCCCATCCCGGTCACGCCGGCAATCTCGACCGGCTCAACGCCGTGAAGGGACGTGAACAGTTCCGGCCGATCGCGCCGATGGTGCTCACCGAACGCGCCGGTGAACTATTCACCCGCGGGCCGATCCCCAGCCCGTACATGCTGTTCGTGCACGACGTGGTGCCGCACTGGCGCGAGCGCATCCCGGCAGTAGTGCACGTTGACGGCACTGCGCGTATCCAAACCGTCGATCGCGATACCGAGCCGCTGCTGGCCCGGCTGCTGGAGCGTTTCGCTGAGCTGACCGGACTGCCCACAGTGGTGAATACCAGCCTGAACACCGCCGGGCGTCCCATGGTGGACGATCCACGTGACGCGCTGGAGTGTTTCGGCTCGGCCCCCATCGACGTACTGGCCCTCGGACCCTTCCTGCTGCGCCGTTGCGAGCTCACCCGATGAGCTACGCGGTGGTGATCCCCACAATTGGCCGGGCCAGCCTGGTCCGGCTTGTGAGTGGCATTGAGGGCTATAGCCCTCAATGCCACTCACAAGCGCCAGCAGAGATCGTGCTGGTTGACGACCGGGCCTCGGGCAGCGGGCAAGCGCTGCAAGCGCCTGAGATGGGTGTCCCGGTGCGGGTGCTGCGGACGGGGGGACGGGGACCGGCCGCAGCCCGTAACGCGGGCTGGCGCGCGGTGGGCACTGAGTGGGTTGCGTTTCTCGATGACGATGTCGTGCCCGGACCGGGCTGGACCGCGCAACTGGCGCGAGACCTGGACGGACTCGCCGCGGATGTAGGCGCAAGTCAAGGATGCATCGAGGTGCCGCTGCCCACCGATCGCCGCCCCACCGATGTCGAACGCGGCACCGCCGGTCTGGCCGACGCACGGTGGATCACGGCGGACATGGCCTACCGGCGCGCCGCGCTGCAACGCGTCGGTGGCTTCGACGAACGCTTCGGCCGGGCCTACCGCGAGGATGCCGACCTGGCGCTGCGGGTGATCGCCGCCGGCTATCACATCGTCACAGGGCAGCGGCGCACGGTGCACCCGGTACGCCCTTCGGGACCACTGGCCAGCGTACGTGCGCAACACGGCAACGCCGACGATGTCCTGATGCGGCGGCGGCACGGGTCCGGCTGGCGGCACCGGATCGGGGACGGCCCTGGCCGGCTGCGGCGCCATGCGCTGACCACCGCCGCGGCGGTGGTCATGCTCGGCGCCGCGGCACGGCGGCACCCGCGGGTCGCCAGCGCGGCGGGCCTCGCCTGGGTTGCGCTGACCGCGGAGTTCGCGCTGCACCGGATCTTGCCGGGCCCGCGCACCGCCGACGAGATCGGCCGGATGCTGGCCACCAGCCTCGCCATCCCACCAGCGGCGTGCTGGCACCGGATGGCCGGGGAACTGCGCTGGCGGCGGGTGTCGCCGGCCACCGCGGTTCCCGCCGCGGTGCTGTTCGACCGCGACGACACCCTCGTTCACGACGTGCCCTACAACGCCGATCCCGCCGCGGTGGCGCCCGTGCCCGGTGCCCGGGAGGCGCTGGACCGGCTCCGCGACATCGGCATCCCGGTCGGCGTCGTGACCAATCAATCCGGCGTGGCCCGTGGGCTGATCAGCCGCGAGCAGCTCGAGCAGGTCAACACGAGGGTGACGGAACTGCTCGGTCCGTTCGATGCATGGAGCATCTGCTGCCACGGCGAGGACCACGGCTGCGGCTGCCGCAAGCCGGCACCGGGGCTGGTGAAAGACGCCGCCACGCAGCTGGGCGTGCCGGTGGACCGTTGCGTGGTCATCGGGGACACCGGAGCGGACGTCACCGCGGCCGCCGCTGCGGGTGCCCGCGGAATTCTGGTGCCTACTGCCCGCACCCTGGACCAGGAGATCCGGGCCGCCCCTGAGGTCGCACCGGACATCACCGCGGCGGTCGAGCTCGCCTTGTCAGGGCGAGTCCCGTGAACGCCGGCCCGGCCCCGATGGGTGGTACCGTCCTGATCGCCCGGTTGGACAACGCCGGGGACGTCCTGTTGGCCGGACCTGCGGTCCGGGCGGTCGCCGCGCACGTCGACACCGTGGTGATGCTCACGGGCCCGCATGGCAGCGCAGCCGCGGAGCTACTTCCCGGAGCCGACCGGGTCCTCGAGTGGTGTGCGCCCTGGATCGACCCTGAGCCTGTGCCGGTCACGGCCGCACATGTGGCGGCACTGCACGACGCGGTGCGCTCCTTGCAACCTCGCGGCGCTCTGCTGCTCACGTCGTTCCACCAGTCGCCGCTGCCCCTGGCCCTGCTGCTCCGATTAGCCGGGGTTGCCTGGATCGGCGCGATCAGCGAGGACTACCCCGGCTCGCTGCTCGATCTGCGCCACCACGTCGCGGGCGACCCGCCGGAAGCGCACCGGGCGCTGCACCTGGCCCGTGCCGCCGGCTACCCGCTGCCAGCCGGAGACGATGGACGGCTCGCGGTGCGCCGGCCACTACCCGCTGTCGAGCACCTCACCGGCGCCGCTGGGTACGTCGTGGTGCACCCGGGTGCCTCGGTCCCGGCCCGGGAGTGGCCCGCACAACACTGCGCCCAAGCCGTCCGTGCCCTGGCCGCTGCCGGGCACCGGGTCGTGGTCACCGGCTCTGACCGCGAGCGCCATCTCACTGCCCAGGTCGCCGGCGACGCCGGCGTCGACCTCGGTGGCCGCACGGATCTGCGCACGTTGGCCGCCGTGCTCGACCGTGCCTGCGTGGTGGTCGCGGGGAACACCGGGCCGGCGCATCTGGCCGCTGCGGTGGGCACGCCGGTGGTGTCGCTGTTCGCCCCGGTGGTGCCGGCCGCGCGGTGGGCGCCCTACGGCGTGCCCACCGTGCTGCTCGGTGATCAGCACGCGCCCTGCCGTGACACCCGCGCACGGCACTGCCCGGTACCCGGGCACCCGTGCCTGTCCGGGGTGAGTCCGGCTGACGTCGTCGAAGCGGTCGACTCGCTGGTGGGCGTCCGTGCGCCGGTCCAGACGGGGGTACCGGCATGAGGGTGCTGCACTGGCATGTCCACGGCTCCTGGAGTACTGCGTTCGTGCAGGGACCGCACACCTACCTGGTACCGGTGACGCCCGAACGTGACGCTGATGGCCGCGGGCGGGCGCGGACCTTCGACTGGCCGCCCAGCGCACTCGAGATCAGTCCCGAGACGCTGGCCGACGCGCACGTCGATGTCGTCGTGTTGCAGCGCCCCCACGAGCTGGGACTCGCCGAGCAATGGCTGGGCCGCCGGCCCGGACGTGATCTGCCGGCTGTCTACGTCGAGCACAACGCGCCGCGGGGTGATGTGCCCGGCACCCGGCATCCGATGGCTGAGCGGTCCGACATCCCGGTCGTGCATGTCACGCCGTTCAACGAGCTGTTCTGGGACTGCGGCCGGGCGCCGACCCTGGTGATCGAGCACGGCATTCCCGACCCGGGCTACCGCTATACCGGAGAAATTGCGCATGCTGGGGTGGTGATCAACGAACCTGTCCGCCGAGGACGAGTCACCGGGACCGACTTGCTTCCCGGCTTCGCCGGGCAGGCACCGCTGGACGTCTTCGGCATGGCGGTCTCGCAGCTGCCACGACACGACCGGATCGCGACCTTCGAGGATCTGCCACAGGCCCGGATGCACGCCGAGCTCGCCCGGCGCCGGGTGTACCTGCACCCCATCCGCTGGACCTCGCTGGGCCTGTCGCTGCTGGAAGCCATGCACCTGGGCATGCCGGTGGTCGCGCTGGCCACGACCGAGGTCGTGGAAGCGGTGCCCCCGGACGCTGGGGTGGTATCCACCCGGGTAGAGCTCCTCGCCGAGGCGCTGCGTGCCTTCGTCGCCGACCCCGATCTCGCTCACCACACCGGTCTGGCGGCCCGAGCCGCCGCTTCCCGGAGGTACTCGCTCGAGCGGTTCTGTACCGACTGGGACCAGCTGCTCAAGGAGGTGCGCCGATGAGGATCGACCTGATCTCCGAACACGCCAGCCCGCTCGCGGCAATTGGCGGGGCCGACTCGGGTGGGCAGAACGTGCACGTGGCGCAGCTCGCCCGAACGCTGGGTGAGCGTGGGCACCATGTGACGGTTTACACCCGCCGCGATGGCCGTGAGCTGCCCGATCGGGTCCGGGCGGGGCCTGGGGTAACTGTGGAACATGTGTCAGCCGGACCCGCCGATATCCTGCCCAAGGACGCGTTATTGCCCTATATGGCCGAGTTCGGTGATCACCTCGCACAGCGATGGCTGGTGGAGCCGCCGGACGTGGCACATGCGCACTTCTGGATGAGCGGTCTGGCTACTCATCGCGGTGCCCGTGGCATCGGTATCCCGGTGCTGCAGACCTTCCACGCGCTCGGCACCGTCAAGCGGCGACACCAGGGTGCGGCAGACCCTAGCCCGCCGTCCCGCCTACGCCTGGAAGCCAAGATCGCGCGCGACGCGGCGCTGGTGGTGGCGACGTGCTCTGACGAGGTGACCGAACTCGCCGCTTTGGGCGTGCCGGCCCAGCGGATCGCCGTGGTGCCGTGCGGAGTGGATCTCGACCGGTTCACCCCGAGGGGACCACGGGCATCGCGCAACGGCGCGTATCGCATCCTGTCGCTGGGGCGGTTGGTCGAACGCAAAGGCGTCGAGACCACTATCCGGGCCCTCCGCGAGGTACCCGGCGCGGAACTGGTCATCGCGGGCGGCGGAGACGCGATCGCGGACGCGGAGCTGGCGAGGCTGACTGCGGTTGCCCAAGCGTGCAGGGTCCATGAGCGGGTGCACCTCGTCGGCCAGATTCCCCGGGAGGACGTACCGGCGTTGCTGCGCTCGGCGGACGTGCTGGTCAGCGTGCCATGGTACGAACCGTTCGGGATGGTGCCGCTGGAGGCGATGGCCTGCGGGGTGCCGGTCGTCGCCTCGGCGGTGGGTGGGCACCTCGACACCGTCCTGGACGGTCGCACCGGTGCGCTGGTGCCGCCACGCGACCCCGCCGCGCTGGCCCAGCGGCTGCGGGAACTGCTCGCCGATCCCGCCAGGCTGGCCGCGATCGGCTCAGCCGCGGCGATTCGGGCGCGGTCCCGCTACGGCTGGGACCGGATCGCCGCCGAGATGGAGCTGCTCTATCGCCGGGTGCTGGCCGGCACCGAGGTCGCGACGGCCACCGTGCCGGGAGGTTGATCATGAGTCGGGAGCACTTTATCGCCCTGCGGATCGCCTTGGCCCGGATCGAGGACAGCGCCGGCTCACGGATCGAGTCATGGGGACGCCATCTGGCCGGTGTACTGGACGGCGGCGGCCGGTTACTCGCCTGCGGCAATGGCGGAAGTGCCGCCGAGGCCCAGCATCTCACCGGCGAGCTCGTCGGGCGGTTCCGGCATGAGCGGCGCCCGTTGTCCGCGATCGCCCTGCACGCCGACACCTCCGCGCTCACCGCGATCAGCAACGACTACGGCGGACATGAGTCGTTCGCTCGCCAGGTCTTCGCGCACGGCCGTTCAGGCGACGTGCTCATCGCACTGTCCACCAGCGGCGTCAGCCGCAATGTCGTCTCCGCAGCCAAGGCGGCGCACGAGGTCGGCATGACCGCGTGGGCCCTGACCGGTCCGGCCCCCAACACGCTGGCAGCGTTGTGCGACGACGCCATCGCGGTGGAGGCTCCCAGCGCCGCGACCGTGCAGGAGATCCACCTCGCCATCGTCCACGCACTGTGCATCTCGATAGATGACACGCTGGGCGTGGTTGCGTGGGAACCGCAGCTATGACCGGCTCTCGGGTGCTGGTGTTCGGCGACACTCTGCTCGACAGCGACATCGAGGGCAGCGTGGATCGGCTGTGCCCGGACGCACCGGTTCCCGTAGTGGACGTCCAGGCGCAGTGCTGGCGCCCCGGCGGGGCAGGTCTGGCGGCGCTGCTGGCCGCGCGGGAGGGCCACGACGTGGTGTTGGTGACTGCGCTGGGAACCGACCCGCAGGCCCGGCTGCTTGCCGAGCTGCTCGCCGCACATGTTGAGGTGGTGTGGATGCCGCTGCGCGGTGCGACGGTCTGCAAGACCCGCATCCGCGCTGGTGATCGTTCGCTGCTGCGGGTGGACGACGGCGACGGCCGAGCCGTCGGCGCACCGATCGGGGATCGCTTCCCGACCGTGCTGCGCGATGCCGACGCGGTTCTGGTCTCCGACTACGGGCGCGGTGTCACCGCCGATCCGCGCGTCCGGAACGCCATCGCCGGGCTGGTGAGCCGGGTGCCCGTGGTGTGGGACCCGCATCCCCGGGGAGCCCGGCCGGTGCCGGGGTGCCGCTTGGTCACGCCCAATGAGGCCGAGGCCGCGGGGTTTGCCCCGGCCCCGGCCCCGGATGTTACGGCGCAGACCCCGGCGGCCGCTGCGGCGCTGCGCGAGTCATGGCAGTGCGACGCAGTGGCGGTCACCCTCGGTGCCCGCGGTGCAGTACTGGCCACGGCCGAGGAGTGCACGGCGGTGCCGGTGCCCGACATCGATGTCCCTGCTGACTGCGACACCTGCGGTGCCGGTGATGCCTTCGCTGCCGCCGTCACCGGCGCTCTGCTCGCCACCGGCTCAGCCAGCGCGGCCGTAGCGGCCGCGGTCCGCGGCGCGTCGCGGTTCGTCGCAGCCGGGGGCGCCGCGTCGGTCAGTTCACTGCCCACCGCAGCACCGCCCATTGAGCATGAGCCGGTACCCGATGGCCGGCTGCCCGTGGCGGATGTCGTGGCACGGCTACGTCGTCGTGGGGGCAGGCTGGTGGCCACTGGCGGTTGCTTCGACCTGCTGCATCCTGGGCATCTCAGCCTGCTCAGGCAAGCCCGTGCGCTGGGAGACACCCTCGTGGTGTGTGTCAACTCTGATGAGTCGGTGCGCCGACGCAAAGGCCCGGACCGGCCGATCGTGCCGGCATCCGATCGGATCACGCTGCTCGAAGCGTTGGAACCGGTCGACGCGGTGATCATGTTCGAGGAGGACACCCCCACCGCGCTGCTGGAGATGCTGCGACCCGACCTGTGGGTCAAAGGGGGCGACTACACCATCCTCGACCTGCCGGAGGCGCCTGTGGTCCGCCGGCACGGCGGGCAGATCGTGCTCATCCCGCTGGTCAGCGGGTATTCAACAAGCCGGCTGGTGTCGGCCGCGCGGACCGCGGCGCGGCCAGAAGCCCGGCTCCGGAGGAGGGAGAACGTATGAGGCCGCTGGGTTCGAGGTCACTGGGCAATGTGCTGATCACCGGGGGTGCCTCGGGGCTCGGCGCGGCCACCGCAGAGGCCGTCCTTGCCGCTGGCGGACGCCCGCTCGTGCTCGACCGCAACGTTCCCTCAACCGAGGTGGACTACGTGCAGGCGGATCTGGCCGATCGGACCGCCACCGAGGATGCGGTAGCCGCCCTGGTGGCGGCTGGCGGCGACCGGCTGCAGGCAGTGTTCACCGCAGCGGGGATCGACTCCTGCGGCCCGTTCGGCGAGGTGCCCGCCGACGACTGGGAACGGGTGGTTGCGGTCAACCTCCTCGGCACCGTGAGGGTGGTGCGAGCCGCGCTGCCGCACCTGGAGCGCTCCCGGGGAACGGTGGTGACCTGCTCGTCCACTCTCGGTCTGCGGGTATGTCCGGACGCGACGGCGTACTGCGCTGCCAAGTTCGGGGTGATCGGCTTCACTCGTGCGCTCGCCGCGGAGACCGCCGGACGGATCGGGGTGACCCTGCTGATACCCGGCGGCATGCATACCGCATTCTTCGACGGCCGCGATGAGCAGTACAAGCCGCCACCGGACGCCAAGCTGAACCGTCCGCAGGACGTGGCGGCAGCCGTGATCCACGCGTTGCGCCAACCTCCCGGATGCGAGGTCCGGGAGATGGTGGTCTGTTCGTCACACGAGTCCTCCTGGCCGTGAGCCGCCCCACGGTGCTGGTACTCCGCGCACTCGGCGTGGGTGACTTGCTGACGGCGGTGCCGGCGCTGCGCGGCCTGCGGTCGGCATACCCAGTTCACCGGTTGACGCTGGCCGCTCCGGCCGCGCTGCGCGAGCTGGCGGTGCTGACCGGAGCCGTGGATGATCTACTGCCCACCGTGCTTCATCGGACACCGACGGCGGCTGACCGGCTGGGACCACTGGGCTGGGAAGGACCACCCCCGGCCGTGGCGGTAAACCTGCACGGACGGGGACCGCAGAGCACCCACGCCTTGCAAGAACTGCGTCCCACCGTCCTGCTCACCCACTCCGGCCCCGGGAAGCCTGGTCCCGAGTGGGATAGCGACTTGCATGAGGTGCGCCGGTGGTGCCGGTTGCTGGAGTACTCCGGCATTGCCGCCGATCCGTCAGATCTGGCACTGGCGCGCCCCGGGGCACTGACCCCGGCACCGGAGGCGATCATCGTGCATCCCGGTTGCGGGTTCCCCGCGCGGCGCTGGCCCATCGACCGGTATGCGGCGGTCGCTCGCCGGCTGGCGGGGAGAGGGCGACGGGTCGTGGTGACGGGCAGTGCGGCCGAGCGGCCGCTGGCAACCTCGGTAGCCGCCAGCGCCGGCTTGCCCGACGAGGCGGTGCTCGCCGGGCGCACCACGCTGTCCCAGTTCGCCGCCACGGTCGCCGAGGCATCGCTGGTCGTGTGTGGTGATACCGGCATCGCTCATCTCGCCACCGCCTACGGCACGCCGTCGGTGGTGCTTTTCGGCCCGGTGTCCCCGCAGCACTGGGGGCCGCCTCCAGAGCGTCCGCAGCATGTTGCGCTGTGGGCCGGCAGCACCGGGGACACCTTCGCGGACCGGCCCGACCCGGGCCTGCTGCGCATCACCGCAACCGAGGTCATCGCCGCCGCCGAGTGGCTGACCGACCGACCACAACCAGCGGAGACCTATCGTGAGCCAGGACCAGTTCACCCAGCAGGATCCCACGAAGCAGCATGCGGCGCCGGGCAGCGGCAATCAGACAGTGGAGTACCCGGGCCGTACCCGAGATATGGACGTGCAGCCCGATCACGGTGAGCACAGCTACCGGGGCCTCGGCCGCTTGACGGGCAAAAAGGCCGTCATCACCGGCGGTGACTCTGGCATCGGTCGGGCGGTGGCGATCGCGTTTGCTCGGGAAGGGGCGGACGTGCTCATCAGTTACTTGGAGTCGGAACAGGATGATGCGCGGGAGACCGCCCGCTGGGTCTCCGACGCCGGCCGTCGGGCCATCACGGTGCCGGGTGACCTCCGTGACGAGCAGCACTGTCGCGAGGTGGTCGACCGCGCAGTGCAGGAGTTCGGGCAGATCGATATTCTGGTCAGCAACGCGGCATACCAGATGTCACAGGACGGTGGACTCGAGGACATCACCACCGAGCAATTCGACCGGGTGATGAAAACGAACGTCTACGCGCTGTTCTGGCTGTGCAAGGCGGCGGTACCACATATGACGCCCGGCTCCACCATCATCACCAGCTCTTCGGTCCAGGCGTTCCAGCCCTCGCCTCACCTGATGGATTACGCAGCTTCCAAGGCCGCGATCGTGAACTTCACCAAGGCGCTGGGGCACGACCTCGTCGAGCGGGGTATCCGCGCCAACTCCGTTGCACCTGGCCCGGTGTGGACCCCGTTGATCCCCGCCACCATGTCCAAGGACAAACTGGAGTCCTTCGGTGCGCAGGCGCCCCTGGGGCGAGCGGCGCAGCCTGCCGAGCTCGCACCGTTCTACGTGTTTCTCGCCTCTCAGGAATCGAGCTATATGACTTCGGAGGTCCTTGGGGTGACCGGCGGTTCGCCGATCACCTGAGGTAGGCGTCAACTATCCGTGCGCTCGTGACCGCTGCCAATCACTGGGATATCGGGGGCATGGTGTCGGCGACGACTGCACCGCGTTGCCCCATCGGTTGTGGCTTTCCGACCGTGGAGTCCCGCGCGGTCTGCAGCTCGGCCTCGGCGTTGATCTCTGCTCCGAGCAGGACGATGTAGCACGTGAGGTACAGCCACAACAAAAGCACGATCACGCCGGCCAGCGCGCCGTAGGTCTTGTTGTAGTTGCCGAAGAAGTTGACGTAAAGGCTGAATCCGGCGCTGCCGAGCAACCACAGCAGCGCCGCCACAGTGCTGCCTACGGTGACCCACCGGAACTTTGCCGGATCGCGATCCGGAGCAACCCGGTAGAGCACCGCCAGCCCAGTGATGATCAGGGCGATGAGTAACGCCCAGCGCACCACCTGGGCAAGCACCGTGCCGAGTGGGCCCAGCGGCACTGCGTGCAACACCACGGGCACGATCGCGATCAGGGCCAGGGTCAAGGCCAGGAACACGACCGTACCTACGGTGAGCAGCAGCGCTACCGCGCGAAGTTTCAGGAAGCTTCGTGTCTCCTTCTCCTTGTAAGCGATGTTCACGGCGGACATGAGGTTCGACGTCCCGCTCGATGCGCTCCACAGCGCGACCAGCAACGAGATCACCAGCCCTGTAGTGAGCGCCCCATCGCTGCTGTGCGTAATGGCGGTCAGCTGATCTGCGATCAATTGGCGGGAGGCTTGTGGCAGCCCCGCGGTGAAGCTCTGCACCTGCTGGGTGATCTGCTCGGGATCAGCCACCAGCCCGACCAGGGTCACCAGCGCGATCAGCGCCGGAAACAACGCGAGAAATCCGAAGAAAGCCACGCCCGCAGCCAGCAGCGAGATGTTGTCTTGCTGGCTCTGGTGGATCGCGCGCCTGAGCACCTGACGCCATCCCCGGGCCGGAATCTGGGTCGGCGAATCCGCTTGATTGCCCACGTCGCTGCGAGTCACGCCACAAATCTTCCCCGAGTCGGTCGCGTTCATGCGCCAACTGGGTACTTGATCGGGGTCTGGCGCGACGCGGTGGTGGAGGTCTGGTGCGGTTGCAACGAGTTGACCCAAGCGATCCAGGGTATTCCCGGCGCCGCCGTGGGCGCGGTTTCAGCTACCACGACCAGGACGGTGCGCCCATCACCGATCCGGGCACCGTGGCGCGGATCCGGGCCCTGGCTGTGCCTCCCGCCTGGCGCGACGTCTGGATTTGCCCGCTGCCGGGGGGCCACATCCAGGCGGTGGGCACTGATGACGCCGGTCGGCGCCAGTACCGCTACCACGACGAGTGGCGACGTCGCCGCGACGCGGACAAGCACGACCGGGTGTTACGGCTGGGCCGGCGGCTGCCTGCGGTGCGCTCGCAGATCCGCGAGCAGCTCGAGGGCCGAGGTCTGGGCTGTGACCGGGTGTTGGCCGCGGCGCTGCGGATGCTCGACATCGGCGTGTTCCGGGTCGGCGGTGAGGAGTACGCGCCGGGACCCGGGGAGGACGAGGGCAGCTTCGGCCTGGCCACCGTGCGCCGTGAGCATGTGCGGCTGCGGCGCGGCGGCATCGAATTGTGCTACCCCGCAAAGGGTGGCATCGAGCGGACGATCACCTTACGGGACCCGGCGCTGTACGCAGTGGTGCGTTCCTTACTCCGGAGGCAGGGCGGCGGTGAAGATCTGCTGGCCTACCGTGCCGGTGACGGCTGGCGCGACGTCTGCTCCGAGGACATCAATACCCGGCTCAAGGAACTGGCCGGTAACGAGTTCAGCGCCAAGGACTTACGCACCTGGAATGCGACGGTGCTGGCCGCGGTCGTGCTCGCCGAAAGCGCCGCTGGCGGTGTACCGACGTCACAGCGTGGCCGCGTCCGGGTGATCAACGCCGCACTGGACGAAGTCGCCGAGCACCTCGGTAACACCCGCGCAGTGGCCAAAGCCTCCTACGTGGACCCGCGCGTGGTGGAGCATTACGTCGGAGGCAGAACGATCCTGGCAGCGGTGCGCCGAGCCGGAACCACCGATCTCACCGATGAGGACGTCAGAACCCGCTTGGAGGCTGCACTGCTGCGACTGCTGCGGGCACACGATCGCACCCGTCTGGCGCGGGGCCTACGGGATCAGGAACCGCTGGCTGGTGGCTGATCAGCCGCCCTCAGCAGCTCCGCGATCTCGATCTTGCCCATGCTGAGCATGGCCTGGAAAGCTCGCTGCGCCCGGCCTGGGTCGGAGTCGTTGACCAGTTCAAGGAGCACAGTCGGCTCGATCTGCCATGAGACGCCGAACCGGTCCTTGACCCACCCGCACGGCCCCTGCTCCCCGGCCTCGGAGAGCCGGTCCCAGTAGTAATCGACCTCCTCCTGGTCTGCGCAGCGGACCTGGAAGGAGATGGCCTCGGTGAACTTGAACTGCGGCCCACCGTTGAGCCCGACGAACTCCTGCCCATCAAGGCTGAAGCTGACAGTCATCACGCCGCCTTCGGGCCCAGGCGTCCCGGGGCCGTAACGAGTCACCCCGAGGATCGCAGAGCGGGGAAAAATCGCGGTGTAGTGCGCTGCCGCCTGCTCTGCCTGTCCGTCGAACCACAGACACGGAACGGTCTTCGGCATCGGTCATCCTCTCTCGCCCGGGCCGGTCCCGGATGACGGTAGTGACCGCGCCTGTGCGCGGAACTCATCGGTGGTGCAAGGACGTGCGGCAGTGGGTGTGCACGGACTGCTGAGCCGGCCGTCACTGTTCGTGGTGTCTCCCAGGAAACTGTGAGGTTGTGTGCAGCTTGCTCACACCCCACTGGGCCATAACTAGCAGCGCAGGTTTCGAACGGCTCTCCAGGGTGAGGTGAGGGTGATGGTGGCGACCACATACCAGGGTGCTCCCGACGTCGACCCGAGACGGTGGTCGGTGGGGAAGGCGGCCACGGTAGACGTCGTGGTGCCGGTCTACAACGAGGAACGGGCGCTTCCTGGTTGCCTCCGGGTGTTGCGTTCATTCCTGGATGATCAGTTACCTTTCGAGTGGACGATCACTGTGGTGGACAACGCCAGCACCGACGGGGTCTTGCATGTGGCGAGAGAACTCGCCGCCTCCGATGATCGGATACGGGTGCTGCACCTTGATCGCAAGGGACGCGGCCACGCGCTCCGCACGGCTTGGACCTACAGCGACGCTGACGTCGTCGTCTATATGGATGTTGATCTATCCACCGGCTTGGACGCGTTGCTGCCGCTGGTCATTCCACTGATCAACGGCCACTCCGATGTCGCGATCGGTTCGCGGTTGGCACCCGGTGCGCGCACCGTGCGTAGCTCCCGCCGTGAGGTGATCTCCCGCTGTTACAACACGATGATCCGGTTCACTCACGGTGCCCGGTTCTCCGATGCGCAATGTGGGTTCAAAGCAGCCCGCACCGACGTAGTCCATCCGTTGTTGGCGCATGTGCACGACGACGGCTGGTTTTTTGACACTGAGCTGTTGCTGCTCGCCGAACACAACGGGTTGCGAGTTCACGAGGTGCCGGTGGACTGGGTGGAAGACGTCGACAGCCGGGTTCAGGTGTGGTCCACGGCGCTCGCAGATGCTCGAGGATTGGCTCGGGTGGCGCGGGCCAAAGCCACCGGCGCGGCGCGGGTGGCAGATCTTCCCCAGCGGGCGGCACCGCGGCCAGCGCACCCGGACGCGGTGCTCGCTGCGCGGCAGGGCGGGTCGGGTTGGCAGTTTGCGGCCTTTGGATTGATCGGTGCGGTGTCCACGGGGGCAACTGTGGTCCTGTACACGCTGCTGCGTTGGTTGGCGCCACCGCTGATGGCGAATCTGGCCGCGTTGGTGATGACCACCTTGTTCAATACGGAGGCCAACCGGCGGCTGACCTTCGCCGGCGCCGCGGTGTCCGGCAGGCGAGTCCATCTACAGGGTCTGGTGGTCTTCGCGTTGTACTACGCGCTGACCTCGGGAGCGCTGCTGGCGTTGCAATCGCTGGTCGCTCGACCCTCGCGATGGTTGGAGGTCGCGGTATTACTGGCGGCTTCAGCGCTGGGTACGGCCGGGCGCTTCGCGCTGCTTCGTTCGTGGGTGTTCACCAGCCGAAACTGCACTGTTGCCGTGCAGGACGGTGCGTTGTGACCGCGACCGTCACGGCTTCCGGCCAGGTCACCGAGCCGCCGGATGCGGTACACCGCCCGGATTGGTGGTGCCCCACGGCCCTCGCCGCGATCTGCGTGGTGGCGGGCGCGCTGTACGGCTGGCGGATCGGCACGAGCGGGTGGGGAAATCCGTACTACTCGGCTGCCGTGAGGTCGATGTCGGCGAGTCTGATCAACTTCGTCTTCGGCTCCTTCGACCCACTCGGCGTGGTGACCGTGGACAAGCCACCGATGGCCTTCTGGCCGATGGTGGTTTCTGCCGCGATCTTCGGCTATCACGGTTGGTCTCTGCTGTTACCCCAAGTCCTCGAAGGTGTCGCGGCGGTGTTATTGCTGCACCGCACGGTGCGGCGGTGGGCGGGGGAGCACGTGGCGCTGCTGGCTGCGCTGATCTTCGCGCTCACCCCGGTGACCGTGGCGATCAACCGTGACACCAATCCGGACACGCTCATGGTGCTACTACTCGTTGCTGCGGCCTACGCGTTCACCCGGTCCGTGCAACCTTCAGCGGAGCGCGGCAGCTCCAGTCGCTGGCTGATGCTGGCGGCGATGTTCCTTGGCCTCGGCTTCGTCACCAAGATGCTGCAAGCGTGGATCGTGGTCCCGGTGTTCGCGGTGGCCTATCTGGTCGGCTCCGCTGCGCCGGTGCGGCGCCGGCTACTCGACCTGTTGGGGGCCGGCGCGGTGCTGCTGGCCAGCTCACTGTGGTGGGTCGCCCTGGTCAGCTTCTGGCCCGGGCCCAAACCCTACGTCGGCGGCAGTACCGATGGGTCCGTGCTCAACCTGGTGATCGGCTACAACGGCCTGGGCCGGATCCTCGGCCGGGAAACCGGCCGTGAGCTGGTCGGCGGCGCCGGCGGTCCCGGGGGAGCTGCGGGGGGTCACTGGGGCGGGGGCCATGGAGGTGGCGGCGGGTTCGGCGGCGGCTCCGGCCTCACCCGACTGTTCGGTCCGCAGCTCGCCGGCCAGATCAGCTGGCTGCTGCCCCTGTGCCTGCTGGTGCTGATCGGCGTCGCCATCACGGGAGTCCGCCAGATACGAGCCGGGATATCCACCGACCGGGCCCGTCGAGCCGGCTGGTTCGTGTGGGGCGGTTGGTTGTTGCTGGTTGGCCTGGTGCTCAGCGCGGCTCAGAGCGGCTTCCACCCGTACTACACCACCGAGATGGCCCCCGCTGTCGCGGCAGTGAGCGCCGCCGGTCTGGCCGCGCTGTGGCGTTGCTACCGCCGCCCGGACGGGTACCACTGGGTCCTGTTCCCGGCGGCCGTAGTGCTGACGGTCCTCTGGATCTGGATGCTGGTATCCCGGGACCTCTCCTGGAACGGCTGGCTGCGTTACGCCACTCTGGCCGTCGGTGCCGCCGCGGTGGTGCTCCTGGTAGCCGGGCGACTCTCCTCGGCGGGCACCAACCTTGCGCTCTCCCGGATAGCCGGGGTGCTCGGTGTGGTGGCGATTCTGCTCCCCCCGGGCGTGTGGTCCGCCGCTACCGCGTTGACCCCCAGCGGCGGCGCGATGGCCCAAGCGGGTCCGCCGGGACACGCTCGGGGCACGGTGCCCGCCCGCCCGCAGGACGCGATGGCCGGGGAACTCACCGCCCACCAAGTCGCGATCCTGGCCTACGCCCAAGCTCACTCCGGTGGTTCACGAATTACGCTCGCGGTGGAGGGCGGCGCGAGGGCCGCGGAGCCCTACCTCATCCACAGCGAGGCCACGATCATCGGGATGGGCGGGTTCAGCGGTCAGGACCCAGCGCCCACCGCTGCCACTCTCGCCGGGTGGATACAGCAGCGTCAGCTGCGGTACGTCCTGCTCGGTAGCCCTGAGCCGGGAGGCCGCTACCGGGATGGCCCCGCGCCGCCTCGCCTGGCCAGCCGCGGCGGAGTGTCCGCGCAGCGGACCCAGTGGGTGCGGCAGCACTGCACTGCCCTCAACGTCGGCGGAACCCAGGATCTCTATGATTGCCAGCCCAGCTGACTATTCCACTGTTCGGTGATAAACCCGGCTCGGTCGGCCGAGAAAACGCAATGGCTGCACTTCAACCAAAGTGCTTGACTTGACCGGGTCCGGTATTTCTGGCTGCGCTTACTAATAGCTGATAACCTGCTGAGAGTAATGCGCATCGGGCAATCAGTGGGATAGGGTTGAAAACGAGAGAAGAGCGCAGCGGGGCGTTTTTCTCAAGAAGGAAAGGAAGAGTAAAAGAAATGAGTGCACAACCTTGGAACTGGCGTCGTGACAAGGACGAGGAACGTCGCGGGCGTGGTGAGCGCGACCGTCGGTCCGACAACGACGATCAGCGTAGGAAGTGCCGCAGGTAGCGGTGAGCCATTGATGGTGAGGGCTTCCCTTCGTACGTCCGCGAAGGGGAGCCCTCACCAGTGGATGAGGGGGAGACTGGGACGCGACGTTACAAGCCAGTAAGGGACAGTTGAGCCGTTTTTTGAAGAGGGCACTGTGCCCAAATTTGGCTAAAATTGGCTACTGCGGACTTTTTGGGGGCACAGCCCCACTGCGCAACACTTCGCACTTGAGACTTTTTTGAGAGCGCACTACCACGCATTGCTACTTTTTTGAAGAGGGTACTGTACCCAAAATTACCCAAATTTGCCCACTGCAGGTTTTTTGAGGGTGCAGCACCACTGCGCACTACCGCGCACTCGCTACTTTTTTGAAGAGGGTGCTGGTGTGGTTCGGTGTGGATTGTGATGATCCGAAACTTTTTTTGGGGTGATTCAGCCGTGAGACGTCTTCTTTGATCCACTCGGTGTCTTGATCTGAGACACTTCAAGATTTTTTTGGGGGGTGTGGCGTTGGTCGTGGTGATCGTGTGGAGCGCAGCCGCGCA
>DASYMC010000205.1:0-24204 GCA_036009255.1 Pseudonocardiaceae bacterium
GGGTTACTGGGCGAAGCACAGGTGGATTATCTGGCCACCGCCCGGCACCACTCCAATGACCCGGACTGGGCGGCGCGGATTGCCGTGCACGTCGCGCGCAGACCTTCAGGTTGGCGCACCGTCGAGCCCGTAGACCTGCCCGGTGCACTGCGGGCCGCCGGTCCGGTGCCGGTGCTGGTCGACGACATCGCCACCTGGCTGACCGGCGAATTGGACGACGCGGGAGCGTGGACAGGCAACGCGGAGGCAATGCGGGCCTGCCACGCACAGTGCACCGAGTTGGTGTCGGCGGTGAGGGCCTGTCCAGCGCGCCTGGTCCTGGTCAGCGCGGAGGTCGGGCTCGGCATTGTGCCGATGACCCCCGCGGGGCGGCTGTTCCGCGACGAGCTGGGCGCGCTCAATGCGGAGCTTGCCGCGGCATGCGACGAGGTACTGCTGCTGGTAGCGGGCCTGCCTGTCAAACTGCGCTAAGGGAAAGATGGGGGCCAAGCGATGGACACCGAGTATCTCAGGAGCGCCGCGTGCAGTTCCCCACGATCACGCCACCAGACCTGCAAGCCCATCGTGAAGCGGTGGCCCGTCATGGGCAGCTGACCAAACCGGCGGGCTCCTTGGGTCGGCTGGAGGAACTGGGAGTGTGGGCTGCTGCCTGCCAGGGGGCCTGCCCACCGCACCCGTTCACCCACCCGCAGGTGGTGGTGTTCGCGGGAGACCACGGCGTTGCCGCACACGGGGTGTCCGCGTATCCCAGCGAGGTCACCCAGCAGATGGTGAGCAACTTCCTCAGTGGCGGGGCGGCGGTGAACGTGCTCGCCGCGGCGGCCGGGGCCACCGTGCGGGTCGTCGACTTGGCCGTGGACTGCGACCCTACGACGGTTACGGCGCCACCGCTGGTCATGGGGCACAAGGTCCGTCGCTCCAGCGACGCGATCCACCTGCAGGACGCGCTGACCGACGCGGAGGTGATCCAGGCGCTGGACGCCGGAGTGACGATCGCCGACGAGGAGATCGACCGTGGCGCCGACCTGCTCGTCGCGGGCGACATGGGGATCGGCAACACCACTCCCGCCGCGGTGCTGATCGCGGCGCTCACGGGGGTGGAGCCGGTGGCGGTGGTGGGCCGGGGCAGCGGAATCGACGATGCCGGCTGGATGCGCAAGGCGGCCGTGATCCGCGACGCGCTGCGCCGGGCTCGCCCGGTGGTCGCCGATCCCGTCGCACTGCTGCGCACCGCTGGCGGCGCTGACATCGCGGCGATGGCCGCTTTCCTGGCCCAAGCTTCACTCCGGCGCACTCCGGTGATACTCGACGGTGTGGTCGTCGGGGCGGCGGCGATGCTCGCCGAGGAGCTCGCACCCGGCGCGCGGCACTGGTGGGTGGCCGGACATCGCTCGGTTGAACCCGCACACACACTGGCGCTACAGCATCTGGAGCTGGACCCCGTCCTCGAGCTCGGGATGCGGTTGGGAGAAGGGTCTGGAGCCCTCGCGGCGCTGCCGCTGATTCAGATGGCCGTCCGGGTGCTTGCCGAGATGGCCACCTTCGCCGACGCCGACGTCTCCGGGCCGGTGGGTGCCCCGTTGCCAACCAGGTGATCAGTGGGCTGCGGCTCGCGCTGTCCTGGCTGACCATCCTGCCGGTGCCTACGCCCGGCGAAGTGAACCGGGACATCGCTCGCCGGGCGCTGTACTGGGCGCCGGTCATCGGTGCCGGACTCGGTTTGGTTGCTGCGGGGGTCCTGACGGCGCTGCACGCGCTAGGCACGCCATCCCTGCTGGCCGGGCTCATCGTGGCGGCGATGCTGGCCGGGCTGACTCGCGGGATGCACTTGGATGGCCTGGCCGACACGGCCGACGGGCTGGGTTGCTACGGCGGGCCACAGCGGGCGTTGACCGTGATGCGGGATGGGTCGTGCGGGCCCTTCGGAGTGGTCGCGCTGGTGTTTGTGCTGACCACGCAGGCCACTGCGCTCGGGACCCTGGCACAAACCAGCCGGCTGATTACCGTGATTCTGGCGATGATCGCCGGACGAGCCGCCTTCGGCTGGTGCGCCCGAAGGGGAATGTCGCCAGCCCGGCCCGCAGGTATGGGGGCGCTGGTGGCCGGTAGCCAGCCCGTCGCGGTACCCGTGATCTGGTTGGCAGTGCTGCTGGCTGGTGGCCTGCTGGCGGTGCCCGGCCGGCCCTGGCAGGGCCCGTTGGCAGTGATCCTGGCCAGTCTCATGGTGGTAGCGATCTCAGCGCACACCCGCCGCCGCTTCGGCGGCGTCACCGGCGACGTACTAGGCGCCACCAGCGAACTGACCACCACCGTCGTCCTCGCCGTTTGCGCCGTTGGCTGACCCGAGATGGAGACATTCGGGGTCAAAGCGACCCCCCAGGCCTGATATGTCTCCATGTCGGGGCTGGTATGTCGGGACTGGTATGTCCGGCTGGTATGTCCGGACTGGGAAAGGTGGCGGATCAGGTGAGGGGGATCATCCAGTGGTGGGGGTCTGGCGCAGCGCCGCGTTGGATGGCGGTGAGGGAGGCGCGAAGCTGGGCGGTGATGGGACCGGGGGCGCCGTCGCCGATGGTGAACTCGCCACCGGGATGGGCTACCCGTCCGATGGGCGTGATGACCGCGGCGGTACCGCAGGCGAAGACCTCGGAGATGTCCCCGGCCTGGACGCCCTTCTCCCACTCCTCCGTGGAGATCCGTCGCTCCTCGACGCCCAGCCCATGATCCCGGGCCAGGGTGAGCAGGGAATCACGGGTGATCCCGGGCAGCAAAGCTCCGGTGAGCTCAGGAGTTACCAGCCGCGCCCGCTCGCCCTCACCGAAGACGAAGTAGAGATTGTTGGTGCCCATCTCCTCTACCCAGCGCCGCTCGACCGCATCCAGCCACACGACCTGGTCGCAACCATTGTCGGCGGCCTGCTGCTGGACCACCAACGAGGCGGCGTAGTTGCCGGCGAACTTGGCTGCTCCGGTACCGCCGGGAGAGGCGCGGACGTACTCGGTGCACAGCCAGACGCTGACCGGCTCAAGCCCGTCGCGGAAGTACGGCCCCGCCGGGGAGGCGATGAGCAGGTAGCGATAGCTCGACGCAGGCCGCATTCCGAGGCCCACTTCGCTGGCAAACAGCATCGGTCGCAGGTACAACGACTCCTCCCCGCCGGCGGCGGGCACCCAGTCGATGTCGGCGCGTACCAGCTCACACAGCGAGCCGAGGAACAGCTCGTCGGGAAGCTCCGGCATTGCTATCCGGCGCGCCGAGGAGCGGAGCCGGGCGGCGTTGGCCAGGGGCCGGAAGCAGGACACTGTGCCATCTGGCTGCCGGTAGGCTTTGAGGCCCTCGAAGATCGCCTGCCCGTAGTGCAGCACCATGCTGGCCGGGTCCATCACAAGCTGCTGGTAGGGGCCGATCTGGGCGTCATGCCAGCCATGGCCCGCGGTCCAGCTGATCTCCACCATGTGATCGGTGAAGTATTTGCCGAAGCCGGGTGCAGCCAGGATCTCCGCGCGTCGTTGGGGCGACACCGGACCGCGGTGCGGCAGCCGAGTGAACAGTGGCGCAGCCTTCATGACCAGCACGGTATCCCGTCGGATCCATAAATGGTAGGACGTCCCACTACTCAAAACGTGCGCCATGCTGCTCGGATGAGGGAATCACGAACCGTGCGGATCACTCGCACACGGCTGGCCGACGGTCGCGCATTGACGTACTACGACGACTCCGAGCCTTACGTATCCGGGGCGGCAACCCGAGCCCTCCGCGATACCCGCGACCTGCCCCGCCATCAGGCCCAGCCCACGATGCGCCTGGATGTGCTCACCGGGGAGTGGGTCATTTTCGCCCCACACCGGATGGACCGGATGCACCTGCCCGCGGCGGCAAGCTGCCCGCTGTGTCCCAGCCGGGACAGCACCGCCACCGAGATACCGGCCGAGGACTACGACGTGGTGGTGTTCGACAACCGATTTCCCTCCCTGACCCCGACCACGGGTCCGGTACCTGCCCGGGTGGACGGCGACCCGTTGTGGCCGCAGCTGCCCGCGACCGGCCGGTGCGAGATGATCTGCTTCACCAGCGAGCACGGATGCTCATTTGCTGAGCTCGCTGCGGCCCGGGCAGCGACAGTGATCGCCGCCTGGGCCGACCGGACCCAGGCGCTGTCCAGAGTGGGCGAGACCAGGCAGGTGTTCTGCTTCGAGAACCGCGGGGCAGAGACAGGGGTGACACTGCACCATCCGCATGGCCAGATCTACGCCTATCCATTCGTTTCCCCACGCACGGAGCGCCTGCTGGCGCGGGCCATCGCGCACCGCGAGAATACGGGCCGCGACCTGCTGTCGGATGTGCTCGCCGCAGAGCTGCGGGCCAAAACGCGGGTCGTGTATGCGGGCGCGGCGTGGACCGCGTATGTGCCCGCCGCCGCCCGGTGGCCGGTGGAACTGCATCTGGTGCCGCACCGAGCGGTGCCCGACTTGGCCGCCCTGGACAGCGCCGAGCTGGCCGAGCTCGCCGACCTCTATCCCGCATTGCTGCGCCGGGTGGACGAGTTCTTTGCCGACCAGGGCGGTACCGGACCGGTACCGTATGTCGCCGGATGGCACCAGGCCCCAGTCGGTCCCGGGCGCGAACTGACTCGGCTGCATCTACAGCTGTTCTCCGTACGGCGCGCTGCCGGGAAACTCAAGTACCTCGCCGGGTCCGAGTCCGGAGTGGGCGTGTGGCTCAACGACACCACGCCAGAGCAGATCGCCCACCGGTTGCGGGAATTAGCGTGAGCACCGCCCTGCGAGCCGCCTTCCACGCCGCGTTCGGCCGGGATCCCGACGGTCTGTGGGCAGCTCCGGGACGGGTGAATCTGATCGGCGAACACGTGGACTACGCCGCCGGGATGTGCTTGCCACTGGCGTTACCACAGCGCACTGTCGTCGCGGCGGCGGTTCGGGACGATGGCCTACTGCGCTTGCGATCGCAGCATCGGGATGCCGAACCCTGGGACGGCTTGCTGGCGGTGGTGGGTCCTGGCCATCCGGCGGGCTGGGCAGCCTATCCAGCGGGCGTGATCTGGGCGCTGGGACATCCGGCCGGTGGAGTTGACCTGCTTGTCGGTGATTCAGTGCCGCCGGGGGCCGGGCTTGCCTCGTCCGCCGCCCTGGAGTGCGCCGTCGCGCTCGCAGTCGATGCCCTGTGCGGGCTTGGGCTGGCCGCGACGAGCGCCGGGCGTGCCCAGCTCGCGGCGGCCTGCCGCCGCGCTGAGAACAAGTTTGTCGGCGCGCCCACCGGCGGGATGGACCAGCTCGCATCATTGTGCTGCACCGCAGGCCACGCCTTGCTGCTCGATTGCCGGGACCAGACGATGCGGCAGATTCCGCTGGGTCTGGGCGCCGCCGGGCTGGTTCTGCTCGTCGTCGACACCCGGGCACCACACCGGATCGTCGATGGTCAGTACGCTGCACGCCGGCGTAGCGCGGAGCGGGCCGCGGCCGAGCTCGGCATATCAAGCTTGCGAGAGGCCTCGTCGGAGCAGGTGGAACGCCTGACTGATCCCCTGCTGCGTAAGCGAGCCCGGCACGTGGTGACCGAGATCGCCAGGGTGCGCAAGGTCGTGGCGCTCGTTGAGTCCGGCCGTGTCCGCCACATCGGACCGCTGCTGAACGCCTCGCACACCTCGCTACGAAATGATCTTGAGGTATCCAGTCCAGAACTGGACTGCGCGGTTGACGCCGCCCGTGCCGCTGGCGGCCTGGGTGCCCGGATGACCGGCGCCGGCTTCGGCGGCTCGGCGCTGGTCCTGGTCGAGCAGCACGCGACAACGACAGTGACCCACGCCGTGAAAACCGCAGCCGCCCACCACGGCCACCCCGCGCCTACGGTGCTTGTGAGCGCGTAACAGGGTTATGGCACCAAACGCCACTCACGAGCGCGTCAGCGCACGTGGGAAGGCACGAACGGAGCTTTGACGACCTCGCAGGGCAGCGCCCGACCACGGACGTCGACCTCGACGGTGTCCCCGGGTCGCACCGTGGTGTCGAGCAGCGCCAGCGCGATGCCGGTGCGTAACGTCGGGGAAAAGGTTCCCGACGTCGTCTCTCCCACCGGCACACCCGCCGTAGACCGCACCGTCATGTGCGGTCGGGGCACCCCGCGCGTGGTGGCACGCAGCCCGCGCAGCCGCCGCGACGGGCCGACTTCGCGCTCGGCGAGCAGCGCCGCCCGCCCCCAGAAAGCCGGTTTGTTCCACCCGATCGCCCAGGACAGACCGCCCTGCAGCGCAGTGATGTCCGGCCCGAGGTCCTGGCCGTGCAGGGGGTAGCCCATCTCGGTGCGCAGGGTGTCGCGCGCCCCGAGCCCGCACGCCCGGCCACCCAGCGGGACCGCGGCGGCGAGCAGCGCCTCCCACAGAGCCGGCGCATGCGTCCAGGGCGCCAACAGCTCGTAGCCCCGCTCGCCGGTGTAGCCGCTGCGCCCCACCCGCACCCGCGCGCCGTCATGCTCGGCGTCGACAAAGGTCATGTAGCCGATGTCGGCGACCGCCAGGCCCACGGCGGCGAGTAACTCCGCCGAGCGGGGTCCCTGCACGGCGAGCACCGCGTAGTCGTCGTGCAGGTCGGTCACTGTCATCGCCGGGGGCGCCACCGCAGCCAGCCGATGAGCGAGGAGTGCGGCGTTGGCTGCATTCGGTACGCAGAACACCTCGTTCGGACCGACCAGATAGGCGATCAGATCGTCGAGTACGCCACCGTCCTCAGCACACCACAAGGTGTATTGGGCGTGTCCAGGCGCGATCTTTGCGAGATCAGCGGTAAGGCACGAGTTGAGGAATTTTACGGCCTCGGGCCCGGTGACGCTGATCTTGCCAAGGTGCGTGACGTCGAACACGCCCACTGCGTCGCGCACCGCGGTGTGCTCAGCGATGACGCCTCCGCCGGGATAGCTGATCGGCATCTCCCACCCACCGAACGCCCCCAGCGTGGCGCCGGCGTCGGCATGCAGGGCGTGCAGGGGTCCGCGGTGCAGGTCAGGACTCACGGCTATGGAACGCTACCTCCAGTGGCGATCGTCACCGTCACCTACCCACAGCATTCCGCGCATCTGGCCAGAAGAACGAGGAGATCACCGTGACCACCCCGACGCTGCGTCTCACCGATGCCTCGGTGACCACCGCGACCGTCGATGCCCTCGTGGTGGGGACCATGCTCGGCGACGGAGGTCCCCGGCTCGTCCCGGGCAGCGAGGAGGTCGACGCCGCATTCGGCGGAGCGCTCACTGAGCTGCTCTCCGTGCTCGGTTCCCGGGGCAAAGCCGACGAGGTGATCAAGGTACCTACCCGCGGAGCCATCAGCGCCCCGCTGCTGGTCGCTACCGGTCTCGGCGAAATCGACGGCCAGCCAAGCAGCGAACAGGTGCGCCGAGCCGCGGGAGCAGCCTCCCGAGCGCTGTCGGGCACCTCTCGGGCAATCACGACGCTGTCCCGGATCGATTTGACCGCCGCGGCAGAGGGCACCGCGCTGGGCAGCTACGCCTTCACCGCTTACCGTTCCAACAACGGCGATGGACCGCTGGGGCAGATGGATCTATCGGTGCCTTCGGCCAGCGACGCCCACGCAGAGAAGGACCTCGCCCGGGCCGCCGTGATAGCCGAATCGGTGACCGCCGCGCGAGACCTGGTGAACACGCCGCCAAACGATCTCTATCCGGCTTCGTTCGCCGACCGCGCCGTGACGATGGCGCAGGCCGCTGGGCTGCGCACCGAGGTGCTGGATGAGAAGGCCCTGCGGCGTGAAGGTTACGGCGGGATCCTGGGCGTCGGCGGCGGATCGTCCCGCCCGCCCCGGCTGGTCCGGCTGCATCATGCCCCGGCAGCGCCGAGGGCGAAGGTGGCCCTGGTCGGCAAAGGGATCACCTTCGACACCGGTGGCATCTCGATTAAGCCGGCGGCGAAGATGGAGGAGATGACCATGGACATGGCGGGTGCGGCCGCCGTGGTGGTCACCGCGGTGCTGGCTGCACGGCTAGAGCTGCCGGTGGAGGTGATCGCCACTGTGCCCATGGCCGAGAACATGCCCTCGGCCACCGCATACCGGCCGGGAGACGTACTCACGATGTACGGCGGCACCACCGTCGAGGTGCTCAACACCGACGCCGAGGGTCGGCTGATTCTCGCCGATGCGCTGGTCCGCGCCGCGCAAGACACCCCGGACTACATCATCGACACCGCCACGTTGACCGGCGCCCAGATCATCGCGTTAGGCAACCGCACTCCGGGGATCATGGGTACCCCAGAGTTCCGCGACCGCGTCACCGCGATCTCGCAGCAAGTCGGGGAGGGCGGCTGGGCCATGCCGCTACCTGAACATCTGCGGTCCGATCTTGACTCCAAGCTCGCCGACATCGCTAACGTGGCAAGCCACCGGTGGGGCGGTATGCTCGCCGCCGGAGTGTTCCTGTCCGAGTTCGTACCCGACGGCATCCCCTGGGCGCATCTGGACATTGCGGGCCCGGCCTACAACACCGGCTCACCGTGGGGATACACGGGCAAGGGAGGTACCGGAGTACCGGTACGCACCCTGGCTGCAGTCCTGGCGGACATAGCCGAACGGGGTTGATCCGCTGGACTACGCCTCTTGTTCCCGCTTGCGCCGGCGAGCGGTGTAGTCGCGCATCCGCTGCGGGTAGCCGACGAGGGCAACGTCGTAGACCGGGATCCCGAGCCGCTTGCCCAGCCGGCGGGCACCCGCGGCCCCGTCGATTCTGCGCCGGGTCCATTCACCGTCGTGCGCGACCAGCACGACAGTGGTTTCGGTGACCGCGGTGCGGGGCTCGACGAACGCCTCCACTCCCACACGGGACGCTGCCCACTGATTAAGGTGGTCGACATCCGCGGTGGACGCAGCACGCGCCGTCCCGGCGGGCTGCCTGCCCAGGAGCCGATCCAGCACTCCCAACTCGGCACCTCCTCCACAACCACTCTCTCCGGCCGGGTCGCGCCAGCTCAACGCACGTGCCAGCGCAATTACTCCGCGGCGCGATGCGATCTTGCCCACGTCGCCGACTTACTGGGCCTGGTGACAAGATGGCAGTGACGCCCAACCCCACGTTACCGACGTCTGCTTGAGGAGCGTCTGAAGTGACAGGCACCCCAGCTACCAGCACCCCGACTACCAGTACCCCAGTAAGCGAGCCCTCCGCAGACGTGGTCATTCTCGGTGGAGGCTCGGGCGGTTACGCCTGCGCGCTGCGTGCGGCCCAGCTGGATCTGACAGTCATCCTCGTGGAGAAGGACAAGCTGGGCGGCACCTGCCTACACCGTGGCTGCATCCCCACCAAGGCTCTGCTGCAGGCGGCCGAGGTGGCCGATGCCGCTCGCGATGGCCATCAGTTCGGGGTGAAGACCGCGCTCGAGGGCATCGACATGGGGGGCGTCAACAAGTACAAGGATGGCGTCGTCGCCAAGATGTTCAAGGGATTGCAGGGACTGGTGTCGTCCCGCGGGATCACTTATGTGGAGGGCACCGGGAAATTCGTCGCCCCCAACGCCGTCGATGTCGACGGGCAGCGTTACATCGGGCGAAACGTCGTGCTCGCTACTGGTTCCTACGCCAGATCCCTGCCCGGCCTTGAAATCGGCGGCCGATTCATCACCAGCGATCAGGCGCTGAACCTGGACTACGTGCCCGATCGCGTCGTGGTGCTCGGCGGCGGCGTAATCGGAGCCGAGTTCGCTAGCGTGTGGCGCTCCTTCGGCGCCGAGGTGACGGTGGTCGAGGCGCTGCCCAGACTCGTACCCGCTGAGGACGACTTCTGCTCCAAACAATTGGAGCGGGCCTTCCGCCGGCGTGGAATCACCTTCAAAACCGGCGTCCGGTTCACGGGCGCATCGCAGTCCGACTCCGGAGTCACCGTGAGCCTGGAGTCAGGGGAACAGCTCGAGGCCGATCTGCTACTAGTAGCGGTCGGCCGGGGACCGAACACCGCTGAAGCTGGGTACGCCGAGGCCGGCGTGCGGATGGAACGCGGCTTCGTGCTCACTGACGACCGACTACGAACCAACCTTCCGGGGGTATACGCGCTGGGAGACATCGTGCCGGGGCTGCAACTCGCGCACCGCGGATTCGCCCAGGGCATCTTCCTCGCAGAGGATATCGCCGGGCGCCGGCCCACCCCGATTGACGAGGACGGCATCCCTCGCGTGACCTACTGCGAGCCGCAGGTCGCCTCGGTCGGGCTCACCGAGACGCAGGCCCGGGAGCGTCACGGCGAGATCGAGACCCTCACCTACGACCTCGCCGGCAACGGTAAGAGCGTCATCCTGCAGACCAGGGGCGCGATCAAGCTGGTACGCGCCAAGAACGGCCCGGTGCTGGGAGTGCACATGGTTGGCGATCGGGTGGGCGAGCTGGTCGGCGAGGCCCAGCTGATCGTCAACTGGGAGGCTTACCCGGAGGATGTGGCTGCACTCGTGCACGCCCATCCGACGCAGAACGAAGCGCTTGGCGAGGCGCATCTCGCTCTGGCAGGCAAGCCACTGCACGCACACGGCTAGCCGAAGCCACAGAACCAGCGAACGCGCGGCCACAAGGACGAGAGACGACAGGAGTCGAGGCAACAGATGGCGTACTCCGTGGCGATGCCTGCGCTCGGCGAGAGTGTCACCGAAGGAACGGTGACGCGCTGGCTCAAACAGGAGGGCGACACCGTCGAGGTCGATGAACCGTTGGTGGAGGTATCCACCGACAAGGTCGACACCGAGATCCCTTCGCCCGCGGCGGGCGTGCTGGAGCGGATCGTTGTGCCCGAAGACGAGACCGTTGAAGTCGGTGCGGAACTCGCCGTGATCGGCGACGCCTCCCAGTCCACCGCAGCCGATCACCCCAGTACGCCCAGCCACCCCAGTATGCCCAGGCAGCCCAGTGCGCCCACACCTACCGTGCCACCGCGTCACGCCGCGTCCAATCACGCCGGACCCCGTCCCGCTGGGGACGCTCAGGACGGCTCGGCGGACCCGCCGCAGCGGGCCGCGACCCCGCCATCCCCCGCAGTTTCCGGAAGCCCCGTGACGATGCCGGCACTAGGTGAGAGCGTCACCGAGGGCACGATCACTCGGTGGCTCAAGCAGGTTGGCGACGCCATCGCGGTGGATGAGCCGCTTGTCGAGGTTTCCACCGACAAGGTCGACACCGAGATCCCCTCCCCAGTGGCAGGCGTCGTGTTGGAGATCGTGGTCGCGCAGGACGAGACGGTCGCCGTCGGCGCCACCCTGGCAACGGTGGGAGACCGCGAGGTCGAGGCGCCAGCGCCACCGGACAAACCCGAGCAGGTCCCACAATCTGCCCAGCCTGCGCGGGAGGCGATACCCGAGTTCGGTGGATCCGGGGATCCCAGCGGTGGGCCGTACGTCACGCCTCTGGTACGCAAGCTTGCAACCGAGCACGGGATAGACCTATCGACCGTCCAGGGCACCGGAGTCGGCGGCCGGATTCGCAAGCAGGACGTGCTCGCCGCCGTCGAAGCGCCCGAACCGCAGCCCCAGCCGGAGCCCCAGCCCCAGCCATCGGCGCCACCACCGCAGGCCCCGACCATCCCGGTACCGGAGCGGCCGTCTACCGCTGCGCCGTCCGGGCACCCACCGTCGGCGGCCTCCCAGTTGCGTGGCAGGACCGAGAAGATGTCGCGGATGCGCAGCGTCATCGCCAAGCGGATGGTGGAGTCGCTCCAGATCTCCGCACAGCTCACGACGGTGGTGGAGGCCGACATCACCCGCCTCGCACGGCTGCGCGATCGGGCCAAGCGCGAGTTCGAGGCCAGGGAGGGCGTCAAGCTCTCATTCATGCCGTTCTTCGCCCAGGCGACGATCGAGGCGCTCAAGCAGCACTCCAGGGTGAACGCCTCGATCGACACCGACAAGGGTGAGGTCACCTACCACAGTGCGGAACACCTCGGCATCGCCGTGGATACCGAGCGGGGCCTGCTGGTGCCGGTGATTCATGATGCGGGTGACCTCAACATCGCGGGTCTGGCGCGTCGGATTGCCGACCTCGCCGCCCGCACCAGGACGAACAAGATCACCCCTGACGAGATGAGCGGCGGCACCTTCACCCTCAGCAACACCGGCTCGCGGGGGGCACTGTTCGACACGCCGATCATCTTGCAGCCGCAGGTCGGAATCCTCGGTACCGGCAGTGTGGTCAAGCGACCGGTGGTGCTCTCCGGCGAGGACGGCGACACCATCGCGATCCGCTCGATCATCTACCTGGCGCTGTCCTACGATCACCGGCTGGTCGATGGTGCCGATGCGGCCAGATTCCTCAACACGATCAAACAGCGCCTCAGTGACGCCGCGTTCGAGGGTGACCTCGGACTATGAGCATCCCCGCGCTGTAATCAGGAACCCGGTTCGCGCAGCCGTCGCGGACCGGAGAAGATCTCCCCATGCGCGTCGCGATCGCGGGGTCGTCGGGCCTCATCGGTACCGCATTGGTGGCGCTGTTGCGCCAAGCCGGCCATGACGTACTCCGGTTGGTGCGCCGACCCCCCCGCGCCCCGGATGAGCGGGCTTGGGACCCGTCAGCGGCGACGATGGACGCCGGCACCCTGGAGGGAACCGACGCGGTGGTGAATCTGTGCGGTTCGGCAATGGGCAACAGGCGCTGGTCGGGTGAGGTCAAGCAGGCCATCCGAGACAGCCGGATCGGTCCCACCGAAGTGCTCGCCGCTGCGGTCGCCGAGCACGGGATTCCGGTACTGGTGAGCGCCTCCGGGGTGGGTTACTACGGCGACACCGCCGACCGCGAGGTGGACGAAACCTCCCCCCTGGGTTCTGGATTCCTCGCCCAGGTCTGCCGCGACTGGGAGGCGGCGACGGCGCCTGCGGTGCGGGCCGGGGCGCGAGTGGTGCGGGTGCGCACTGGCCTGGTGATCTCCCCAGCCGGCGGTTTGATAGGCCAGCTCAAGCCGCTGTTCGCGGTCGGGCTGGGTGCTCGGCTGGGCAGTGGGGCGCAGTACATGCCATGGATCTCGCTGGATGACGAGGTGGGCGCGATCCGCTTCGCGGTCGAACATGACGAGTTGTCCGGCCCGGTCAATCTCAGCGGTCCCGACCCGGTGACCAACGCGGAATTCACCCGGGCTATGGGGGAGGCGATGCACCGACCGACACCGCTCGTAGTTCCCGGCTTCGCGCTGCGCTTGATTCGCGGCGCTGAGCTGGTCGACGAGATGGTCATGACCGGACAGCGTGCAGTGCCTTCGGCACTACGCGCACATGGCTACCGATTCCAGCACGCGACGCTACCCGCAGCGCTGGCCGCAGCGCTCGGGTAACAATTGCGTCCAGCGCGATACCCATCGTGACGGCGTAATGTCAGCTCCGTGACGGTCGCTACCCAGTCTTGCCGGGCCACCACAGCGCCGGTCGAGGTCCGCCACTTCGATGTCATCGACTACTCCCAGGCCTGGGCGCTGCAACGGGAGCTGGCTGCTCTCCGCGCCGAGGGCACCGGTTCTGACGTGCTGCTGCTACTCGAACACCCGTCTGTGTACACCGCGGGGCGGCGGACCACGCCGGCTGAGCGGCCCAACGACAGCACGCCGGTGATCGACGTCGACCGCGGTGGAAAGATCACCTGGCACGGACCCGGCCAACTCGTCGGTTACCCCCTCATCGCGCTGGCCGAACCGGTCGACGTGATCGACTACGTGCGCCGCCTGGAGCAGGCGCTGATCGCCGTCTGTACGGATCTGGGACTGGATACCGGACGGATCGCGGGGCGGTCAGGGGTATGGCTGTCGGCTGACACCGCTACCGGCCGTCCCGAGCGCAAGATCGCTGCGATCGGAGTCAGAGTCAGCCGTGGAGTGACCATGCACGGGTTCGCGTTGAACTGCGAGCCGGACCTGTCCGCGTTCGAGCGCATCGTTCCCTGCGGCATCGCCGATGCCGGCGTGACGTCGCTGAGCGTCGAACTGGGGCGTCCGGTGTCCGTGGCCCAGGCGCGGCCCGTGGTGCAGTGCGCTGTGCTCGATGCTCTCGACGGCGCCCTGCCGGTGCGCGCATGACCGGATGGATAGAGGCCGACATCCCTGATCAGGCCGGGCGGATGGTACTCGTTACCGGGGCCAACTCAGGATTGGGTCTGCAGACCGCCGCCGTGCTTGCCGCGCGCGGCGCGACCGTGTTGCTGGCCTGCCGCGATCTGCAACGTGGGCGGGCAGCGTTGGACCGGGTGCGGGCAGGGTCGGGAGGATCGGACGCCACGCTCGTCCAGCTCGACTTGGCTGATCTCACCTCGGTGCGCAAGGCCGCTGACGAGGTGCGAGCGATCACCGGGGATCGGCTCGACGTGCTGGTGAACAACGCCGGCGTGATGGCGACTCCGCCGCGGCGTACGGCCGATGGGTTCGAGCTGCAGATCGGCACCAACCATCTCGGGCACGCGGCGTTGACCTGGTTGCTGGCGCCTGCGCTGCTACCTGGTGCTCGAGTGGTCACGGTGTCGAGCCTCGCGCACCGTGGCGGTGGGCTCGATGTCGATGATGTGAACTTCGAGCGACGGCCGTACCGTCCCGTCACCGCATACAGCGCCTCAAAGCTGGCGAATCTGCTGTTCACCTTCGAGTTGGACCGGCGCATCCGAGCTGCCGGTCGGGACGTCCTGGCCGTCGCTGCCCATCCGGGCCTCACCGACACCGAGTTGGTGGCCAATACCACCCGGATGCTTGCGCCCGGGCCGGTGGCGCAGCTCGCGAAATGGGGCAGCAAGCTGATCACCCAAGGGGTCGAAGCCGGGGTTTTACCGCAGCTCTACGCCATCACAGCGGCTGATGTCCACGGCGGCGAGTACTTCGGCCCAACCTCTCTCGGGCAGACCCGCGGCGCCCCTGGCCGTGTGACGCCGAGCCTCGCCGCACGCGAGGAGCGCACGGCTGGGCTGCTCTGGAAACGCACCGCCCAGCTCACCGGTGTGCCGCCGGATCCCGCGTAGGGTGGCGCTCGTGAATATCGCGAGCCCTGGAGCTGATGCCGGCGACCGCCGGCTGCTGCGTCTGGAGGTCCGCAACAGCCAAACCCCGATCGAGCGCAAACCGCCGTGGATTCGGACGAGAGCGACGATGGGGCCATCGTTTCGGGAGCTGAAGAACCTGGTGCGCCAGAAAGGGCTGCACACCGTGTGCGAGGCGGCCGGATGCCCCAACATCTACGAGTGCTGGGAAGACCGGGAGGCCACCTTCCTCATCGGGGGCGATCAATGCACCCGGCGCTGCGATTTCTGCCAGATTGACACCGGCCGCCCCGCCCCGCTGGATCGCGACGAGCCACGGCGGGTGGCCGAGTCGGTACGGGCGATGGGACTGCGCTACTCAACGGTCACCGGGGTCGCTCGCGATGACCTGCCCGATGGTGGCGCCTGGCTGTACGCCGAGACCGTCCGGCAGATCCACCTGCTTAACACGGGCACCGGAGTGGAGCTGCTCATTCCGGATTTCAATGCCCGCCCCGATCAGCTCGCCGAGGTGTTCGACGCCGCGCCGGAGGTACTGGCGCACAATCTGGAGACAGTGCCACGGATCTTCAAACAGATCCGGCCTGCATTCCGGTATGACCGATCGCTGGAGGTGCTGCGGGCGGCTCGTGACTCCGGGCTGGTCACGAAGTCCAACCTGATTCTGGGCCTCGGTGAGCAGCTCGAGGAGGTCACCTCCGCGATGGCCGACCTGCACGAGGCGGGGTGCGAACTGCTCACCCTCACCCAGTACCTACGCCCATCGCCGCGGCACCACCCGGTTGCACGGTGGGTCCGCCCGGAGGAGTTCATCGAGCATGCCCGCGCCGCTGAGCTGATGGGTTTCGCCGCCGTGATGGCCGGGCCACTGGTGCGATCGTCCTACCGGGCCGGGCGGCTGTATGCCCAGGCACTCGCGCATCGCGGCGATCGGGTACCCGAGCACCTCGCGCATCTCACCGCGTCCGGCCCCGCCGCGCAGGAGGCGGCCCAGCTGCTGGCCCGCTGAGGTAATTGCCTGACCAGGGCAGTCATCAACCCCTGGTCCGCAAGTATCCTGTGAGCCATGCCCGCCAAACCGCCCGCTAAACCTGCCTCGGGGAAGAACGACAAAGCGGCGACGAAGGCCGCCAAGCAGGAGCGCCGCGCCGCGTCCAAGCAGCGCAGAGCGCAGGTGCTACAAGCATTCAACATTCAGCGCCGCGAGGACAAGGTCCTACTGCCGTTGATGATCGGCGTGTTCCTGGTCTTGACCGCGGTGGTTTTCGGATTGGGTTTCCTGGTCGGCCAGCAATGGGTGGCACTGCCGCTGGGTCTCACACTGGGCGTACTCAGCGCGATACTGATCTTCGGTCGGCGGGTCCAACGCAATGTCTTCGCCAAAGCTGAGGGCCAGCCTGGTGCCGCGGCATGGGCATTGGAGAACCTGCGCGGCGGCTGGAAGGTGACGCCCGCCGTCGCGGGCACCACCCAACTGGACGCCGTGCACCGCGTCATCGGACGACCCGGGGTTGTGCTGGTCGCCGAGGGAGCCCCGCATAGGCTCAAGCCGCTACTTGCCCAGGAAAAGAAGCGGGTATCCCGGCTGATCGGGGATACGCCGATCTACGACGTCACGGTCGGCAACGGCGAGGGCCAGGTCCCGCTGGCCAAACTCCCCCGGCATCTGGCCAAACTGCCGCGTAACGTCACCTCGGCACAGATTGCTGGGCTGGAAAACAAGTTGGCGGTCCTCGCTACTCGCGCTGCCGCCATGCCGAAAGGCCCGCTCCCCCAAGGCGCCAAGCTCCGCAACGTCCAACGCACCGTCCGCCGCCGCTGAGTCCTTATAACCCCGAATAACCCCGGAATAGCCCCGACATGGAGACATATCGGGGTAGCCGAGGATGGCGGGCGTCAGCGGGTTCGGAGGACGATGGTGTTAGCGGCGCGGTCGTGTAGGCCGCGGCCGTCGGTGTCGTAAACCACCGGCGGGATCAGCAGGCACAGCAGCACGGTGCGGATTACCGCGGCGCCGAAACCCGGCCGGCGCCCGTCCAGCAAGGCGACCCGCAGCCCTGCTACGGCATGACCGAGGGTGCGGCCGGCGACCCCGATCGAGAGCGCCGTGATGGCCGCGAACAGCGCCAACGCTGAGAACGCCGGGTTCTTGGTGAGCAGTTGGGCAGCTATCGAGCAGGGCAGCCAATCGATCACGATGGCCAGGATGCGGGAGCCGAAACCGGCAGCGGAGCCCGGTCCGCATGCGGGCAGACCAAGTCGCTGACCGGGAAAGTCCTGCCCACCAGGGTTTGCGGACGTCCCCTCATCGGGATGCTTGGCAGGGCCGGAAAGCCAGGTTTGGGTCCACCTACTCACTCGACTAGGTTATGCCCCTGACGGACTAGCCTCGCCCACCACCAGCCCCTTAACCTTGGTGAAACACCGGGGTAATGGTCGCGCAACACCGTCCTTTTAGGTTCGCCGCAGCGACTTGACCGACCACACCGGTCCAACAGCACAGCGCACGAAGGAGTGAACGACAGTGTTCTCCAGCTCCGATGAGGTCCTGCGCTTCATCGCCGACGAGGGCGTCGAGTTCGTCGACGTCCGCTTCTGCGACCTGCCGGGCGTCATGCAGCACTTCACAGTTCCGGGGGCATTCTTTGACGCAGACGTCATTGAGGAGGGCCTGGCGTTCGACGGCTCGTCGGTGCGCGGGTTCCAGTCGATCCACGAGTCGGACATGTTGTTGCTGCCCGACCCCGCCACCGCACGCATCGATCCGTTCCGGGTGCAGAAGACGCTGAACGTCAACTTCTTCGTGCACGACCCCTTCACCCGCGAGCCCTACAGTCGCGACCCACGCAACGTGGCGCGGAAGGCCGAGGAATTCCTCGCCTCGACCGGTATCGCCGACACGGCGTACTTCGGTCCTGAGGCCGAGTTCTACTGCTTCGACTCGGTGCGCTTCGACACCACGCCCAACAGCGCCTTCCACGAAATCGACTCGGTAGCCGGTTGGTGGAACACCGGCGCTGAAGAGGATGGCCGCAACCTCGGTTACAAGGTCAACTACAAGAGCGGCTACTTCCCGGTGCCGCCGACCGACCACTTCGCCGACCTGCGCAACGCCATGGTCACGAACCTCATCGGATGCGGCTTCAGCGTGGAGAAAGCGCATCACGAGGTGGGTACCGCCGGTCAGGCGGAGATCAACTATAAGTACAACACCCTGCTGCACGCGGCCGACGACCTGCAGCTCTACAAGTACATCATCAAGAACACCGCGTGGGCGGCCGGGCGCACCGTCACGTTCATGCCCAAACCACTCTTCGGCGACAACGGTTCCGGCATGCACACCCACCAGTCGCTCTGGACGGATGGGGTGCCGCTGTTCCATGACGAGTCCGGCTACGCCGGGCTGTCCGACATCGGGCGCCACTATATCGGCGGCATCCTGCACCACGCGCCGTCGCTGCTGGCCTTCACCAATCCGACGGTGAACTCGTACCACCGCCTGGTGCCCGGCTACGAAGCGCCAGTGAACCTGGTCTACTCGCAGCGCAACCGGTCGGCCTGCATCCGCATCCCGATCACCGGCAATAACCCGAAGGCCAAGCGCATCGAGTTCCGCTGCCCCGACGCCTCAGGCAACCCCTACCTCGCCTTCTCCGCGATGATGATGGCCGGGCTGGACGGCATCAAGAATGCCTACGAGCCTGCTGCCCCCATCGACAAGGACCTCTACGAGCTTCCTCCCGAGGAGGCTAAGGACGTCGCGCAAGTACCGGCAAGCTTGGGCGCGGTGATCGACCGCCTTGAGGCCGATCACGATTATCTCCTCGAGGGTGGCGTCTTCACCCCAGATCTCATCGAGACCTGGATCGCCCTCAAGCGCGAAAACGAGATCGACCCACTTCGGCTGCGGCCCCACCCCTTCGAGTTCTCCCTCTACTACGACGTGTGAGCCGTGCACGACCCTGGTCACGGGACGGCTGTCACGGGCTACCCCGTGACAGCCGTCCCGTTCCTCGCCAATGACTCGATCTTCCGGACTCACGCCGACCTATCGGCATCTAGCGCGACCGCCGTGTCCGGCGGCCCGCGCACTCCGGAGATCGCATTCTCCGGCCTAGGCCGGTTCCAGTGGCTAAGTCGGGTTTATGGCCGTGCCGACAACCACGTTACGGCCCGCTGAATCGCTCGTCTAAGCAGCCGACGATGGTTCGCTTTGAGCTGGTGCCGCTTGTGCAGGCGTACCCTCAGCCGACGGCGTACCCGAATCGGGACTCGTACCCGGACTCGTCCCCGTGCCTGTGCCAGGACTCGTCCCGGAGCCCGAATCCGTGCTCGTACCTGTGCCGCCGGGACTCGTTCCCGTACCTGTACCGGGACTCGTCCCCGTGCCTGTGCCCGTGCCTGTACCTGTACCGGGATTCGTCCCGGAACCTGAGTCCGTAGCCGTACCCGTACCTGGACTTGTCCCCGAACCCGCACCGGGAGCCGAGCCCGTCCCCGTACTAGGACCCGTCCCGGAACCCGAATCCTGACCGGAGTTTGTACCCGTGCCGGAGCCGACGCCGGTACCGGAGCCCGCACCCGACCCAGAACTCGAGCCGGCCCCTGAAGGTGAATTTGACGAGGCTGGGAGAACTGGGGGGGTTACGCGTCCGTCCTGGGGACCTGAACCTGCCGGTGCAGGCGGGTTCGCGGCGGGGGCCGTTCCCGGTGTCGAGGTGATGTTGTGGGCCACCGCGGCCGCTTTTCGGCTGGGGGCGGAATTGGAGGACCCCGCATTGCTTGCCTTGGCGGTGCCGCCGTGGCCACTGGCCGGGGCGGCACTACTCGGCGAGTCGGCACTGACCGGTGCGTCCTCAGCTGACCCGTCGGTGAAACCGGGAAGTCCACCCCCTGCCGCCGCGACGCCAAGAGAGACCAAGAGCACCCCGGCGAGTACTCCCACTCCGACGATGTTGCGCAGCCGCCCGGTAACCATCCATCGTCGCAGTGATGCATCATCCTCGGTCGATTCATCGTCTTCGATAGCTTCTCGCTGGACGGGGATGATCGACGGGCGGCCCGGCGCCTGGTCTGGGAGCTGTTCGCGACTTGTGGGCAGCTCAGGATCGGCAACCGGCGTGATGGCGACGGGCGCGGGTTGGCTCCGCGGAGCCATCGACAGTGCAGCGCCCAGGGCAATCGTGGTCTTGGGGTCCGCGTCCACCACCACGGGGCAGCCGAGCCGGGAGGACACCAACTGGGATACCAGCGGTACCCGGGAAGACCCACCAACCAGCAGCACAGCAGCCAGATCCGCACTGTTCAAGCCAGCAGAGTCGATGGCGCGGGATAGCGAATCGACGGTGTCCTCAAGAGCCGGACGGATCATGTCCTCGAACTCACTACGCACTAGTCGCACGTGCGCACTGACACCTGGGAGGAGCACGGGGATGGACACCTCGGTATCCGAGGACAGCGCCTCCTTGGCCTCGATGCACTCCCGCCGCAGCCGTGCCAAGCCGCCAAGCACGTTCGGGTCGTCGATGTCGAGCGCATCCCATCGGGCACTGTCCTGCTGAGCACTAAGCACGTCGTGTACGTGGGTGAAGACAGCTTCGTCGAAGTCTGCGCCACCGAGCTGCTCAAGACCGTCGGCCGAGCCCAGCAGGGTGAACGAGCCCGTGCCGGTCTTGCGCACCACAGCCGCATCGAAGGTACCGCCACCTAGGTCATACACCGCGATCGTGCTATCCGCCTCGACTCGCTCCTGTATGGCGTAACTGACGGCTGCAGCCTCAGGCTCCGCCATGAAGGTCAGATCGGTCAGACCAACGGCCCCTAACGCACGAGACAACAGGTCTTTCTTGTACGGACCCCACCCGGCCGGGTGGGTGATCGCGATCCGGTCTGGGGCGGCGCCTTCCCGCTCGGTAACCCGATCGACAACCCAGCGGACCATCATCGCCGCGAGGTCGTGGGCAGCGTAGGGCTGCCCACCCACAAGCAGCGGCGTGTCGTCACCGATTCGCCGCTTGAATTCCCGGACCACACGGTCCGGATCAGTGAGGGCACGCCGCTCGGCGGCCTCACCGACGACGACGGAGCCGTCCGCGGCCAGGAAGAGCACCGAGGACACCGACGGCATGCGACTGCTCAGAGCGACCACTTCGGCCTTGTGCTGCTGATCATCCGACCGCCAGATGGCTGCCGCTGTGAAGCTTGTCCCGACATCGACACCCAGTGCGTACCTCACCAAGCCCACGACCCTTCGACACGGTTGAGGTTCCACCCGAATGGCGGTGCCTTCGGCTGCTCCATCGCTTTGCGACTGCCGGCCGTTAACCCAGATCCCGGCTCAAGAAGCCCCTTTGCTAGAAAGACGCCGCTACGCGGCAGGGGTTGCACCGGTCCTAGTAGCCGAGACGGCAGCTCGCGATGATCTGCGAGGTAACGGGACGCGGCCCGGTATCGATCGATGCGTTGGCACTACGTACGCGAACAGTTCGGGAAAGGCCAGGATGGTTCGTCCGCACTCCGGATCGACTGATCCCGCGGTCGCCGGCATGCCGCCGGCAGCAGCCTGGGTTTTTCGTCAGATCGCGGCGGGTCCATCGAACCCGCTCACTGCCGCAGTGGTGGGTCCGGGCAGCACCGGCAAGTCGGTGCTGCTCGATGCGGTGGCGCGGGAATACCAGAAGGCCGGCGCTTCGGTGATCCGGGGCAGCTCCTCAGCTGAGCTCAGCATCGACACGCTGGACGCTAGCGGGGCTGTTCTGGTCGACGATGCGCAGCGGCTGGACCCCGCAACGCTTGAGGGCCTGCGCTCGCTCGCCGAGGGTGACACCACCCGTCTCATCGTCGCGTACCGGCCATGGCCCCGATCTCGTGAGCTCTCGGCACTCGGCGCGTGCCTGGCTCGCCGCCGATCCCCGGTGATTCTCGGACACCTGGATCGCAAGGCCGTCGAAGTCCGGATAGCCACGCGAGTCGGGTGCACTCCGCCCGATCCACTGATCGACCTCGTCTACGAGCAGTCTGGTGGATTGCCGTCGCTGGTGGGGCTCGTCACCCAAGCACTTCAGGACACCGGCAGGTTCGATCCCCGGCGCCCAGACCAGTTCCGCCGCCCCGAACGGGTCAACGTCTCCCCCGGACTCGCCGAACGGTTGCGCTACCAGCTGGAAGCTCTTGACCCGGCGGTCTACCGGTTGCTGCAGGCGATGGCTGTTGGTGCGGCCCTGGACTCCGAAGTACTGGCTCAGTTGCTCGGCGCCGACCCGGCCAGCTTGAACGATACGGTGCAAGCAACGCTGGCGACGGGTCTGCTCACCGAGGCAGGTGAGTTGATCACCTTCGTCCGCAACATCGTGCTGCGCTTGATGCCGACTCTGCAATGCCGGGAGATGCAGCAGCGGCTGGCCAATATCCAGCTCGACCGCGGTGGTTCCCTCCTTGCGGCCGCCCGACAGCTGCTGGGCACCGGCGCAAGCGGCAGCCGGGTGGCCGCCGTACTGGAGCGAGCCGGCGACGAGGCGCTGCGCCAGTCTCCGGAACTCGCCGCGCAGTTATTCGCCGGAACCATTGCGGCGGGAGCCTCATCGAAGGCACTGGCGGGCCGCCACTCCCAGGCAGTCGCGCTTGCCGGCGATCTTGACCAGGCGCTTCGACTGGCGGACCAGGTCGTCTCGGACCCCGTCGCTCCCGACCGGGAGCGGGGGGTCCGCGTGGCCGCGGCCGTCCTCGCGCATCGTGGGCTGGCCGCTCGCAGTGCAGAGCTGTATTGCAGCCTGCCTGCTGATTCCGCGGGTGGTGCGCTGCTTGCGGTGCCCGCGCTGATCGGAACCGGGGAGCTGGCACAAGCCCACGCGGTGCTCGATGCGGCGGATGCCGACCGCAGCGGGAGTGCGACCTTGCTGGCCGGCGCGGAAGTCCTCATGGCGCGCGGGATGCTCGCGACCATCACCGGCACATCGACTTCGGCACTTTCCCAGCTGGCCAGAGCTGCTCTGTTGCTGGAACCAGCGGGCGAGACCGTGCTGCTGCCCGACACGCCCGCGGCGCTGGCGGCAGTGGTCGCGCTGCAGTCCGGCGAGCTGGTAGTCGCCGACACCACGTTGCGGCGCGCCGTCGCAGCCAAACTCGGCGGCCGCCTGGCGCATTCCCGGCATATGCTGCTGCACGGCTGGGTGGCGATGACTCACGGCACGTTGGACGTTGCGCACCGCGCGCTGGACTGGTCGGCCCGGCGGAGCATTCCACTCGAACCCCGTGACGAGGTGGTCGCTGCTGCCTTGGCCGTCGGCCTAGCGCGCCGGGAGAATGATCCGGCCGCGCTGAGCTCAGCGTGGCAGCGGGCTCGCTGTGCGCTCGTCCGGCACCCGATCGATCTCTACGCGCTGCAGGCGCTGGGCGAGCTGGCGATCGCCGCTGGTCGGCTGGGGGAACGGGAGTGGCTCACCCCCCACTTGAAAGAAGCCCAGACCCTGCTCGACCAGCTGGGGAATCCGGCGCTGTGGTCTGTGCCACTGCATTGGTGTGAGTTGCACGCCGCCATCGCTGCCGAAGCGTCCTGTGAAACACCACACCTTCCGGGCCGCTCGGAAGCACAACGACACGCGGCTGCGTTGGCGGAGACCGCCTCGAGCAGCCCCTTCGCTTCCGCTCTGGCCGACGCGGCGACCAGCTGGCTCTACCTGCTATCCGGCGAGATCGACCCGGAGGCGGTGCAGGCCGCAGCACGCCGCCTACACCGCGTTGGCTTGGCATGGGAGGCCGCCCAACTCGCCGGGCAGGCCGCAGCACGGACCCGTGATCGGCGAGCGATGACCGCGTTACTCAACTGCGCCCGAGCCTTGCATGGTAACGGGACGGGTGGCCCGAACAGCTTCTCAGCGTCGGAGGAGGGGCTGGACGGAACGCACCATGACACCCCGCGCGCCCACACCGACGCACCGTATTCGGGGAGCGCCACAGCGGCCGGGAGGCCGGTTGAGGATCGATCGATCCTCAGCGAGCGGGAACTCGAAGTGAGCCAGCTCATCTTGGCCGGTTTGACCCATAAGCAGATCGGCGAGCGATTGTTCATCTCGGCCAAGACCGTCGAGCACCACATGGCGAGGATTCGCCAGCGGCTTGGGGTCGGCAACCGTGACGAGCTGTCCGCTCGCCTGCGAGCGGTGCTCGCAGGCGACCCGTGAGTGGCGTTGGGTGCCACAGCACCCAACGCCAC
>DASYMC010000206.1:0-5035 GCA_036009255.1 Pseudonocardiaceae bacterium
GGATTTTGGTGCCGAAGCGGTGGACCTCGTGGGGGTCATCGGCGGCATCCAGGACCGCCTCGGCGAGCAGGGCCATCGCACCGACCGGGGTTTTGAGTTCGTGGCTGACATTGGCCACGAAATCCCGCCGGGTGGCCTCCAACTGGACCTCGTCGGAGTCGTCCGAAGCTCGCTCGTCGGGTCGCGGTCTGCCGACCAGCTTCCGCTCGACTCCGGGGGGATCGGCAAGAACGACCGCGCCTTCGCGATCGAGCAGCACCACGCTGTTGTCTGAGGAGCGCACCATCTGGTGGACAACGTCGCAGACTGTCGCACTAACCGCAGTGAGCGGGGGTACCACGATCCTGACGCGCCAGCCGATCAGGATCCCGACCAGAAGCGCTCCGATCGCGGTGTACACCGCTGTGATTGTCACACCGCGATCGTAAACACTCGACTGGGTGGAAATTCCAGCCTTGGCCTACAACAAGTGGCGGCATCTACCCCCAATAGGGTGAACATTCGTCCCTAGTTCACCTCGAGTTCAGGCCCTATGAGAACGCAAGGTAATAATTACGGTTCTTGCGGGAGCCGATCAAACGTTGACCAGCGGACCATACTTCCGCTGGTCAACGTCAACTGATCAAGCGTCAGGTCTGCTTGGTCTCCCAGAAGATCTTGTCAATCTCGGTGATGTGGTCAAGCAGTACCTGCCCGGTGGCCGGGTCGTTCGAGCCTTTGGTGCCTGAGGCGCCCGCTGCCTTGGTAGCTTTATTGAACAGCTCGTGCAGCTGCGGGTACTTCTCGAAGTGCGGCGGCTTGAAGTAGTCCGTCCACAGCACCCAGAGGTGGTGCTTCACCAGGTCGCTGCGCTGCTCCTTGATATCGATCGCGCGCGCCCGGAACTCTGGGTCGGAGTTGGACTGGTACTTCTCCTGAATGGCTTTGACCGACTCGGCCTCGATCCGGGCCTGCGCGGGATCATAGACACCGCACGGGAGGTCGCAGTGCGCGGTAACCTCCAGGCGGGGGCGGTGCAGAATGCGCGACAGCAGTCCCATCGTTCCTCCCTGACATGTGTGCTCCGTCGTCACGCGACCCTACTCGTGCCTGGCGTGCCGAGCATCCTGGACGGTGATCATGTGATGGGGCACAACCTCGTCGGATGGCCATGGTTCTGCGCCGTGGTGCGCGGCCCTTCGATGTCGCCCACGTTGGCGGATGGCGACGTGGTGCTGATCAGCCTGCGAGCCCGACGACGTCCTGGGGCGGTGGTGCTCGTCCGCTGGACGCAGCGCCCAGACCAATTGTCGGTCAAGCGCGCGATCGGTCGGCACGGCGAGGGCTGGTGGGTCCTGGGTGACAACCCCGCCGGATCGACCGACTCCCGCCAACTCGGCACTGCCGAGGTGATCGGGGTCGTCGGCGCACGCCTCTGGCCTGCGCCCCGCATTCAGCGCACTGAGCGGCGTCACTGAGACCTGGATAACCCGGCTGCCCGCGGGGCCGCAGCGCGGAGTTCGGTGTAGCGGGTTTGGCAGTCGGACCAGCGGGGCAGGATACCCGCCGCGGCGGCCTCGGCGAGCGTGGGAGCGGCACGGTCCTTATCGGACAGTGTCGGCTCGAGGTCGGTGGGCCAGGGCAGCTTTAGTGCCGGGTCTAGCGGGTGGACGGTGTGTTCTGCCGTGGGGTCGTAACCCGTGGAGCACAGGTAGGTCATCACCGTGTCTGGCGCTAACGCGATAAAGGCGTGCCCGATCCCCTCGGCCAGATACACCGCTCGGTAGGTCCCGGAGTCCAGCAGCACTGAGCACCAGCGACCGAAGGTAGGTGAACCCACCCGGACGTCGATCGCGACGTCCAGCAGCGCGCCGTTGGCGCAGTGTACGTACTTGGCCTGGCCGGGCGGCACGTCGGAGAAGTGCACCCCGCGGATTACGCCGTGCCGGGAGACGCTGTGGTTGGACTGTGCTAGCTGAAGCTCGTGACCGGTGGCGTCGACGAACGACGACTGCTGAAACGGCGCCACGAACTGACCGCGCGCGTCCGGAAAGACCTGAGGAGTGAACTCGATCACTCCGGGAACGGCCAGTTCGCAGAACTGCACGGGCGCCACCCTAACCACCCGCTTGGCGGCGCACTGCGACTTTAGCCCCCTGATCTGGTGATAATCTAGATCCACTTCGGCGCAGGTTGCACCCCACATGTCACAGGCGGTTGCAGACCGTGGCATAACCAATCGTTGGTTCGCGCGTTAGTGCACTCGACAGAGTTGTGTCACGTCGTTGCCAGAGTCGAGGCGCTTGTGGCGGTTGGCGCAGCGGGAGGGTGGTGCCGTGGGCGAGCGGGCTGAGCGGGTCGACTTCGTACCCGTATCACTGAACCCCCGAGAGGCGGCGTGGACGGCGCCCGGCCGTCCCCTTGCGGCCTTCCGGCCGGGCCGGTCCAGCGCGCTTGCGTCCATCGCACCGGCGTCGGTCCCGTTGACCTTGACTTCGTTGACCCAGACCTCGTTGCCGCCCGAAATCTCGTTGCCCGAACTCCCGTTGCCCGAATCGCCCGCACTGGTCTGCGAGGCCGGTGTTGTTGTCCAGGCCAACATGGCGGCGGTCGACCTCGCCGGCGGATGGTTCCCCGACTCACTGATCGGCCTGCCACTGCACAGCCTGCTGGTAGGCCCAGAAACGGACACCGGCACGGACGCCGACCTGATCGGTTCGGACGGGCGCGCGATACCGGTGCGAGTGACGCGCTGGAACCTTCCGGGCACCAACCTGCTCGTGGTGTTCCTGGTCGATATCTCCGACCTGCGCCCGACCGCCCGCCTGGTGGACACCGGCGAGCTCGCGCAGGAAAACGCCCGGCTTCAGCAGGCGCAACGGATCGCCCGCATCGGCAGTTTCACCTGGGACTGGCCAACCAACAAGATCACGTACAGTCCTGCTCTGGCGGAGCTGTTCGGCGGCCATTGCGCTGACGCCGACCCGTTCCGGCACATCCACCCCGACGATCTGCCTGAACTGTTCCGGCAGGTACACGAGATGGTCTCCGACCCCGATGCGGGCACAGTTGAGGCGGAGTTTCGCGGGCTGCCCGAGCGTGGTGAGACGCACTATGTATGCCGCGTGCAAGTCGAGCGCTCGGCCCATGGGGAGCCGTTGCGGCTGGTGGGCACCGTGCAGGAGGTCAGCCAGGAACGAGCGCTGGAGCGCGCGCTGCGCGCGGAGCAGCACAGGCTGACGCAGGCGCAGCGGGTGGCCCGAATCGGTACCTGGGAGTGGGATCCGGGCTGCGACCGGCTCGTGTGGTCGGATGTAATGCAGGAGCTTTACGGAGTTCGCTCCCGGCATACGACATACCAGACTTTCCTGTCCCTGGTGCATCCCGATGACCGGGAATGGGTGGACGGGCTCTGGCGTCAGCTGGTCCTCGACCCGCGGCCGGTGAGTTGCGAGTACCGGGTGCTACGACCGGATGGAGCGGTGCGCACTTTCCGCTGCCACGGCGCAGCCATCGCCGATGCCACCGGCGGCTCTCGGCTGGTCGGCACCGTGCAGGACGTCACCGAGCAGCGGGCGGCGGAGACCCGGATGATGCGCTCCAGCCAGCGTTTTGCGGACCTGGTGGCAATTACCCCGGTAGGCATCGGAATCTTCGACGACAACGATCGGCTCGTCGACGCCAACGAAGCGCTGTGCAAACTGCTGGGTTATGACCTGGAGACCCTCCGGGGGATGAGCTCCGAGGCGCTGACCCACCCCGATGAGCAATCCGCCCGGTTGGGCACTCACCCGAGCGCCGGGTCCGAGAGCTACACGGTGCCGCAGCGGATGCTGCTGCGGGCCGACGGCGACCCGGTGTTCTGCGAACTGCACGTCTCGGCGTCAGTGCAGGACGACGGCCAGCGCTTCCTCCTGGTGATCTTCACCGATATCACCGAGCGACGCCGGGTGGCCGAGGCCCTCACGTACCGGGCCACGCATGACGAGCTCACCGGTCTGCCCAATCGGGCTGCGATCAAGGACACCTTGACTGAGTTGTTGCGTTTGGGCGGGGCCGACGTCGCGGTGCTGTTCTGCGATATCGACAACTTCAAGCGGGTCAACGACGCGCTGGGCCATGATGCCGGCGACGAGTTGCTGGTCGCCTTGGCTCGGTTGCTGCGGGATGGGTTGCCTGCGGGTTGCACCGCCGGCCGGCTCTCCGGTGACGTCTTCGTGGTGATCTGCTCCGATGTCACTGCCCAGGGCGGTATCGGTTCCCTGACCGCCACGGTCTCCGGATTGCTCCGCACCGCGATCCCGCTGCGGGGCCAGACGATCCGGGTGTCGGCGGCTGTCGGAGTGGCTATGCCGGATGCCTCGACCAAGGGTGCCCAGGATCTGATGCGCTTTGCCGACGCGGCCATGTTCGAGGCCAAGCGGACCGGCACCGGACATTTCGCGATGGCCAACGCGGCGCTGATCGCATCTGCCGATCGGCAGGTGGAGCTCGAGTGCGAGCTTCGCGAGGCGCTCGCCCGCGACGAACTGCAGCTGAACTACCAGCCGGTGGTCAATTCAGCCGGAGTGATCCTGTCCGCGGAGGCGCTGATCCGCTGGCCGCATCCGGAGCGCGGGATGCTCAGCCCCGCGGTGTTCCTGCCGGTGGCCGAGCAGGGCGGGCTGATGCGAGAACTGGATCGGTGGGTGTTGCGCACCGCGCTACGTGAGGCCCGTGACTGGGTTTCGTGGGATGGGCGCCCGGTCGCCGTCGCGGTCAACCTCGCCGATCCCGGCGAATCCGACTTCATCGCCACCGTCGCGAACGCGGTGGCCGGCAGCGGGTTGCCGTGGGAGCAACTGGTGCTGGAACTGGTGGAGACCACGCTGATCGACCTGTCCGAGACGACCCGGCAGGCGATGGCAGAGCTGGTCGAGCGGGGGGCGCGCTTTGCGGTAGATGACTTCGGCACCGGTTACTCCTCGCTTGCCCGCCTCAAGGATCTGCCCGCGCAGATCGTCAAGCTGGACCGCCAATTCGTTTCCGGGGTGGGCGCCGACCCGTCGGACTTCGC
>DASYMC010000207.1:0-10113 GCA_036009255.1 Pseudonocardiaceae bacterium
GAGGGCGTCAGCTCGGGATCAGCAACGACGTGAATTTCTCGCGGCCCAGCTCGCCCTCACCGGTGCACTGCCCGAGCTGGACTTCTCGTGTCCGTTCCCCCCTCACAAGCACAGCAGGCCCAGCGCGGCGTCGTGCAGCAGCCCGTTGGAGGACAGCGCGGTGCCGCCGTCGTAACGCGGGGCTCCATCGAGGTCGGTGAACCGGCCGCCGGCCTGCTCTACCAGCACCTGCACGGCGGCCACATCCCAGGGATTGACAACCGGCTCGGCGGCCAGATCGATCGCCCCTTCGGCGACAAGGCAATGCTGCCAGAAATCGCCGAAGGCCCGGTTCTCCCAGGTCACGTCCACCAGCGAGAGGTAGGACTGCCGGCTGCGGTGCTCCACCCAACTGCCGAGGTGCGTTGTGGAGACGTAGGCGTCGGCGAGCTCCCTTACCGCCGACACCGTGATGGTTCGGCTGACCCCATGGGCATCCAGGGTGTGTGCACCGGCGCCGGTGGCCGCCCACCAGCGCCGCCGCAGTGCTGGCGCGCTGATCACCCCCACGACAGGTCTGCCCTGCTCGACCAGCGCGATGAGGGTGGCCCAGACCGGCACACCACGCAGGAAGTTCTTCGTCCCGTCGATCGGGTCCAGTAACCAGCACCGCTCGGCATCCGCGGACGTGCCGCCGCGCTCCTCACCGAGCACTGCGTCGGCCGGCCGCCGGGCCCGCAACACCGTGCGTATCGCGTCCTCGACGGCCAGGTCGGCGTCGGTGACCGGAGTCCGGTCGGGCTTGCGGTCCACCCGCAGATCCGCTGCGCCGGCTCGATCCAGAGTGATCCGGTCGGCACTGTCTGCCAGGGCCAGGGCCAGGGCCAGATCCGGGGCGAGGTCCGTCGTCACGCCGCCTCCGCGAAGCGGAATACGTTGCCGGTCACGAGCACAGGCTGCCATGCCGCCTAGGCTGAGCGCCGTGTCCACTGTGCTGCTGGTCGAGGACGACACCGGCATCGCCGTGCCGTTGTCCCGCGCGCTGCAGCGGGAAGGTCACGAGGTGGTGGTGGTGGGTGACGGTCCCACTGCGCTGACCTGCGCCGATGAGGGAAACGTCGACCTACTGGTGCTTGATCTCGGGCTGCCGGGAATGGACGGCCTAGACGTCTGCCGCCGGCTTCGCCGGGTGCGTCCCGACCTCCCGGTGCTCATGCTCACCGCCCGCACCGACGAGGTCGACTTCGTTGTCGGGCTGGATGCCGGCGCCGACGACTACGTCGCCAAGCCGTTCCGGTTGGCCGAACTGCTGGCCAGGGTGCGCGCGCTGCTGCGCCGCAGCGCGCCCGACGCGCTGGAAGCGGGTGGCGTCCGGATGGACCTCGCCGGTCGCCGGGTGCTCATCGAGGGTGCTGAGATCGCGCTGGCCAACAAGGAGTTCGAACTGCTGCGGGTGCTGCTGTCCCGGGCCGGGCAGGTGGTCAGCCGTGAGGAGATCCTCCGCGAGGTGTGGAAGGACCCGGAGCTGAAGAACTCCAAGACACTGGACATGCACATGTCCTGGCTTCGTCGCAAGATCGGCAGCAGCCGGATCGCTACCGTCCGGGGGGTCGGTTTCCGGTTCGACGCCCTATAAACAGATGCCGCCAACCGGCGTAACGTTCGGCCGTGCGGTGGAGGATTCTGCGGTCCACGCTGATCGCGGTGGCGATCACCGCCCTGGTGCTGGGCGGCCCGCTGGCGTTCGCGTCCTGGCGGCTGGTGGACCACACAGCCCGGGCCGAGCTGCAGGGTCAGCTGGCGCAGCTGGCGCCGCGGCTGGAGGCCCTGAACCTGCCAGCTCTGCCCGCGGATTTCGGGTCGGTCGAGCGGGCGATCCCGCCCGGGGCGCAGCTCGTGGTGGATTCGCCGCGGATGCCCCGGGTAGTGATCGGTCCCGATCCGGGTGCCGGTGCCGTCGTCGCGTCATTGACGTTCGGCCAACGTGGCAGGGCCCGGCTGGCGGTGCCCGGAAGCGGGATCTGGAATGAGAAGCTGCGCGTTGTCGCGCTCCTCGGGCTCCTGGTGGGGTTGTCTGTGGGGATGGGTGCAGTGATCGCCAACCTCACGGCGCGGGGGCTGACCGTCCCGCTGCAAGATGTCGCCGACCGGGCCGCCAGGCTCGGAGCCGGAGACTTCTACCGGGTCCCGGTCAGGTACCGCATCCCGGAGCTTGACCAGGTCGCGGAGGTGCTGGACGTTTCGGCGGCCGCGCTGGCTGAGCTTGTCGCCCGGGAGCGGGCGCTCGTCGGCGATGTGTCACATCAGCTGCGCAGCCGGCTGACCGCACTTCAGCTGCGGTTGGACGAGCTGGCCGAGCATCCCGACCCGGACACCGCCGCGGAGGCCGAGGCCGCGCTGGAGCAAGCTGAGCGGCTTGGTGCGGTGCTCGACGATCTGTTGCGCGCCACCGAGGAGGCGCGGGCTGCTACCGCCGAGCCGGTGGCGCTGGCTGAGCTGCTCGGCGAGGTGGTCGCCGACTGGCGGACTCAGGCTGACGCCGACCGGCGGCCGTTGCGGCTGCGGGTCGCTGACGGCTTGGTCGCCCGGGTCACACCCGGGCGGCTGCGGGAGGCACTCGGGGTGCTGATCGACAATGCCTTGCGGCACGGTGCCGGTGTGGTGACGCTGTCCGCGCGATGGACCGGGGTGGCACCGGATCGCATGGTCGTGGTGGAGGTGACCGACGGTGGCCTGGGGGTGCCCGAGGAGCTAGCGGCCCACGTGTTCGACCGGGGAATCTCGGGGGCGTCCTCCACCGGTGTCGGGCTGGCGTTGGCGAGGGCGCTGGTCGAGGCCGACGGCGGCCGCCTGGAGCTCAGTTCGGCCCGACCCGCCAGGTTCGCGGTCTACCTGCGGGTACCGCGGGCCGAGGAGCTGGCCGGGTGGCCGCGGTCGGGTACCGGCGTGGTGCGCTGATCAGCCCACGTCAGCGGGCACCGGTACCTGGCGGCGCACGTTCTCGTCGGGGAAGACATACCTCCGGAATGCCCACCACCGGAATGCCATCGCCAGCAGCGTTCCGATGACATTGGCGCTGGCGAAGTCGGCGGTCTCCTGAGCGAGCAGGCTGACGTGTGGTATTTGCAAGTCCAGTGCGTAGCGGGAGAGCCACAGCGGCGTGGCGTTGATCACCAGACCGATGCCGCAGACGAGGAAGAACAGCGAGGCCTCGTGGCGCCGCTCCCGGCCGCCTCGGGTGCGGAAGGACCATTCCCGGTTGAGGACGTAGGACACGATCGTCGCCACCAGCACGGCGACGATCTTGGCAGTGACCGGTTTCGGCTCCAGCACTGTTGTCTTGAGCACGGTGAACAGCGTGATGTCCACGATGTAGGTGATCCCGCCGACGAGAGCGAACTTCACCAGCTCGCGGTGGCGCACCGCTATGTCGCGGTAGGGCTGCGGAATCCAGATGAGCACCGCATCGACCAGGGACACGGCCGCGAGTGTACGGACCGTTGGCGCGACGATCGTCTGGTGCACCCGTGCGGCGTCCGCGTCCGGCGCCGGGCAGGTGAGGCGATACGATCACTCGTGGACCCGCACACCGGCTTGCCCGTCGTCGGCATGGTGGGCGCTGGGCAGCTGGCCCGGATGACCCACCAAGCTGCGGTGGCACTCGGTCAGTCTCTGCGCGTGCTGGCTGGATCTCCGGACGAGCCGGCTGCGCTGGTGGCCGCCGACGTGGTGGTGGGTTCCCACGACGATCTGAGCGCACTGCGCCGGTTGGCGGCCGGCTGCGACGTGGTCACCTTCGACCATGAGCACGTCCCCACCGAGCAACTACGGGCTCTGGTTGCCGAGAGGGTGACGGTCCATCCGGGACCGGACGCGCTTGCTCATGCCCAGGACAAGCTGCTGATGCGTCGTGCACTGGCTGGCATGGGGGTGCTGGTCCCACCGTTTCGGGAAGTGACCGGGCCGGCGGACGTGGTGTCTTTCGGTGCTGAGTACGGCTGGCCATGCGTGCTCAAGGCGACTCGCGGTGGCTATGACGGGCGGGGTCTGTGGATGCTCACCACTCCCACCGACGCGCGCCAGGTGGTGACGCAACTGCTCGCCGCAGGCACGCCGCTGCTGGTGGAGCAGTGCGTGGCGATGCGCCGGGAACTGGCCGCGCTGGTGGCCCGTTCACCGTTCGGCCAGGGCGCGGCGTGGCCGGTGGTGCAGACGGTGCAGCGGGATGGGATCTGTGTCGAGGTACTGGCGCCGGCGCCGGGCCTGGACCCCGAGCTCGCCCAGGCCGGTCAGCAGCTGGCGCTGCACGTGGCGGCGAGGTTGGATGTGGTCGGCGTGCTGGCGGTTGAGCTGTTCGAGATGCCCTCCGGGCAGTTGCTCGTTAATGAGCTGGCGATGCGGCCGCACAACAGTGGGCACTGGACCATCGAAGGTGCGACGACATCGCAGTTCGAGCAGCACCTGCGGGCGGTGCTGGATTACCCGTTGGGATCCACCGAACCGCGCGCGCCGGCCTGCGTGATGGCCAACGTGCTGGGCGCCTCCACGTCACCGACGATGGGGATCGACGAGCGGGTGCACCATCTCATGGCCCGCTACCCGCAGGCGAAGGTGCATTTGTACGCCAAGCAGGAGCGGCCCGGACGCAAGATCGGGCACGTCACGGTGCTCGGTGAAGCGCTGGTGGGGGTGCGCCAGGTGGCGGTCACCTCGGCGGCTTTTCTGGCCACCGGGTCATGGCCGGACGAGTACCCGGTGCACGGGCAGGAACGGGAGAGGGCATGAGCCTGGTCGGTGTGATCATGGGCAGCGACTCGGACTGGCCGGTGATGCGGGCCGCAGCGCAGGCCCTCGACGAGTTCAGCGTGCCACACGAGGTGTCGGTGGTCTCCGCGCACCGCACTCCTGAGCGCATGCTTGACTACGCTCGCAACGCCGCGGGCCGTGGCCTGAAGGTGATCATCGCCGGGGCTGGCGGGGCGGCGCACCTACCCGGCATGGTGGCCTCGGCCAGTGTGCTACCGGTGATTGGCGTGCCGGTGCCGCTGGCACACCTGGACGGGCTGGACTCGCTGCTGTCAATCGTCCAGATGCCTGCTGGGGTGCCAGTCGCGACGGTATCGATCGGTGGGGCGCGCAACGCCGGGCTGCTCGCGATCCGCATCCTGGCCACGTCGGACCCAACCCTCGCCCAGCGCATGGCCACTTTCCAGCAAGGCCTGGCCCAGCAAGTCCTCGCCAAGGATTCCGCCTTACGTGCTGATCTCATCCGCGTTGGGGATGCAGACTGCAGTAAGCCGGTTTAGTGCAGAACGTGGCGGAAGAGGGCAGCCCGTGAACCCGGAGTTCGAGATCTACCGGCTTGGTGCCGAATACGAGGCGCTGCGGGAGGCGGTGCGTGCGCTGGCCGAGAAGGAGATCGGGCCTTACGCCGCGGAGGTCGACGAGCTGGAGCGGTTCCCGCATGAGGCGCAGACGGCACTGATGAGCTCGGGTTTCCACGCGGTGCACATACCCGAGGCCTACGGAGGCCAAGGCGCGGATTCAGTGGCGACCTGCATGGTGATCGAAGAGGTGGCGCGGGTGTGCGCGTCATCCTCGCTGATCCCGGCGGTCAACAAGCTGGGCACCATGGGGCTGCTGCTGGCCGGCTCGGAGGAGCTGCGGCATCAGGTGCTGCCCTCGGTGGCCGCTGGCTCGATAGCCTGTTATGCGCTGTCCGAGCGGGAGGCGGGCAGTGACGCGGCGGCGATGCGGACTCGGGCTCGGCGGGATGGCGCCCACTGGGTGCTCAACGGCACCAAGTGTTGGATCACCAATGCTGGGCAGGCGACCTGGTACACGGTGATGGCGGTGACCGACCCCGACAAGGGTGCCAGTGGGATCAGCGCGTTTGTCGTCCACAAAGACGATCCCGGATTCTCGATCGGGCCCAAAGAACGCAAGCTGGGAATCCGAGGTAGCCCGACCCGGGAGATCTACTTCGAGGACTGCACGATTCCGGGGGACCGGATCATCGGCGAACCCGGTACCGGGTTCAAGACTGCTCTAGCGACGCTGGATCACACCCGCCCGACCATCGGAGCGCAGGCGGTGGGCATCGCGCAAGGGGCGGTGGACGCCGCAATCGCCTACATCAAGCAGCGTAAGCAGTTCGGCAAGCCGATCGCCGACTTCCAAGGTGTCCAGTTCATGCTGGCCGACATGGCGATGAAGACCGAAGCCGCCCGGCATCTGGTCTATCTCGCCGCGGCCCGCGCTGAGCGCGGTGAGGGTCGGCTCGGGTTCATTTCCTCAGCGTCGAAATGCTTCGCTTCCGACGTGGCCATGGAGGTCGCAACTGACGCTGTGCAGCTTTTCGGTGGTTACGGCTACACGCGAGATTTCCCCGTTGAGCGGATGATGCGCGACGCGAAAATCACCCAGATCTACGAAGGCACCAACCAGATCCAGCGCCTCGTCATGGCCCGCGCCCTGCTCAACGGCTAGATCAACAATCATGGTTGGGATTATCGGGATCCGGCTGCGGCGATTGGGGCCCTGGTGGGGCCCTGCCACTTCGTTGCTCCGAGCACACCGTCGATCGCGGCGCGCGCACGATCATGACTCGATGGCACCAGGTGCGTGCATGTCCGGAGGGTGAACCCGGGATCCGCGTGGCCCAGGTACTCGGCCAGTTCTTTAATGGACACGCCCTGGGATAAGAGCACCGAGGCGTAAAAGTGGCGCAGTGCGTGCATCCCGTCCGCACGCTTCCGGTATTCCAAGCCGGCTCGCCGGAACGCGCCCTGCCACACCACTTTGTGGAATAGGTCTCCGGTGTAGAGTCGACCGCCAACACCGGTCAACAGCAGGCACACTGTTACTGGTTCACCGCTGGGCTCTTGCCACGGCAATGTGACTCGTACGCAGGGAACGCCTTCGCGTGCGTCTGGATGGCCGTCAACACCCTGCCTGGCAGTGGAAACGCGCCGAGTCTTCCGCCCTTTCGGTAGAGCGAAGACCAGAGTTCCTCCCACTACCCGGATTTGACGACGCACATGCATGGTTGACTCGCTCTCATCTATGTCGTCCTGCGATAGGCCCAAGATTTCTCCCTGTCGTAACCCACAACCGACGCCGATCTCGCATACAATTCGAAATCGCTCGACCAAACTCTCCCGTACCGTGGTCAGCCGGCGCGCAGGCACGTTCCACACTCGCCCGGCCGGCATGGCATCCGAGCGGGCATGCGGCAGATCCCGCAACGCCGCAAATAACGCCTCGCTGAGCCCCTCGGCGGTGGTAACCGTTGCTGTTGTCAGCCCGCTGTCGGCCAGCTGCGCCCGGAATGCCGCCTGGTGCGCACCGTGGTCGAGATCGACGAACAGGCCCTTCGGGCCTCCGCATCCTCGCCCAGTAGCAACACTAACCGCGGTAAACCAGCATCGCTGGCCACCTCAAACTCCAACTCTGTGTAGGACAGCTCCGGGCAATCCCGCACGGGCGAGCCGTATCGAAACCCCACCACCGCCACATACACATCAGCGTTAAGAACAGCCTCCCGGCACACCTGCGCCGGCTGAGCGTCTCGAGCGCTGAAATACGCCATGTCACAAATCGCATCCCCAGCCCTGGCCACGGCCCGCTCCGCAGCCGCCACAAACGACCCCCCGACGGGAAACCGTCGCAACTCCGACGTGTGGCTGACAAACACCCGTCGCGGCTGTGACACAACACCAGCATCTCACTTACGAAATGCTTATACTTCCAGCGAGCGCCCCGAAATGTTCAAGGATGGGCACGAGGCAGTGACCTTGCATCGACGACTACGGCCCGAATCCTTTGCACGGCGGGACTCGGCGCTCTGATCCTGCCTGCACGACGACGAAAAACAGCGGCCAACACGCCCTCGCCGGGCAGGCAGATCTCTGGGATGGCTGGCCGAGCGTCAAGCCCACACCAGGTAGGGGACGGGATGCCACAAGTCCCAGCGTGCAAGATCAGAAAAGCAGCAAAGGCGTTACGCCCTTCGGTCCGCCGCCGTGCGAGGCCGCGTGCTGGGGCGCGAATAGCCGTGAACAGCCGGACACGACCGGACAGCATCAGACGCAGCGAAGAATAGTGACGCTACGCCCGGCCGTCGGCCGAGGTGGAGCCAGTACTCTTTCCGACCACTCCGCGGGAACTCCCGACGCACATTGTGGCCTGCGCGGGCGGGTGTCAGTGTGACTGAAGCATGGTCACTGGTACGGATTGATTCTCACTTAGCGATGGCCATTCGCCACATTTCGACCACGTCAGACGCCTTATTGGGCTACGCTTGCTGCTTCACTGATCAACAAGATCTCCCCGCGTAAAGCGATCGGCCAGACGAACTGGGCGCGCCCGCCGACCCGGTTCACCTCGGCCACGGCTGGTCTAGTCACCGATTTAGTCACGAGATTGCCCGGAACGGGGCGTAATAGGTGGGAGGCACCGGGTCATCCGTGGTCCGCTTGAACTGCAGAAACGAGACTGAGGGTATAGCGTGAGACCACGGCTGACAGCCTCATAACCCAGAGGTCGCAGGTGCAGATTCTGCCCCTCTGCTACCAGGGACACGGCCTTCGGGACGTCGGCTCCTCGATCATCAGTGACCATGGTGAGCTGGTGTTCTTGATCGCTTGGTCTGCGGGGGAGGGATTGAATCTCGAACGTCTTCGATGGTGCCGGCCGAATTGTGATAGTGACCCAAGGTTGTATCAGTGCGACGTCGAGACTTCTCTTCAAGAAGGCATGGGTTTGCGGTGTGTTTACCGGCCCAGCGTCCTCTTCGATGCGCGCAGTGACCGTGTAAGACAGGAGTCGATCATGGAGTGGTATCTGAAGGTGCTTCGCCAGTACGCCGATTTCACCGGCCGCGCCCGGCGCAAAGAGTATTGGATGTTCACGCTGGTCAGCCTCCTTATCTCCGTGGTGCTGGCGATCCTCGACGGCATGCTCGGCCTTGAGAGCACCGTCGGGGTGTTCACCTTTGGCCTGCTCGGGGAGCTGTACTCGCTGGCGGTGTTGCTGCCAACTTTGGCCGTTGGCGCCCGCCGGTTACACGACATCGGCCGCAGTGGGTGGTGGCTGTTGCTCGGCATCATCCCGGTGATTGGCTGGATCGTGCTCATCGTGTTTTTCGCCACCGACGGCCAACGACAGCCCAACGCCTACGGACCAGACCCGAAGACCGTTCCGGGTGAGACTGCCGTCGTCGTCGCCTAACAACGAGGCCTGCCCCGTCCACCCCTTGCTCGCTCACCGGCGGTGAGACGCCGTCAGGACAGACCACGCTCACCCGACATCCTGATCACCAAGAACTACCCGTAACCCGACGTTCGACGGCCCGGATTGTCGATCTTGTGTGTTGGGGTCGCGTGGGCCAGGTGACCCGGCGATTGAGCTGCGTGACGTTGCTGCGGCGTTCACCGGTGGGGCGCGCAGTGCGCCTACCCATATGGCTCAGGAGGGCCAGGAATCCGGCTACGAGCTGACGACAGTAGTGACGACAACGCAGACGACAATCCAGCACCAGCAGCGCCGTATGAAAGCTGGTTGCGGCGCAGATTGAAGGATGGCGAGGGGAGTTGCGTGCTTCTGGGGGTCAAGTGGGCTCCCGTCTTGGTCATCACGCAGGGCGCCGGGCTACCGTGTGACCGCAGTTCTGACCGCAACGAGCAGCAAAAGTTGAGCAGGCGAGCAGTTCGACCGAGCGATGGGTCGGCGGGATGCCCATGAACTCCCCCTCGTGGGTGGCCGTGAGCGTCCATTCGATGACGCAAACTTCCTCGCTGCAGTCGTGTGCTCCTACGGTCGATCCGCAAGTCTGGGAAAGCCCTCAGGAAGGCCTCCGCGAACTGCTGGATCTGCTCGCGGCCGTGCATGACGTCACCCGTCGCGATGATTCGCAGCAGCGCGTCGTCTGAGAACAGTGACGCAAAACATAAAGCATCGTGTTGGTTCCAGGCAGCACGTACGTGGTCCACCAAACGTTCTGTTTTTTCACCCATGGTTCTTCCTAATCGAAAATGTTGGCATGTGAGGAGTTGGCAATGCGGTACACGCGGTACTCGGCCCTAGGCTGGGCACCAGCGCCGGTCTCCATCCGAGGGTTGGTGAAAAAATACT
>DASYMC010000208.1:0-10552 GCA_036009255.1 Pseudonocardiaceae bacterium
ACAGCCACACGCAGTGGGAGATGATCTCCGCTGGGTAGCGAAACCCCCGGTAGAACACCGCATCCGCGTTCAATGACCGCACCCCGTTCACTCGGGCCACGATCAAACCAGATGCTCACGTCGCGGTCGGAACGCGATCAGGCCACCGCTCAAGTTGGCAACGCCCGCTCTTCGCCTCAATGCAACTGCGCCTTTTGGCCCAGCTGTGTCTCCCGGAGATCGACGCGATCACCGTCGGGTCCTGGCGGTGCTCACCTTCCTGGAGACCCGCTGACCGGATCCCCCGGATGGTCATCGCCGCGGCTGATGATCAGGGCGCGGATGGCGTCGGCCGATAGGGCGGACTTGGGCACAAATCCCAGTACTGGGCTGGCTGCGATGAGGTCGGTGTAGTCCTGTTCCGCGTGGGTAGAGATCAGGATCAGCCGACAGCGCGCCAGGCTGGCTTCTCGGGACAGTCGCCGGGCGAGGTCAAAGCCGCTCTCCCCACCAAGGTTGATGTCGAGCAGCGCGATGTCCGGCCGCAGCTCGGTGGCTTGCTGGAGGGCCTCAGCACCGGTCGCCGCCACGCCGACGACCCTCATACCCTGGCGTTCCAGCAAGCCACGCGCGGCGTTCAAGAAACGCGGGCTGTCATCAACGATGAGACAGCGCAGCCTCGCCGCGCAGCTCGCCGGACTCACCGGTCAGACCCCCACGAGGCCCGGCTGGTCACCCTAGCCACTCCCCGAGCACATCGAACAGCAGCGTCACTGCCTCGCCTTCCAGTGTGATCACGCAGCAGTGATCGGCGTGGGCATCCAGCACGATCCGGTCGCCGTCACGCTTGATGACCAGGCGACCCGAACCCTGATGCACCTCGCAGGTGGCCTCGATCTCCACCCGAGGATCACTCACAACGCACACCCCGGACACCGGCGACGCCCCGGGTCAGTCAGGCTCGCCGCCACCAGCCGGGCACCACACAACGCCTGGTAATCCCCACGCTGGCGACCAGCGAGCAACCCGTCAGGACTCACCCGATGCGCCACCCGAGTCCGTGCGTCCACCAACTCGATACCCGACCGCCGCGGCGCCAGGACCGCCACCTTCGGTGACCGGCGCAGGCGCAGCACCCTCGCAACAACGCCAGCACGGCGATGACTAGACATCCGTGCGGCGCCCGCCTCGCCATGGTGGGGTAGGTCGCCGCCCACCGGGTAGACCTGACCCGGACCCGAGGGCTCTCACCCGAACCACTCCGTGATCGTGTCCCGAACCGCGGTAGCCGCATTCTCGTCGAACTCGATCTCGCACGCGCCTACAGCGTGATGGCGAAACACAATCGCCCCCTCGACCTTGGTCATCACAATGTTGGTGAACCTGCGACAACCACCGTGGCGAGTGCAGGTGGCGTGGATCACCTTCTGGGTTCTGACCGGCGTCGTCGCCGCAACATCATTGGTACCGTTAGCCACGGTTGACGACAGTGGACGCGATCAACGCCGAGATCTTGACAAGAAGTCAAGCGGCGGCAGAGCTAGCCGACGTCAATACTCATCCGGTAGGCCATCCCGCGTAAATCCCGACCCACTGCGGCGTCCCGCTGACCTCGGCGCAGCAGATCGGCGACGGTCTCCCTGACGAAGGGGTTCGGGCGAATGCAATTGGGTGCGATCTTCTCCGCGCGCAACAGCGCACCGACTGCCGCATCGCGGGTCGATCGTTCCTGCGCCATCCCGCGTCCCAGGTCGGCCCAGAACATCGCTTGGCGCGCTGCCGAGGGCACCCGTGACGGGTCGACAAGCCGAGCGATCTCCCGGACGCGACCGGCCTCACCCAGCTCGACGGCGATGGAGACCCGCCAGATTCCCACGTTGTCGGGTCCGAAGTACAGGTCGCCGAAACCACGCCCGTCCCCGCTGACCCGCTCGGCCATCGCCACGGCCTCGTTGAGGTGATCGGCGGAGTCGTCACCGCGGCGCATCGCCGCCGAGGCCATCGCGGCGTTGAGATGCAGGGCGCCGTACATCTGCGCTGCACGCGGGTCATCGAGGTGGGGTTCCAACTTGTTAGCGCCCTGCACTGAGATCGCCAGCATGCGCGGACGGCCCTTGCCATCCACCGTGAATGCCCGCAGCCACGCGACCAGCCCAAGCCAAGCAGGATCGTCCAGCTTCTCGGCCACCTGCTGCGCCCGAACCGCCGCGAGCGAAGACACGCCACGAACGCCCAGGTTCTTCAGCATGACCCCCGCCGCGTGATAACAGTCCATCAGCGCTTTGCAGACGTCGACGCGGTGCTCCGGGTCGGTGACATACAGGGTGTGCAGTTCGGTCATCAGCTTTGGAAGCAGAATGCCTTGTGCGGCGTAGTCGGTTGCCGGTCGCAGCACTGTGTTGAGCCGATCGAGGTCGACGGCCACGGCAGGCCAGGGACGGGCCGTCTCACCAGTGGGCTCGCCCAGGTTGTAATCGGATAGCGCCGCGTCTAGAGCAATCACGGCGGCCTGCGTCTCTGCGGTGACCGGGTCGGCCGTCGCTGGAGGGAAGGCCTCTTCGGCAAGCTCTGATGGTGCGACCCGTAGCGCTGCGGCGATCGCCTCCAGCAGGGACCGACCGTTGACCACACGTTCGTTGCGCTCAATCCGAGACAGGTAGCTCTCGGTGACACCGGCGAGTTCAGCGGTGGCCTTGAGGGTCATGCCTCGCCAGACCCGGATCTCCCGGATCCGACCACCGATAGACCGCACCTGCATCGCGTTGATCACGCCACCTCTCGTCACCGCCCCCCCACCGATGGCCCCGGGAGCTACCCCGGGGGCGGATACCTCGGCGACGAGGTGACTCCAGGCTAGCGCTGCGCCGGCGCGGTCCGCCGTACCTCACCGGCTCGGTGCTGCTCGGGCTCGTCCTCAACGCCACACTCGCCTGGTGGTTGGGCCGACCCCCTCGCCAGCCTCATGATTGTGGCACTGTCATCCCTGAAAGGACTGGACCGGTCAAGCTGTGCCGTCCCACGGCTGGTTGATCTTTTTTCTTTCGTCCTCCGCCGCTTTTGGGCAGCGCCGGTTGCGGCGTCGGGGTCCAGGATCGGCCCGGTAGGCCGCGACCAGTTGCGATCGGCGGTATTACTGACCTACAACGGCGACGGACACACCGCCTACCACCGAGGCAGCAACTGCATCAACACCGCAGTCGATGACTATCTCACCCAATCCGCACTCCCCGCCACGGGCACGATCTGCCAACCTGACCGCCCAGCAACCAGCTAAACCCGGCATGACATCACTCAGTCCCACAACTCACCAGTGACATGGTGCGCTGCAACCGTCCGCGATAAAGATCAGGTGGTGGTTTAGTTATGCCTTACTCTCACTGCGAGCCATCGACCCTGCGAAGCCCCTCAGTCGCTCCTCGGCGTGTTGCTTGTCATCTCCGGGCGGCGGCACTCGCCACTATGGTCCCCTGGCTGTTTCTGAGCGCCTGTGGAAGCAGCGGCACAACGACCTCGCGGGCTGCTGCACCGACGTCGGTCACGTCGGTCTCGGCTATCACAGTGACTATCCAGAATTTTGCCTTTCACCCGGCGAAGTTCACGGTCAGCCCAGGAGCCACCATAACGGTAATCAACGATGATGAGGTGATTCACACCCTTACCGCCGACAACGCCGAACCCGGGGCGTTCAACTCGGGCGACGTGACCAAAGGTGTAGCCGCCAGCTTCCCGGCGCCCACAAAACCCGGAACCTATCCCTTCCATGATCATCTCCGCAGCTACATGACGGGCGTCCTGACTGTTTCTTGACCCTCGATGTACTGTTCGTCGACCGCGCGCAATGGCTCAACCGCAGGCTGAGCCTGGATTCACCGCGGATACAGGCATCCTGCCCGGTTGATCTTGCTCCACGGTGCCACGCCGGTTCAAGGACCGCGACGTTTCTGACCCTACGGGTGCCCTTCGGGGCACCATGGGCTGCCCGGCGTTTTCCGAATACGCGTCCAATGGCCATACGGACGCTGGGCAGCCGTGCTGCGACTGTGCTGACTAGTCCCCTTCGTATAAGGACAGTGCAGTAGTGGTTCTCGCGTCATCTCGTCGGACAGTGAGACAGCCCGCGAGGTGCGCTGTCAACGATAGTTTGTCTGACTCAATTTGCTGACGGATGGAGAGCAGGGGCATGAAAACGGAACAATTGGCACCGTCGCTAAATTGAGAGAGTAGGCGGCAAGCGGCGTCACCATCGAGCGAAGTATCGGAGCCAATGAGACCCACTGGTGCTGTCGGTGCAAGAGACGGTCGATGCTTGATCTTGCGGCCCCGGAGTTTCATGATTTTCGTCGCTACCGTGAGGATTTGGCTGAGCGCTCGGCTAGGCTCGGGTAACGGTACAGGATGTGGTCCGGTTACTGATGCGGGAGTTATTAATCGACAAAGGGCCACAGTAGTGATGCTGCTCAATTCGCGGCTTCGAGAGTCTGGCAACTCGGAGCTTGCCGAGCCGGGGACTGCAGGCTTACCGGCACAGCTAGGCCCAGCAGCGTCTTGCCGTCGGCCGGCACGAGCAGGGAGGTGACCCCGGTGAGCGTGTATCTGAGCGTCTCGGGCTCCCCCGGCGGAACCGCGTCGAGCTCGGCGAGCCCTGCGGCGAGCGTGTCGCGCCACCGGGACAGAGTGGTGGTCAACACTTGGTCCACCTGCGCCCCTTTGTCCACCGGAGCGGGTCCGGCCGCGGCGATCCAAGTCAACGCGGTGGTCAGGGCATCGACCTGATTGTGTAGAGAGATGTGGAAACGCTGCCGGGAGCCTTCGGGGTCGACGGCGGCGAGGACGGGCGGAGTCCCCGCGCTTTGGGCAACGGGCAGCAGTGCGTGGCAGAGTTGCTCGCTCCACGCCACTGTCGGGTCGGGGGAATAGGAGCCCGGGCGCTGCGCGGTCGGGCTCCCAGCGGACTGATCGGGGGCTGGTTGTTGGCCGTTGGAGCAGGCTCCGAGCAGGACAAGCGCGAGCAGTGCGGCCAGAACGAGACCGGGCTTCATTAGCCACCTCCGGGGCACCGCGTCACTGGGCCCGGCACCGCTACGCAGCGTGGCGCAAGCAGACTGATGTGTGGACTCACGGAGCAGCTGGGTGGCGTCCACAGCGAGCTTGGTGTCGGATCCGCTACGCGAGCAGCGGAGCACTGGTGAGCAGCCCTGGTCAGTTCCGTTCGTGTGACGCGAACGGCCGACGATCCAGTCTCCCACGTGGCCGAGACGACGAGTCTCATCGCGTCGGAGATGGTGAGAACCAAGTGCTCGCGGCGCGGCCGTCTCCGCCCCACATGGCATGATCACGCCTTGAGACTGGTCTGGTGTACTCCTTCTGTCTTCGACGCCAGCGCCCACCTGCGCTTGCCGTTGGCTGCAACCCGTTATGCCTGCTAGCTGCAATCCACGCTGTGGACCCACCTCGTGGCCCAGATCGTCGCCGCTGCCGCCGCCGGACTCACTTTCCTCGCTCTCAATCCCGACGATCAGTGAGCCGCCAAGGGCGTTCGGCCGATCCAGCCGGACGCCCAGCGGCTGATCGACGTGATCCTCAGCATCACGGAGGGCGCGAGGATACTGCGGGACGGAACCATGACGAGGACGATCACCACCGCTGACCCGCCCGGATCCCATCCACACCACGCCTGCCGCGGATCCTGGCGGCGTGGGCCCTTATGAGACTTCGAGCATCCGTCCGACCTGGTGATCTCCCCGTACGCCAAGCGGAACGTCCCTGCCGCGTAGCAGTTGGATCGTGATGGGATCGCCGACGTGGTGTTGTTCGCCTGGGGAGAGGTGGAGCAGGCCGTCGGCGCGTGCGAGTGCGCTGAGCGTTCCGGCTCCTCGGTGGGATGGCTCGGCGGAGGGTGTGGCTCCGTTGGGCCGGTCGGGTTCTCGCAGCGTGATGGGGAGGTACCGGTCGATGTTGGCCGGGGCGATGTCGACGGCCAGGCGGGCGTGGAGGGTTGGTCGCTGAGGCGGTGGTCGGCCTTGCGTGAGAGGAGTGGCAGGGCGAATAGATCGATGGTCAGGGCGGCGGACACGGGGTATCCGGATACGCCGATGATTGGCACGGCGCGGTCGCCGTGGTGGATGCCGAGCACCACGGGGTGGCCGGGTTTGACCGCGACGCCGTGCACGACGACCTCGCCGAGGGTGCGCAGCACGTCGGCGGTGTGGTCGTCGCGGCCGGCACTGGACCCGGCGATGATCAGGACAAGGTCCGCCGCGTCGGCGGTGTCGTGGGCTGCGGTGGCGATGCGTTGGGGTTGGTCGGGCTGGATTGGCAGCGGCCGGACATCGCACCCGGCCTCGCGCAGCACGGCGCCGAGTAGGAGCGAGTTGGTGTCGAGGACCTCGCCACGCCCGAGGCCGGTACCGATCGGGCGGATCTCGTCGCCGGTGGGGATGATCGCGACGACGGGTCGGGTGTGGACGACCAACCTGATATGACCGGCGCTCGCGGTGAGCGCCGCGTCCATAGGTCGGAGCCGGTGGTGCGCGAGCAGGAGGAGCTCTCCGGCGCAGAAATCCTCGCGATCTGCCGCGCATGGGAGCCCTGTGCTGGGGCCGGGATCTCGACCGTCCCGTCGGGGCGGTGCCGGATGTGCTCACGCATGACGACGGTGTCCCGCCCGGCGGGCAACACGTCGCCGGTGTCGATCGGGTCGTATTGGTCCGGGAGCAGGATGACCGGCGCGCGGGGGTCAACCGGGTCGGGGACGGCATCGCGCGCGTGGACCGCGATACCGTCCATCGCGGCGACCGGGTCGGCGGGGACCGACCATCGGGAATGCACAGCCTCCGCAGTGACTCCACCGACCGCATCCTCGACCGCGACCATCTCGGTGGGAAGCAGCCTCTGGCAGCCCGCCCTGGTGCACGCGGCCAGCCAGGCCGCCAGCGCGGCCTGGACATTCAGAAGTCCCGGCTCAGCCATGCACGGTAGACGCCGCGGTGATCCGCTCGGCGCCGGTGTAGACGTTCATGGAGGTGCCGCGGAGGAAACCGACGAGGGTGACGCCGGATTCCTCAGCGAGGTCGACGGCGAGTGAGGAGGGGGCCGAGACCGCGGCGAGGAGGGGGACGCCGGCCATGACAGCTTTTTGGATGAGTTCGAAGGACGCCCGGCCGGAGACGAGCAGGGTGCAGCCGGTGAGGGGCACCTGGTCGTGGAGCAGGGCCCAGCCGATGGTCTTGTCGACGGCGTTGTGGCGGCCGACGTCCTCGCGGGCGACCAGCAGGTCGCCGGTGTGAGTAAACAGGGCGGCGGCGTGCAGGCCGCCGGTGCTGTCGAAGACCCGTTGTGTGGCGCGCAGCGCGTCGGGCAGCGCGGTCAGGGTGGCCGCTGGGATCCGCAGCGGGTCGGCCGCCGGAGGGAAGCGGGTGCTCGTGCGTACCGCGTCGAGAGAAGCCTTGCCGCAGATGCCGCAGGAGGAGGTGGTGTAGAAGTTGCGCTCGACCCCCGGTGTCGGTGCGGGAACACCGGCGGTGAGCGTGACGTCCAAGACGTTGTAGGTGTTGGGGCCGCTCGCCTCGGAGTCGCAGTAGCGGGCCAAGGCCACGTCGGTGCGGGTCGTGATGATGGCTTCGGTGAGTAGGAAGCCGTGGGCCAGCTCAAGGTCGTGGCCGGGGGTGCGCATGGTGACGGCCAGGGCCCGGCCGCCAACCCGCAGCTCCATGGGTTCCTCACCTGCCAGGGTGTCCGGTCGGTGGGCTCGGCCCTCGGCGGTGATCCGCAGCACCGGGCGGCGGATGGTGACTCGTCCGATAATGCACCCCCTGGCACCTGACAGAGATCATTGATAGTCGCGCAGCTGCTGGGCCAAGCCGGCGGAATGTTGTAGACGTATTGGAATCCGAAGCGTCCCGGGCAGAACCCAACCACCAAGCACCGTTCATCCCGTTCCTCGACTACAACGTCGAGATCGAGAAGATCATCTGCAGTGCGAGCCTGGTGGCGTGAGGGGCGGCCCAAACCAACAGGGCTACCCGGCCGGGGCACGCCGGTATGGCTACTTGGCGAGGAAGGCATCGAGGAGCGGGTTGAGCTCATCGGCGTGGGTCCAGCAGATGTTGTGCGGGCCGCCGTCGATCTCGTAATACTCAGCGTGCGGGACGAACGCCGGGAGGCGTCGCCCGGAGTTTGGTGGTGGAACGATCCGGTCCTCGCTGCCTTGCACGATCAGCAGCGGGATGCTCCCGAGCCCGGTCATATCACCGCGGAAGTCCGTGCCCCACGCGTCGACACAGTGCAGCGTCCCGATCGCTGACGCTCCCGCGGCGACGTTCCAGCTGTTCTGCCAGGCTTGGTCGCTGATCCGAGTTGTTCCGCCGTAGACGTCGACGTTGTAGAAGTTGTCCAGGAAGGCCTTCCCGTAGGCGAAGCGGTCCTGGCGGATACCCGCCTTGATGTCCTCGAACACCTTCGCGGGGACACCCTCAGGGTTGTCGTCGGCTTGCAACAGGTAGGGACCTAGCGGGCCGAACAACGCCGCTTTGGCGACGCGCTCTGCGCCGTACGTTCCGAGATACCGGGTGACCTCTCCGGTGCCCATGGAAAAGCCGACCAAGACCGCGTCCCGAAGATCCAAAGCGTTCATGATGATATGGAGGTCAGCTGCGAACGTGTCGTAGTCGTAGCCGACCGTGGGCTGGCTGGACTTCCCGAACCCGCGACGGTCATAGAAGACGACCCGGTGGCCGGAGTCGAGCAGCATCGGCACCTGCCTCTCCCATGAGGCTCCGCTGAGCGGGAAGCCATGGATCAGCACGACGGGCTGACCGGCGCCGTGGTCTTCGTAGTACAGATCAATGGACCCTGAGTTCTCCTCGCCCACCTTGATGTAAGGCACATTCGACCCCTCTCACTGAGCCCACAGCTGCGTGTACCGGCGTCGCGTTGGGCTGCGGTACGCGACGAACGGACCGTATGGCCAAGCGCGACAACATCTCATCTACCAAATCGTCGTGGCGAAATAATGCCTGCTAGTAGCACCGTTGGGTGCAACGCCACCACCTTGCCGTCAACAAAGAACCGCTCGGCCTTGCCATCAGCCACAGCCACCGGCGGCGTCCGGGCCGACTTGTGAAGAGCGTGGCCCACTGCGCGCATGGCGGCATCGGGGCCAGCGGCCGTCGTCCCCTGCTGCTGCCCGCAGTCCTTGGATTCCCGCTGGCCGGTAATTGAATTAGGCGCTCGCCATGAAGACGGCGGAAGGCTCCAAGGCGACCATGCATGAGCACCACAGGCAGGGGTGAAGGCCCCTGTTGCTTTGGTGGGGAGGGCGCATGGGTCACCGCCGGTCGCGCTTAATTAATAAGATGGCGAGTGCCAGCTCAGCGAAGGCCGTCATGAGGCCCATGCCGGGAATCGACTGGCCAGTTCGTAGTGGCCGCGACTCATTAGGTTTTGGACGAAGGCGTGCCCTGCGCTGATCGGCCGCCCACCCTGGCTCCGGGATGGCCCCAGACTGGCATGAGAGTGGTGGGGCACTGCTCAGCGTGCGTCGAGATCAAGAAGAAGGGACAGGGTCGGCAAGGCGCGCAACAGGCACGCCGGGATTGCAGCCAGCCGGTAGGGAACACGGCCGCCGGCCGTAAAGACATCTGACCGCCAAAGCGCCAACCTTGCTCATGACAACCCGCCGCGCTGCATTACGCGGCGTCGTGCGGCGCCGGCGATCGCTGAGGAGGGAGCGAGCGGTGATGCGCCGAGTACTGGTCACCGGCTCCAGGGATGTGCACCGACACCGCCACCATCCGCCTCACCGGCACCGACGTCACACATACCCACGCCGCGCGGCGCTGTGCAGCGCGAGGAGCGAAACCATGAAGTTCACCCAACAGGCCCTGCTCAACGCATCGATCGACCAAGTCGATCTGGAGCAGTGGATGTTCTCCCTGTCCGACGCGGAGTACCAGCAGGCGGCCCGGGCACACCGGGCGGCAGGAACATTCGTGGACAACGGCGTACGCGGCACGGTCAACGTCGAGTCCATGGGCGGCACCCTGATCATCCAGCACTACCGGGAGGTGCAAGCCGAGCCGTCCTACGTTGAGATGTTTTCCGAGCGGAGCCGAGCCTACCTGTTCCACCTCGTACCCGTGACCGTGCAGGTCCGATGGACGGTGCAAGCCGCGGCCCGGGACACGACGTCCTCCACCTTCGGCTGCACGGTGGAGGTGACACTGCCGCCGGTGCTGCGGGTCCTCATTGGGATGATGTGGAGGCACTTCATCGGCAGGCACACCGACGAGGAAACCCACGGCTTCGCCGCGGACATCAATCGCAAGCTCGCTGCCCGGCGCACCACGCCGCATCGATAACCGAAGCGCGGCTCCGAGTACGCGATGGGTCAGGTGGAGTCCCGAAACCTGCTTTTCCGGTGACTCGTGCGCGACCTGTTCGCGCGGGAGATGGGCGGCTCAGTCATTCATCCGAGACCGCCGTGGGCGATCTGCCGTGACTCAGAGGGCAACCCTTTCGCCCTCATGGCGGCTCAGCACGGCAGCGGGCTCAGTAGCAGCTGCGGCCGGCCAAC
>DASYMC010000209.1:0-2145 GCA_036009255.1 Pseudonocardiaceae bacterium
ACGCACAACCTGATCAGCCAAAACATCGGCGATCGCTACTGAGAAAGGTTCATGGCGGGCGGACCGCCCACCGATGGGCGATCGGGGACTCGAGCCCCGTGCCACCAGCTCATGCGGTCGGGCGAGCGCAAGTGGCCCCCGTTGTTTGGCTCCCGGTAACTCGGGCGTGGTGACGGTGGCATCGGGTGCCCGCACTCTCGAGGAGGTCGAGCCCGTCGACGTCGCCCGGCACGTGGGCGGCGCACTAAGAGAGGCCCAGATGCCCTTCCTCCCCCGTCGCGCCCTCGGAGCGTTGGCCGTTGCCGCCGCCGTGCTGGCGCTCGCCGCTTGCGGGCAGAGCGCGGCGCCCCAGTCCTCCGGCGCGCGCAACCCCGACGTCCTGGTCTTCGCCGCGGTGCCTTCGGAGAACGCGCAGACCCTGCAGCAGGCCTACCAACCGCTCATCACCCTGCTGGCGAAGGAAACCGGTAAGAAGATCCAGTTCCAACCCGCCACCGACTATGCGGCGGTGATCGAGGCGCAGCGCAGCGGCAAGGTGGACATCGCCCAGTACGGCCCGCTGTCCTACGTGCTGGCCCGCAACACCGGGGTCAAGGCCAGCCCCATCGCCGCGCAGCTGGCCACCAAGGGCGGCCAGTCCGGCTACCGGTCCTACGGCATCGTGCCGGCCGGCTCACCGATTCACGACCTGGCCAGCCTCCGGGGCCACAAGGTGTGCTTCGTGGATCCCAACTCGACCTCGGGTCACCTGTACCCGTCGGCCGCCCTGCTCGATGCCGGCATCAACCCGGACAAGGACATCACGCCGGTGATGACCGGCGGCCACGACGCCTCGGTGCTCGCGGTGGCGAGTGGCCAGTGCGACGCCGGCTTCGCCGAGGACTACATGGTCGACAAGATCCTGCCCAGCAAGGGCCAGCTCAAGCCCGGCCAGGTCAGCGTGCTGTGGCGCTCCGACGTGATTCCCGGTTCCCCGGTTGCGATCAGCGACGACCTCGACCCGGCGCTCAAGGCGAAGATCACCGACGTGTTCCAGACCAAGGCCAACGTCGACTACGTCAACGCCAACGGGATCTGCGCCACCACCTGCACCGGAGTCGACGACGCCGGCGACTGGGGCTACGTGAAGGTCGACGACTCCTTCTACGACGGCGTGCGCAAGGTGTGCTCCACAACCCGCGACAAGCAGTGCGGGGCCACGTGAACGGGGAGCGCGACGAACCGGTCGTGCGATTCGACCGGGTCAGCAAGCGGTTCGGTCCGGACATCCTCGGCCTGGACGATGTGACGCTCGGCGTGCGGGCCGGCGAGGTGGTGGTGCTGCTCGGCCTGTCCGGTTCCGGCAAGTCCACCCTGCTGCGCCATGTCGACGGGCTGCAGCGGCCCAGCGCGGGCACCGTCACCGTGCACGGCACCAACGTCGGCACCGCCGGCGCCGGCGAGCTGCGGAGGCTGCGCAGGCGAATCGGCTTCGTGTTCCAGCAGTTCCACCTGATCTCCAGTCTGACCGTGCTGGAGAACGTGTGCACCGGCGCGCTCGGCGGGCTGCGTGGTCCCCGCCTCGGGCTGATCAGCTACCCCAGGCAGGTCCGTCACGAGGCGCTGGGCCACCTGGAGCGGGTCGGGCTCGGCGACCGGGCGTTCCAACGGGCCGACACTCTCTCCGGCGGTCAGCAGCAGCGGGTCGCGGTGGCCCGCGCGCTCATGCAGCGGCCGGACATCCTGCTCGCCGACGAGCCGGTGGCCTCGCTCGACCCGGAGTCGTCGGTGCAGATCATGCGGCTGATCCGCGAGATCAGCGCGGAGCGCCAGCTCACGGTGCTGTGCAGCCTGCATCAGGTGGACCTGGCGCTGAGCTGGGGAGACCGGGTGATCGGGCTGCGCACCGGCCGGGTCGTCATGGACGCCCCGGTGCTCGGTCTGAGCCGTGACCAGGCGATGGCCCTGTACTCCAAGCTCGGCGCGGTGCCCGCACTCCCGCTCGCCGCCGCCGTATGACCAGCTCAGGGCCCGTGAGTGGTAGGCGTTGTTCCAGCAACGCTTACCACTCACGAGGTGCTACTTGAGCGCGGTGCCGGTTACAGCCGGCGGGCGGCTGGTGGCCCGGCCCAGCCGGTCTGGGAGCGCAGCGTGGCTGGTCATCGG
>DASYMC010000210.1:0-10923 GCA_036009255.1 Pseudonocardiaceae bacterium
ATGCGTTGGGCGAGTAAGCCAGGGCGGCAACTTTGTGACGGCATCGCCGCCTGCCCCGCCGAGTTGCGATCGGGTGAGAAAAATACTGTCGCTGAGGTCGGCACTTCTGAGATCGGCACCCCGGAAGTCAGCCCCGATGAGGTCGGCTCCTCTGCGGTCGATCTGGTGGCGCCGGGCTTCCCCTCGCACGAGTTCGCTGGTGCGCAGCAGCAAGGCATTGACGTCTCGTCGATGTGCTGCCACATCTACTTCCATGATCGAATCGGGACCGCGGTGAGTGAGACATTCGGTCTCGTCGAGCGCGACACCGAGCTCACCGTGAATCGAGCCGGCCGGTTGCAGCGACAGCGCTTCGACCAGATACCAGAGCAGCTCGTGGAGCTGTCGCATGATCGCGAAAACCTCGAACATCTGCTTCGCGGTATGCGGGGCACTCCGCCAGTCCTCCCCGGCGACAGTGACTTGGGCGACCTTTTGCCCTGCACCGAAGCAGTCATAAGCGGTGCAACCCGGAAAACCCCGTCTTCTAAGATTATCGTGAATGCCGCAGCGGAAATTCGACTGCAGATGAGGACAGGCTTGTCCAGCGCCTTTGTCGATTGCAAAATCCGCCGAGGCTGAGAAGGCCGGTGCGATACAGCACAGCCCGAAACAGCGCTCGCAGTCAGCTCGCAGGCCGAGGCGACCCCCGTCAGGAAACGGTTCTGCATACTCGCGTTCCACGGCCAATATGCGTGTCTCCGCGTCCTCTAGTCGAGACTTCACCTGCAACACGCAGGCTACTAGCATTCAGTCGTGATCGTGGCAGGACGGGTAGTAACCGCCCGGTACACCGCGGCGCTCCGGGCAGACGGCTGGCCGGTTGACGAACGTTTCGTGCCGGAGCCAGCCGGGTACCTGCGCCATACCCGTTTGACCGCCGGGAGGCACCGATGACCAGCGCCGCGTCCCCGGGCTCCGGCGTAGTGCGCAGTTTGATTCCCACTCGGATCGATCGGTTGCCCTGGTCCGCGTTTCATACCCGGCTGGTCACCGCGCTCGGGGTGGCGTGGATCCTCGACGGTCTCGAGATCACGGTCGCCAGCGCCGTCGGCGACGTACTGAACAAGCCTGAGACGCTCAACCTGTCCTCCACGGAGGTCGGCTTGATCGCCACGGTCTATCTGGTCGGTGAAGTCGTCGGCGCGTTGGTATTCGGCCGGATGTCCGACAGGTTGGGCCGGCGGAACCTGTTCATGATCACGCTCGGTGTCTACCTGGTAGGGAGTGGACTCACCGCACTCACTTTGGGAAACGGCACCGGCTGGATCCTGTTTTTGTACATCACCCGATTCATCGCCGGAATGGGTATCGGCGGAGAATACGCGGCGATCAATTCGGCGATCGACGAGATGATCCCAGCCCGTTATCGCGGACGAGTTGACATTGCGGTCAACGGTACGTACTGGGCTGGGGCCATTCTCGGCACTCTCGGCACCTTCATCCTGCTCAACGTGCTGAGCCCTAGCATCGGCTGGCGAATCGGCTTCCTCATCGGTCCGGTGTTGGGTCTGGTGATCCTGCTCGTGCGGCGTCACCTGCCGGAAAGTCCCCGATGGCAGATCATGAACGGCCGTGAGCAGGCAGCTGAGGAATCGATCTCCTACATCGAACACGAGGTTGAACAGTCCGGTAAAGCGCTGCCTCCCGTCGACGAGAGTAAAGCGATCGAACTACGACCGACCGACCAGATCGGTTACCTCGCACTGACACGGGTGCTGTTCCGCGAGTACCCGAGCCGGGCGGTCCTCGGTGCATCGCTGATGATCAGCCAGTCTTTCCTGTACAACGCGATCTTCTTCACCTACACCTTGGTTCTCGGGAAGTTCTACGGTGTGGCCTCGACGTTGGCGCCGCTGTTTCTCATTGCCTTCGCCGCCGGTAACCTGATCGGGCCACTGACGATCGGGCACTTCTTCGACACCATCGGCCGAAAGACCATGATTGCCGGCACATACATCACTTCCGGCGTCCTGCTCGGCGTCAGCGCTTTCTTGTTCAATGCCGGACTGCTCACGGCGATGACCCAGACGATCTGCTGGTGTGTAATATTCTTCTTCGCCTCGGCGGGCGCCAGCTCAGCGTATCTCACGGTCAGCGAGATCTTCCCACTCGAGGTGCGAGCAAAGGCCATCGCGGTATTCTTCGCCATCGCACAGTGCTTCGGCTCGCTGGGTCCGGTGATCTATGGGGCGCTCATCGGTGATGGCACGCAACCGTTCAGACTGTTCCTCGGATATTTGCTCGGCGCCGCCGTGATGATCGCTGGCGGCCTCGTCGCGGCTGTCTACGGCGTTGCCGCCGAGGGTCGGTCCCTGGAGGACATCGCTGCACCGTTGGCCGCAGCCGGTAGGGGCCGCACCGGCACCACACGGGCCGAAGGTGCGGCGTCGCCGCTATCTAGCTGAATCGTCCTCCCAGCCGGCCTCAGGCCAGCCACCATGCCAGCGTCAATCCCACGATGATGGTTGTGACCACGAGCAGGAGCACCCCGGACAACATCCGGGTCGGGTTCGACTCGCCCGGCCGCACACCCGCACTCGGGCAGTCGCCTGAGATCAACGTGCTATGGCCGCCAGTCCGAGGTCGAGGAAGACCGTCCTCATAGCCAGACGCGGGGGGGTGTTGCGCCGTCATGACACTGACGCTACGGAGGATCGGGTTACCGCCCGGCCCAAGCTCGGTTAGCGGTCGGTAAAAAACGGCGCCTCAGGGACGAGAGCTGGCACAACAGTTAGCTGTCTGAACGAGGGCAGCCAGTTCGAAGCGGTCGGAGGCGCCGGGTTTGGCGCTGGAGCGGTAGCGGTGACCTCAACGGTTCGCACCCGATACGCCCGGCCGTTCCGCGGTCTCGCGGTTGGACAGCCCACCGGCGGCCAGCGTGGCGATCACCCGCTGGCGTTGGGTCAGCGGCGGCGTGGCCAGCGCGGCCGGCGCGGAGGTGCGCGCCTTCGAGCTCAAACGCCGCGTCCAGCCGCGCGCGTCCTCGTTGCTCGGTACGGGAGGCGACCTTGGCGATCCGCCGCGCAAACCCTCCCGTGGGCGGGCAAGGAGCACACGAATGATCAGAAGCATCTGGAAGCGTGGCCTAGTGCTGCTCGTCCCTGTCATCGCGGCGGCGAGCACCGGTCTTATCATCGCCTCGCCCACCGCCGCGGCAATGGACTACCAGGCTTCGGCGAGTCAGGCACTTTCACTGGTCAATCAGAAACGAGTTAATGCGGGCTGTGGGTCTTTGCGCGTCGTCCGGCAGCTGCAGATGCCGGCCGGCCAGCAGAGCCAAGATCAAGCCGCTCGCGACAGGTTGAGCCACGCCGGGGCGAACGGTAGCACGACCAGTGGCCGGCTGCACGATTCCGGCTATTCTCGGTGGGCTGAGAACATTGCCCAGTTCCAGAGTGCGCAAGCAGCAGTGAATTTCTGGTCGACCAGCGCTGCTCACCGTTCCAGCATGCTGAACTGTGCGTTCAAGGATACTGGCCTGGCGGTGGCTCGCAGCAATACCGGCAGGTTCTACTGGACCCAGACCTTCGGCGACTGAGTCGAGTTCACGGCGGTGGATACCCGGTGCTCACCGTCGCGTGGGGAAGGTAGCCAGGTGGCGTTGCTGACCATGCTCTGAGCAAGATCAGGGCGAAACCTGCGCTGACGTGCAGCGGCGGGTGGATTGGCGAGCCGATCACAACGATCCACAGAAGTTGCCGTCGGTACACAGCGTGTTGATGCAGCTCCATCAAGCCTCGCCTCTACGGTGTCGCCCGTGAGCCCAACACCGATCTACGACCAGCTCCGTGGTGAGCGGATCAACGCCGATGTCCCGGCTACCGGCGCAGAACCACAACCGAACCATCACCCTGGAAAACACCGCCTTCCCGGCGGCCCGTCCAGTGCGGCGACGGTGTCTGGGCTGCCATCACCGGCAGGAGCTGATCGCGTTGCAAGCTGGTCCTGGTTCGCGCCGATCGATCCCGCAACAGCAGCGTGGGGACCGCAACGAGCCCTTCCGCCGACAGCCCGCGCGCAGCAGGAGCAGCCACAGGCCTGTGGACCGTTTGCGATCAGCGTCGGTAACACCGGTGAGATCTCTTCGGGCTGACCTCGCAGCAGACGAGTGAACTCACCGCCTATCGCGCCTGCAAACTCGGCGCTGGGGTCGGTACCGAACTCGCCGGCCTGCTGCACAGCGATTGATCCCATGCGGATACCCGTCAGCGGCTAATTCGAGTAGTGAGCTATCGCCACGCTCCATCCCGGGCACGCTCGTCTCAGTGCCAGAACTCTTCGGTCAGATAAGGAATGACAATGGGCCGGGACTGCCTCGACAACGAAGCGCTGAGACCCGGCCGAACCATCAGGTTGACAGCGGGTATAGCGTTCGGCCACTAGCGCAGTGCTTCCCCGGTGTCGGGGGAAACTAGCGAGGGAGACGTGATGATCGAGTCGGGGTGCATCTCGTCCGAATTGCCGGATCTGGACCGGACGGACGATCCGCGGGGCGGAGCGGTCGCCTGGGCACTGCTTGCAGTGTGCGTGGTTCTCGTGGCGAGCATCGTCCTGACCGCGATGTGGGCAACCGGAAGATAGATTAGGAGTTGTGCCGCCGTCGACGGCTAATATGGCGCGCGCTACCAGACCCAGATCACCACCAGAGCGGCGCCGGCGAGGATGAGCGCACTCACCGTTAGCAGTGCCCAGGCGACCGCTCCGCCCCGCGGATCGTCCGTCCGGTCCAGCTCCGGCAATTCGGATGAGACGTGCTTTGGTTCGATCATCACTTCTCCTCGACGCGGAACCGGAAAGCGGATCCTAACCCATAGCGCGTCATAAATCTGCAAAATCTAAGGCGCATAAAAGACAACCCCGGAGTGAACAAAGGGTTTATTCTCGACACCTCCGTGAACAAGGGGTTACCACGTCACCTAATACCGAAGCGTTATTTCATGACGACCGGGTGGTCAATTCCAGCGACGCATCGGCAGCCCAGGGAAGGAAGGCATCGAGGAACCGTCCTGTGGCCGGCATGAAATAGCCGCCGTAGTGGCTGATCGGGTCCAATGTCGACACGACGATCGTGCCCGCGGTGGAAACCTGATCGACATACAGTAATGCTTCCCCGGTAGCCAGCTTCACAAGCACCTGTGCGCCCTCCGGTGCTTCGAGGGCCCCGTGGTAGTGCCATGTGCAATCGCGCTGCGTGAGCCGCTCAAACAGTGGGTGCTCCTGTTCCCCGAGCCGGATACCGAGGTCTGCTCCCGGCTCCAGCCACCACCAGAAGTTGGTCGGTCGGTGCTGCCAGCACACACCAGGCAAGAACTCCGGGATCGGCTCGCCGCCGCTGAACGCGATCACCATCCCACCGGCGTCCAACAACTCCACTATCCGATCGGCGGCACGCTCGAGCAGGCCGCGGTGCAGGCGTTCTGGGATGAGCAGCCCGGGATATGCGGTCAGATCGGTGTCCGCCAGCTCTGGAAGATAGATCATCCCGCCAGCGAGGTGCCGGGCGTACTTCGGGTCGGTGAGTGTGCGGTGATGTTGGGAGGAGCCGCCGTAAACGGCGGCGAGCCCGCGCGATTGGCGGGCGGCCTGGGCCCGGCGCCGTGCCGATTCGGCGACGACCCAGTCGAGAAGCGCCTCGCCGCAATAGCTGAGCAAGTCACTGGTCGCATGAACGATGATGGTGCCCGGGGTGGAAACCCGGTCCAGATATGTCGCAGGCTCGCCACCGAAGAGCCGGGTGAGAACTTCGGCGCCAGCGGGGATCGGATGGTGTCCTCGCGCGAAGAAACCGGCGACCCCTCGCCGGAAAGTCAACTCGGTGCCCGTGGCCCGAAAGATCGGATGGTCTGCCACCTCCACCACGCGGTAACCGTCCAGCGACCGGTTCGTCAGCGGAATGAACGCCGACGCACCGGGGAGCCAGTCCCGGTGCAGGTGACCACCGAAGATCACTACGCCGCCGCGGTCCAGGTAGTTGCGAATCTGGCGCTGCTGACGGTTGAGGTGTTCTTGGTCGACGTTCGGCGTGATGATCAAGGCCGCGTACCGAGCCAGATCGACCGACCCGATCGCGTAGCAATCGATCCGATCGACCCGGTGCGACCAATCGTCGGCCTCCCCGCTCCGGACGTCCATCGCCAGCACCGCAATCCGGCACGTCGCTGAGGTGCTCATGCGCGCCTCCCTTGGATGGCCAAGGTCGACACTTCACGGAGCGTCACGATACACCGTATCGAGTGAGAATTAGCGTCACCTAAAGGAGGGTAAGGTTAAGCTAACCTATCCGCAAGGTGAGGCGTGCCTCCAGGTCCCTCTCCACCGTGTCCTCCGAGCCAGAGAGCACTCGCTTGGGGGTCTAGGGACGGCGGTTAGCTCTGAGTGTGGTCGGCGTCGGGTTCCTCGGAGGTAGCTCTGTCGTGTGCATCCGCCAGCTTTCCAGGCGTCACGTTGGCGGCGTCGAGTGCCGCCCCCAATGACGGTGACGACGCGCGCACCGCGTCGAGCGCTTCGGCCATTCCCTTCGGGGTGGCGCTTGTAGCCGCTGTCTGGCCTGAGAGGTCCGCACTGCCTTCGTCGTTACCGGTTTCTTCGATCATCCGCGCATCGTAGCCCTAATCGATTGGCGGTACAGGAGGAGCGATCCGGCGTTGGCACCTGCTGCGGTCGCTAACTTCCGCTGGAGTCAGTGCCCGAAGCGCTCACGGGAGGATCGCAGCACAGTAGCTCCTGATGAACCCGCCAGAGCTCCTGGCACGCTTGATACAGGTCGCTCTGTGCCGCCTCAAGAGCCTCGACCGGTGCCGGAGTGGGGACCCAGCGACCGCGGACCGGTTCGACCACCGTCAAGGCTTCCAGCGCATGCGACGCATTGCGGAGGTGCTGATGAGCTCGGTGAAGCTCCTGACGTTGCTCCTTCGAGAGCTCCTCCGGCTTACGACCTACCTCCACGTCGCACCCTCCGAGCAGCGAGTCCCTGTTGGTCCGTACGACCCAACCGTAGCCCAGCGAGACCGGCCTCTGCGATCAACCCGGTAGTCGCCGAGTTGGACAGTGGAGCTGTTTTCCTGCGACGCGACAGGGCTGATGTCGAATTCGGCGCACTCAGAGTCACCGGCCCCGCAGGCGGGTAGCTCGCCGACAGCTACCGGGAGATCAATTCGTACTTTTAGGTTGATATGTCTATATTAGTTAGCTGTGCGAACTAACTGCTTGCCCGTCGCGCGGTCCGGCGACTGGTGAAAGTGGTGGGGCTGCGGTGAGCCCGACAACGACCGTGGCGCGAACGCCCGTGCCCGATCGGTACAAGTGGGTAGCACTGTCCAACACCACCCTGGGTGTGCTGATGGCCGCCTTGGACGGCTCCATCGTGATCATCGCACTGCCGGCGATCTTCCGTGGTATCGGACTGAACCCGTTGGCGCCTGGAAACATCGGTTACCTGCTGTGGATGATCATGGGTTACCTGCTGGTGTCCGCAGTGCTGGTGGTGACGTTCGGGCGGCTGGGCGACATGTTCGGCCGAGTGCCGATGTACAACATCGGTTTCCTGGTGTTCAGCATCGCCTCGCTAGCCCTGTCGGTCGATCCGTTCACCGGAGCCGATGGGGCGCTGTGGCTGATCGGGTTCCGGATAGTGCAAGCCGTGGGCGGCGCGATGCTGACGGCGAACTCCGCGGCGATCCTCACCGACGCGTTCCCGGCACAGCAGCGTGGCATGGCGCTGGGCGTCAACCAGATCACTGCCCTGGCTGGGCAGTTCATCGGCCTGCTCGCAGGCGGTCTGCTAGCCGCCGTTGACTGGCGCGCAGTGTTTTGGATCAACGTGCCGATCGGGATCGTCGGCACCATCTGGTCCTACCGCAGCCTGCGTGAAATCGGGGCGCGTCGGCGCGCCCGGATCGACTGGGTGGGCAACCTGGTCTTCACCGCGGGCAGCACGGTGCTGCTCGTCTCGATCACCTTCGGCATCCAGCCCTACGGCGGATACCCCACTGGCTGGACCAACCCGTGGGTGCTGGGCGGCCTAGCGCTCGGCGCCGCGCTGCTGATGTTCTTCTGTGTTCTGGAGACCCGCATCGCCGAACCGATGTTCCACCTAGCGCTATTCAAGGTCCGCGCTTTCGCGACCGGGAACCTGGCTGCCTTGCTCATCGCGATCGCCCGGGGCGGACTGCAGTTCATGCTGATCATCTGGCTGCAAGGAATCTGGTTGCCGCTGCACGGTTTCGACTACGCCGACACCCCGCTGTGGGCTGGCATCTACTTGCTGCCGTTGACGGTCGGCTTCCTGCTAGCGGGTCCGCTGTCCGGACATCTATCCGACCGGTTCGGTACTCGTGCCCTGGCCACCGGCGGCCTGGTTCTGGTGAGCGCCTCATTTCTGGGATTACTGGCGCTGCCGGTGAACTTTCGCTACCCGGAGTTCGCGGCGTTGCTGGTGATCAGCGGCATCGGGCAGGGCATGTTCTCCGCGCCCAACGCCTCCGCGATCATGAGTAGTGTTCCCGCCGCCCAGCGTGGGGTGGCCTCGGGGATGCGCTCGACCTTCCAGAACGCGGGGACCTCGCTGTCGATCGGGGTGTTCTTCTCCCTGATGATCGCCGGTCTGGCCAGCTCCCTGCCTGCCACGCTCAGCGCCGGCTTGCAGGGACAGCACGTGCCCGCGAACGTCGCGGCCGGGGTCGCCCAGCTGCCCCCGGTGAGCACGCTGTTCGCCGCCTTCCTCGGTGTCAACCCGATCGGGCACCTGCTGGCGCCCACCGGGGTACTAGCCGGCATGCCGCCGCACAACGTCGCGGCGCTCACCGGCACCCGCTTCTTTCCCGAGCTGATCTCAGGCCCCTTCCACCACGGCCTGGTCATCGTGTTCACCACCGCCGCGATCATGGCCGCGGTCGCCGCGGTCGCCAGCGCAACCCGCCCCCGCGCCCACCCCTCCCGCGCCCGCCCCCGACATGGAGACTTATCGGGCCTACCAGAGCATCAATAACCCCCATATGTCTCCATGTCGGCTCAGGCAGATGAGCATGGGAGAATCTTGACGGTGAGTTTGACTCTGATGGCCGCAGTGTTCGGCATCGTCTTTCTCGCCGAGCTACCCGACAAGACTGCGCTGGCCAGTCTAGTGCTGGGCACCCACTATCGGCCGGCCTTCGTGTTTGTCGGGGTGGCGGCAGCGTTCGCCGTGCAGGTGATTATCGCCGTCAGCGCCGGCAGCGTCCTGAGTCTGGCGCCCCGCCGGGCCGTGGAGGCCATCGTGGCAGTGCTGTTTCTGGCCGGGGCGGTGATGATGCTGCGCCGCGGCCGGCACCAACCCGACGATCAACATCTGTCGGCCGATGCGCCGGGCACGCAGGAGCCGGGACTGGGCGTCGGGACCGCCGACGACGACGGGAAGCAGCCGAGCACGACGACCGTGCTGATCCGGTCGGGGAGTCGGCGAGCTGGGTTCTGGAAAGTGTCCGCGACCAGCTTTGGAGTGCTATTCATCGCGGAGTTCGGCGACCTCACCCAGATCGCCATCGCCAACCTGGCCGCGAAATACCACGATCCACTCGCCGTCGGGATCGGCGCGCTACTGGGTCTGTGGGCCGTCGGAGGTTTGGCGGTGCTCGGCGGTCGCCAGCTGCTGCGCTGGATTCCCTTGACCTGGATCGCCCGGGCGGCCGCGCTGGTGATGGCGGTTCTGGGCGTGATAAGCGCCGTGCAGGCCATCATCGGCTGAGCCGCCACGCGCGGGCGAACAGGCGGACGGGGCCGGACAGCTGAGAGGATGCCATCGTGAGCGAAACCCTGATCATCGTCGTGCTAGCCATTGGTGTCCTCGCAATCGTCTTAGTTGTGGGCGTAGTCATGATCGTGTTGTCGCGCCTTCGCCGAGTTATCCAGCAGCGGTTCGAGATGCTCGAAAACGTCATCGGAACCCTTCAGCCCGGCCAAGCCGACGACAAGCCGGGCGAGCCGCATAGTAAATAGACGCTAGTGAGCAGAACGGCCGACTCCGGAGTCTGGCGGATCGACCGGCGGCCGCGGATATCGCGTAGCCAGCGCAGCGGCTCGACGCTCCAGTGTTGGAATGTTCGAATCAGTGCAGCCGGGCAACATTGGAACACCCCAATATCGAAAATGCGCTGACGTTGTCTGGCCCAATTTTCTCGAATTTTTACCTCTGAGTCCGACCGATGCACCCGGCCGAATCGACCTGCGCACCGCCCCGCAACCCGACGCCCTCATCGACCTCGCGGCCCGCGCGCTGAGCGAGAGGCAGCTACCCACCGAGAGCGGGAAACGCCCCCAGGACGTGCTCACCATCAACCCGCCCGTACTGCAAGGCCGAATCGGCACAGCCCAGCTGGCCTTCGGTGGCCCGATCAACACCGATACCACCCGCCGACTCGCCCGCGACGCCGGATTATCCCAGTAGTGCTGGGTTCCCGGGGTGAACCACTGGACGTAGCACGCACCACCCGCACCCTCCCCACCGCGATCCGCCGCGATCCGCCGCGATGGCGGATGCGCCTTTCCGGGATCCTCAGGACCGGCCCGCTGGTGCGACATCCACCACATCATCCACTGGGACGACAACGGCCCAACCAGCCTCAACAACTGCGTCGCGCTCTGCGGCCGACACCACCGACTCCTCCACCACTCCCACTGGCAAATCCAGTAATGACAAATTCGCATTGATCGCAGCGCTGCTGTAGCGCGCTGGACCAGACGTCAACGCGGCTACGGCCGTCGGGCCGTGCCCATCCTGCAATCACCGCCGAGCCGAGTCGTTGAGCCGCCGTGAGCTACCGATGAATTCTGCTCGCGATGGCGGTCTCAGTACCGAGACGCTGCGACGAGAAGAGCAAATCTGGTGGCGAATGCAGAGGAGTCGAA
>DASYMC010000211.1:0-18616 GCA_036009255.1 Pseudonocardiaceae bacterium
CGCCGGTGCGATGGCCATGCTGATGCGGGCCGAGCTGGCCCGTCCGGGCCTGCAATTCCTGTCCACGGAACAGTACAACCAGCTTTTCACCCAACACGGCACGATCATGTTGTTGCTATATGCAACGCCGACGGTGTTCGCGTTCGCCAACCTGGTGCTTCCGCTGCAGATAGGTTCTCCGGACGTGGCCTTTCCCCGCCTGAACGCCTTCTCCTACTGGCTGTTCCTGGTCGGTGGGTTGATCGTCCTATCCGGGTTCCTCACACCGGGCGGTGCGCCGGACTTCGGCTGGACCGCCTATACCCCCCTATCAGAGGCAACGCATTCCCCGGGGGTCGGGGGAAATCTGTGGATCATGGGGTTGGTGGTGTCCGGCTTGGGCACCATCCTGGCCGCCGTCAACATGCTCACTACGATTGTGTGCCTGCGAGCGCCGGGGATGACGATGTTCCGGATGCCGATCTTCACCTGGACCATCCTGTTCACCAGCATTCTAGTGCTGCTGGCGTTCCCAGTGCTTACTGCGGCACTGTTGGGTTTGTTAGCCGACCGGCTGCTCGGGGCACACGTGTTCGATCCGGCCAACGGGGGCGCCATCCTGTGGCAGCACCTGTTCTGGTTCTTCGGCCATCCTGAGGTCTACATCGTGGCACTGCCATTCTTCGGCATCGTATCGGAAATCTTCCCGGTGTTCAGCCGCAAACCGTTGTTCGGCTACAAGGGCCTGGTTTTCGCCGCAGCAGCGATCACCGCCCTGTCCGTCGTGGTATGGGCACACCACATGTACGCCACGGGTGCCGTACTCACTAATTTTTTCGTGTTCAACACCGCGTTGATTGCAGTGCCCACCGGTATCAAATTCTTCAACTGGATCGCTACCATGTGGCGTGGCCATCTAACGTTCGGAACCCCGATGCTGTTCTCAATTGGCTTCTTGATCACGTTCCTAATTGGTGGACTGACCGGGGTGCTGCTGGCACTGCCGGCGGTCGACTGGCACGTCACGGACACCTACTTCGTGGTGGCACATTTCCACTACGTACTCTTCGGCACGATAGTGTTCGCCACCTACGCCGGGATCTACTTCTGGTTCCCGAAGATCACCGGCCGCATGCTGGACGAGTCGTGGGGCAAGTTTCACTTCTGGGCCACGTTCATCGGCTTTCACCTGACGTTCCTGGTGCACCATTGGCTGGGTGACATGGGAATGCCCCGCCGCTACGCCGACTACCTGCCCAGTGACGGGTTCACGACGCTGAACATGGTGTCCTCGATCGGCGCGTTCGTGCTCGGCGCGTCCACGCTACCGTTCCTGTGGAACGTGTTCCGCAGCTACCGCTACGGCGAGGTCGTCACCGTCGACGATCCGTGGGGATTCGGTAACTCGCTGGAGTGGGCCACCACTTGTCCCCCACCGCGGCACAACTTCACCGAACTGCCCCGCATCCGCTCCGAACGACCGGCCTTCGAGCTGCACTACCCGCATATGACACGCCGGATTCGGGCCGAGGCGCATGTTGGTGGGCGCGCGCCCGCGCCCTCCGAAATAACCGCAGAGACATTTCCCGCCCACGAAGCAGGAGGGCCTGATCCAGGTTCCCAGGAGCGCTGATGCATCTGAAAAACTACGCGCACTATGGTCGGCGCCAGTCCTCTGCTCGTAGATGAGATCCGGCCATCGGCCCCATCTGCAGCATCCCGCCATCGACCGGCCAGGATGCTCCGGTGACGTACGACGCTGCCGAGGAGCACAGGAACGCGACCACCGCGGCAACTTCACGCGCGTCCGCAGGCCGGCCCAGCGGCACGCCAGGGCGGTGCTGCTCGTGGACATCGACGTCCTCCTGCCCGGTCATCGGTGTGGCGACCTCGCCCGGTGCGACGGCGTTGACCGTGATCTGGTACTCGGACAGCTCTAGAGCGGCGGTCTTGGTGAGCAAACCCAACCCGCCTTTGGCCGCGCAATACGCTGCGGCGCCGACCCTGGGCTGATGCTCGTGAACGCTGGTGACATTCACGATCCGTCCGCCGCGTCCCGCGGCGATCATCCGCCGGGCCGCCCGCTGGAGGCACAGGAAAGCGCCGTCCAGATCCGTCGCGAGAATCACCCGCCAGGTGTCGTAATCGAGATCGACCAGAAGCGCCCGCGAGCCCGTTCCAGCGTTGTTCACCAGCACGTCCAGACCGCCGAGAACGTCGGCGAGTTCGTCGATGACGGTCGCTGCGCCGGGGAGTGCAGTGAGATCAAGCTGCCGCACCTCGGCGCGCTGCCCGGTCGCCCGAACCTCATCGGCAGTCGCTTTGGCGCCCTGCTCGTCGGTGTGCCAAGTGATCCCCACATCACATCCCAGTTCGGCCAGGGCTACCGCCGTCGCTTTCCCGATGCCGGAGTCGGAACCGGTCACGATCGCGATACGGGGGAAGTCCTCAGCTGTACTACGCGAAAAGTCCATGCCGGAGGTCTTCCCGATGCGGACCAGTCCTGAACTCAGCGAGGTACGAAGACAGCCTTAATGAGGCTCCGGCCCGAGACGGCTCCGGCAACCGGGGGGGGTCGCTGCCGGAGCCGCCGACTATCAAGTGAAGCTCCGGCTGGAGCGGCCCGCTATCCCGCCACCGCGGGATACTGTCCGTTCTGCGCGATCCATCCGCGAAGATCGATCGGTCACGCTGGCCTAAATTGCTCCACCGCAGTTCAGCTCGCCCTGGCCGGCGCCACATCGACGCGAGTGATCGCCCGATAGAGACGCTCGTAACTCTCAGCCATTGACTGCGCATCGAAGCGGTCCTCGACGCGTCGCCGGCAGAGGACCGGATCCAGCTCATGCACCCGATGCAGCGCGGCGGGCAGTTCCGCGGGGTCGTCGCAGATCAAACCCGTCTCACCGTGTTCGACGATCTCCGGGACCGAACCACGGCGCAGCGCCACCACCGGGGTGCCGCAGGCCATCGCCTCGATCATCACCATGCCGAACGGCTCTTCCCACTGAATCGGGAACAGCAGGCAACGTGCCTGGCTGAGCAGCTCGCGCTTGCGCGACCCGTCCACCTCACCCAGCCAGTCGATCTCGCCGACCAGGAGTGGCTTCACCACCCTGCATAGGTAGTCGTGCTCTTCCGGTTCGCGGCATTTCGCGGCTATCACCAGCCGCAGGCCGGCAGAAGCGGCGGCGGCTATTGCCTCCGGCAGCCCCTTGGCTGGGGCGAGTCGGCCCAGGAACAGGACGAAATCGTGCTTGCGCCTTCGGAATGGGTAAGTCTCGGTCCGCACCGCGTTGTGCACGGTTGCGCTCCAGTTCAGCCATGGCGCGGCCCGGCGCTGAGCATCTGAGATAGCCACCAGGGCGACCATGCCACCGAGGTGGCGGTAGTACTCACCCATCTCGCCGCTGACCGGGCCATGCGCCGTGACCACGGTGGGTAGCCTGTGCGCGCTGGCCAACAGGGGGCCGGCCAGGCTGTGGTCGTGCACCACATCCGCGTCCAGCGATGCCAGGATGCTGGGCAGAGCGGCCGCGTGCACCACTTCGGGCAACGCCTCGCCAAGACGGTCACCCTGCGGCCGACGGTATGTGCGTACGAACGCCGCCTCGGTGCCGTTACGGCCGGTCCCGACCAGGGTCACCCGCTGGCCTCGCTCCACGAGCCCATGCACCAGGTCGGCGCACATCGACTCGATCCCGCCGTAGCCTTGCGGCGGGAGTTCGAACCAGGGTGGGATAACCATCGCAACGTGCAGCGGCCGGTCGATCATCGCTGGTGCCTCCATAAATCTGCCAGCCAGGTCTCCATGCCAGGAAGGATGGCCCTCGACAGCGAGCGACGTCCTGGTCCCACCAGCGCGAATCCACCCCACCCCAATGCGCACCCCAGGGCGGGGTCGTGGTTGGACTGCTGCCCTGCCTGAAGCGTCGGAGGCGAGCATGATGGTGATGTGAACGCACAGCCGCATCCTGCGGGTGCGGCCCTGTTCGGCCACAAGCCCTCGGCCCGGATCGAGATCACCGTCTCGGCGCTTGCCGGTCTCATCCCGGCGGTCCGGTGGCCTGGTTGACCTCGCTGGAGTTCGGGTTGTTGGCCGGCTGGCAGACTGCGGCGGCGGTGTACCTCAGCTGGGTGTGGATGATGATCTGGCCACGGGATGCCGAGCAGACCGCACGATGGGCGGAATACACGGATCCGACGCGCGCTCTCGCCGATCTCCTGGTCCCGACGGCGGCCAGTCTCACCAGTAAGTAGCTCAGAGGGCGTCACGGCCAATTCCGACCTCGTCGAGATGCAGGAGGAGATCGGCGGGGTCGGCGTATACGCGGTACGCGCCGGCCCGCTCGAGCTCTTCACGGCCGTAGCCGCCAGAAAGCAGGCCGACCCCGAGGGCGCCGGCCCGTCGCGCGGCGAGCAGGTCCCAGATGCTGTCGCCCACGACGACGGCCGTCCGGATATCGGTGCCAAGACGCGCCGCGGCGGCAAGGAAAAGGTCCGGGTCCGGCTTGGCGAACCGGACCTGATCTCGCGTGACCAGAGGTGTGTCTGCGGGCAGTCCGAGCATGTCGAGCGCCGGGCGAGCCGCGATCGCCAATCCACTGGTGGCGATTGCCCACGGGACCCGATGACCTGTCAGGGCGGTGAGCAGGTCACACGCCCCGGGAAGCGGTCGTACGGTGTCGCGGCGCTGACCGTACGCCTCGGCATGGGCGAGGGTGAGAGCGTGGATCTCCTGACGGGACAGTGAGCCGCCGGTCTCACGCAGCAAAGCGGTGACGAACAAGCCGCCGCTCATGCCGATGCGGCGATGAATCTTCCACACCGAAAGGTCCATCCCGAACTCGGTAAGGGCCTGTTGCCAGGCGAGAACGTGCTGATAGACGCTGTCGATGAGCGTTCCGTCGAGATCGAACAGCATGGCAGGAGGTGGGGGAGAGAGCTGCGCCACAGACTCCGTCATGGAGAGCTGGCCCTTCCGTGCAACTCACCGTGTGTGGTATCACACCCGCAGCGATCAGGCGTACGCCGGGCCCCGCAGGGTCTGGCCGGGAGGCAGGCCGTAGCGCCCGATGTAGCTGAGCGCGAACTGAGCAGGCCGCGCAAAGCCCCACTGGAACGCGGTAGCGGCCACCGTCGTCTCCCCCGGCGCGTGGTCCACCAGGTCAAGGCGCGCGCGGGCGAGCCGGACTCCGTCCAGGTAACGCATGGGCCGGACGTCTCGGTGCCGCTGCCAGCACGCTGCAAGTACCCGCACACTCACGCTGGCATCCGCTGCGAGCGCAGCCATGGTGAACGGCCGATGCGGGAAAGCCTCCATCGTGTCGACGCCGCGGCGCACCGTGCCTGGACCCCACGACCCCACGGGTGCGTCGAGAGCCTCCCTGTACGGGTGGTCGATTGTCCGCAGCAAGCCATCCAGCAGCGAGTCCTGCAGCGGCTCGGCGATCATCGGGTTGGTCAGCAGGCCACCCGGGACAGCGGCGTGGGCGACATACCGGACCAATGCGGCCCACCCCCGACCCGCGGCGGTGCTGAAATCCAGGGTCGGAGCCAAGGGCAGCGGCCGGTGCACGGGATATCCCAGCTGAGCCTCGAGCGCGTCCTCCAGCGCAGTGGCGTCGACCCGCACGACGATGACGTCGAACTCGTCGCCTGCCGTCATCACCACCTCGGCTGGCGGCTGGGATACCACCGCGCGTCCGGGGGCGAGGTCGAGCTCGTGTCCCCGCTGCACGGCGTGCACCACCCCACGCACCGGGAAGCTGATCACATAGCTGGTGCCGTCGGTGGGTAGCCGGACCCGGGCGGAGTCGGTGCAGCACGCTTCCCCAACGCTCAACGGCCCGCGGACGAAGCCGTGGAGATCGAGTTGGTAAGTCCTGCTGGGCCGGTGCAACGGGGCAGGCGACGCAATCACGTCCGCGTCCTGGACCACGGACTCGGCCGCCAGTGGGTCGAATTCGTGGATTGCGTACAAGCGAAGGTTGACCATCAGAACACCAGCCTGAACACCTCGAAAGCGCGTTCCCAGTGCTCCGTCGCCGGGTTGGTCAACCGCGGATCGATCAACCGGAACGACCTCGCCAGCGCGACGCTCAGCCCGCCGAACACCTCGGGTAACAGCTGCTCGGTCTCCTCGGAGAAGGTGACGTCCGCCGGTGGCCGCCGCACGTCCTGACGAAGCAGTTCCCGGATCTCTTCGGCCTCGTCGACCTTGTCGAACTCCCGCATCCGTTCCTGAAGGCCCTTGGTGATCGGCAAGTCCTGCGGCGCAATCACGTCCCGACCGTTCCACCTGGCCGAATTCCGCCCGGCGATGGCGATGTCGTCGATCTGCTGATCGACGAAGTCACGGAATCGCCGCAGATCGCTCTTGTCAACGTTGAGGCTCGCAACCGAGCGGAAGAACCGCTCGAGCACCGGGACACTCGACGGACGGGACATACCGTCACCTCCCGCTGATGAGAACGCTAACCACGGCTCGGCACGACCCGAGCCGTTTCACCGAGGGTGGCACCTCGATCGGGGAACCGAACCGCCCCCGCAGATGCAACCTGCTACGCCGGTTTGCCCCGGCAGGACCACATCGGGGAATCTCCGCCGGCTTGTCAGCACGCAGCGCGTCCCGGTGCTCCGACGGATCGAACAATCCGCTGTCAAGGTGGATCGGCTCACACGGTCTCATCGGAGGATGAACGAGGGAAGACTGGAGGTGTTGATCACATCCGGCGGTCCGGCACCATGGCGCGAAGGCGGGCAATGCGATCTCTGGTGTCGGGATGGGTGGAAAACATCCGCATCATGCTCCGTCCGGAGAACGGGTTGACGATCATCAGCGCGCTAACCGGCGCAGTGCGCCCGGCCGGTTGTAGCGGTCTGGCCTGCGCGGCTCGCTCGATCTTGGCCAGAGCTGAGGCAAGCGCTATCGGGTCGCCGGTGATTTCGGCTCCTGAGGCGTCGGCAGCGTATTCGCGGGATCGGCTGATCGCGGCCTGGATCAGCCCTGCTGCCAGTGGGCCGAGTAGGGCGATCAGCAGGATCTCGAGCAAACCAGGGCCGGAATCCTCATCGCCACCGAATCCGAACAACGCGCCGAGCTGCGCAAGGTCGACCAGGATCATGATCATGCTGGCCAGTCCGGCCGCAACCGAGGCGATGAGAATGTCGCGGTTGCCGACGTGGCTGATCTCGTGTCCCAGAACCCCGCGCAGCTCGCGCTCGTCAAGTACCTCGAGGATTCCGGAGGTGACGCAGACCGCAGCGTGCGACGGGCTGCGGCCAGTGGCGAACGCGTTGGGCGTCGAGCTCGGACTGATGTAGACCCGGGGCATCGGCAGCTTCCGCCGCGAGGTCAGTTCGGCGACGATCGCATGCAGCCGCGGTGCCTGCTGGGCGCTAACCTGCTGCGCCCGCATCGCCCGTAGGGCGAGTTTGTCGGAGTAGAAATACGCCACCCCGTTGATGCCCAGCGCCACCAGCCCAGCCAGTAGGAGACCGTTAGTCCCGCCCAACGCGCGGCCAACCAACAAGATCAGTGCAGACAGGGTTCCCAGCAGCAACGCTGTCTTGAGCCCGTTCGTAAAACCGCGCATCCTCCCATGGTTCATGTGTCCCATCCTGTGTCGCGGATGGTTCTCGTGACCTCGACCTGACAGCGGGAATTGACCGGCCGGCGTTGGCCTGATGGGGCCAGCGAGCGGTCGTGTCGCGTTGCGTGTTCAGCTGCCCTACCTGGTCTGGCTACTACGCACCGTGGAGCTGTCGATCTTCCATTGACCTTCTTCAGCGACCAGCCCATAGCTGGTTTGCTCCTCGACGACCCGGCCGTCTTTGAAGAAGTAGTCAATTGTCGCGTCCACTGCTCCGTCTTGGCTTGCGGTAACGCCAGAGACCGTGACCCGCTGAATGGGATTCCAGAAGTTCTGATAACCGGTGAAACCGCCGGCATGGTTCTGCTGGTATTTCGGAGTGAGTCGTTGCCATGCCGTCGGCAGATCGTCGGGTATCAGAGCGTAATAGTCGGTAATCGCCCGTCGCGGCTGCTCCGGTGTGTCTGGTAAACCGCCCGGCACGGTCGAGGTGTTTCCCTGCCCTGTCCCGCGCTGTTCTGATCCGCTCGGGCCCGGCTCGACTGGGAGGCTTCGCGCCGGGCTGTCTGAGGTGCTAGGGGGGTTGGCGGCGATACTGCCGCCGACCCTGCCGTGGTTGATCAGCCCAGCCATCAGGAGACCCCCTGCGAGCAGCACGGCCGCCACGGTGCCGGCAAGGAATCGCCGGCGCTTTCGCCACCCGCTCCCATCCCTCTCATTCGATAGCCGACCAGCTCCGGCATTCACCCCGGTGGGCGTCGCCTGAGTGATGGCTTCGTTGGATGGGGCCGATCTGATGAGCGTCTGCTGCTTTCTGGGGGCCCGTGTGATTGGTGGGCTGTTTCGAGCAAGCGGTAACGTGCGGACGGGCTGCCCGCCGGCGGGACCGACCAGCGCGGTCAGCGCATCCCGGACCTCGCCCATTGCGGGGCGTTCTCCAGGGTCGCGCTGCAGTAGGCGAAGCAGGACCGGGGTGAGCGGACCGGACTTTCTAGGCGGGATGATCTGCCCCGCGGCTACCTGGTGGAGCTGGGCAATCGCGTTGTCGTGGAGTCCGAACGGCGGCGTGCCCTCCAGCGCGGTATAGAGCGTGGAGCCGAAGGAGAAGACGTCCGACGGGAAACCGGCGCTGTTTCCCTGGGCCACCTCAGGAGCCAGGTAGGCCGGCGTACCGGCGAGAATCCCGGTAGCGGTCACGGTGACGTCACCGACGGCATGGGAGATGCCGAAGTCGGTGATCTTGGCAGTTCCGTCGCCGGCAAGCAACACGTTGCCCGGCTTGATGTCACGGTGCACGATGCCCGCTTGATGCGCGGCGGCCAGCGCGGACGCAATCTGGCTGCCGATCTTGGCGACGGCGTCAGGTCGGAGTTCACCCTCGAGGGACAGCACCGTTGCCAGGCTCCTGGACGGCAGATATTCCATGATCAGGCACGGCTGACCCGCATGCTCCGCTACGTCATAGACCGCGATCGCATGCGGGTGATGCAACCGGGCGGTGATCCGTCCCTCCCGCATCGCCCTGCGGTTGGCCTCGTCCGCGTCGCTGTGGCTCAACCCCGACGCCAGCAACAGCTGCTTGATCGCGACAGTGCGGTGCAAACGCTCGTCCCGCGCCTGCCACACCACACCCATCGCCCCGGCACCCAGGCGCGAGATCAACCGGTAGCGCCCGGCAATCAGATCGCCCTCGTCGGCCACTTGCCACCTCCGGGGTGCTGATGCGTGCTCACCTTGCAGCCCTCACCGTCGCCGGGTGGGCTGATCCAGGTGTACCCAGTGGCGCCGGTAGCTATCCGCTCGCAGCCGGCACCTCCTCGACGCCGTGGGTGTCTCCCCCAGCGCTGCCCAGCCAGTGGGGGAAGGCCACAGGCGAACCCGGTTCAGTGTCCACTTGATGCTGCTGCGCGTCTGGCAACGGCGCCAGCGCGTTCTCGAAAGCGGCGGCTTCGGCGTCGATGAAGCCGCCGCGCGACTCCCACATCGATAACACCGGGTACTCGAGAAAGTTTTTGCACCGCGTCCGGCACGCTATCTGCGAACGTGAAGTACTCCCACAGTCCGGAGGCTTCCAGCGCCCAGTTGGCGATTCCCGAGTGGCACACCAATGGCAGGGCGCGACCTTGCTGGGCAGCGAGTTCATTCGCCTCGAACAACGCGGATAGTCCGACAGATCCGAGGAGCTGCACGCCATCGAGGTCCACAATCACGACGCGCGCGATCTTCAGTTGCGCAATCAGAAAGTTGGCCAGTTCCAGCCCACCCGGAGCGTCGATCTGACCTACTACCGTGACTACCCGGGCATCGGATCCGTGCTTGGCCGCCCGCAGACCGAAGTCGGCGGGAATGTCGCTGCTCACCTTCATACTCGACACAATATCGTGTGCAAAACTGGGTAGCGCCGCACGACCGGGCCAGAGTTGCTGAGCGGTGTCATTCAGTCGGTGTGCGGCACAGCGGGACCGAAGTGCTGAAGTCGCTGAGCTCGGCGGGAGACCTTCCTAGGCCGCGGCATCCGGCACCGATGGCCTTATCGAAGGCTGCCGCGTTCTATGCCAGGCGCGCTTGACACTATCGAGGGCGTCGATCTAGCTCGGCGGCCCCGCCACCCGCGCGGACCGACTTTCCGCTGGAGGTTCATTCATTTCGAACTCGGCGAGCTGCCGAGGATGGCAGATTATGGTCGAGAAGTTTGCCGTGGTGATGACATCTGGATGAACGGCCCAAGGTGCCCGACCCCCAGGCCCAGGCGCGGGCTGGCGGCTACGGGTCAGCCGCCGGACCCTAGACATATCTAGCGATCTCACCACCCAACCGGGGTACGCACGTCGTAGCGCTCCGTTGCAGTTCCTTGTATGCAGAACTTCGTGGCCACTGTGACGAATGGCCGCCCAGCTGCTCCCTGTCCCTGCCGTATGGACACCATCGCTCCAGGCCATGCACCGAGTCGAGGATCTTCGGGAGGGCTGAACCGGGCCAGCATGGCAGCGTAAACACAGTACGTCCCATCCAGCTACGTAAAGTAATTGTTGCAAACTGCCACTCGTATGGCTTACCGTCTAGCTGCGGTTGATCACGCACAGTAGGGGGAGCCAGCGGATCACCTCGAGGGGGTAGCAGGTGTATCGGGTTGACAAGCTGCCGGTGTCGGCGTCGGGGGACAGCTCGCCAGACGCATAATGTCGCTGGCGGGCAGCTGACGGTAGAGAACAACCTGACAAGACAGCACGCCACATACCAACGCGCACAGGGGGTTGTGCGCAACTCTTCGAGAATGGTCGAGCTGTTTGGCCGGTATGGCTCCTCCACCGACGGAAAAGGAGCGATATGTACGTCTCGAGTATCTTTGCAATGGGCGGCGACTGTCACCACGACGATCACCACGAGAAGCACCACGGCGATCACCACGAGAAGCACCACGACAAGCACCGCAGCCACCACGACGACTGCCGGTACGACTACTACTACAGCGACTGCTACGGCGGCGGACTCCTCGGTATTATTCTGTAGCTTCCTGGGGTAAGTCGTCACCCATCGGTTGTCATGCGGTGGCCCTGGCTGGGGTCGGGGCCACCGCACGACCGCATTCTGGAACTTCTCGCATCCGCTGCAACGCCGTCTGGGCCTGAGAACCGGTGCCGTCAGCCGTTCAGCCGATGTCACGGTTCTCGATGTCACGGTCGTGGAGAGGCTCGTCTGGTTCGAGCGGGCGATTCAGGCGGCAGCCGATCAGCGAACCGAGCCGGGTGGGGGGGATACCACCCGCTGGCTTCTTGGCGATCAGGTCTCTCGCCGTCAGCACGTGCCCGGCGGCCAGCGCGCTGCGGGCGACCAGGGAACGGCCGAAGAGCGCACGCATCGGCGCCAACTCGGTTGCGAGCTCGTCCTTGTCAACGGGCGCCGCGAGCGCCGCGCTGAGGAAACGGATGCCCGCGGTGAGCTGGCGGAGCTCGCCGGTGGTCACCGACGCAGCCACGTCCGGGCCGAACATCTCGCGGGACAGCGTCACGTGCACCTCGATCACGCACGCGCCAAGGGCGACCGCCCCCAACGCCGGGAAGATCGTTCCGGAGTGGTCGGAGAGCCCGCTGGCGCATCCGAAGCGCTCCTGGATCTCCTGCAGCACGTTGAGCCCGACCCGCTCCGGCGCAACCGGATACGCCGACGTGCACTGCAGGACGGCCAGCGGCCCGGCACCCGCAGCACGAAGCTGCGCAACGGCGCCATCGAGCTCGGCCCAACCGCTCATCCCGCTGGAGAGCAGCACCGGCGTACCGGTCCGAGCCACCGCGTCGAGCAGCTGTGGGTTGGCCACCTCGCCGGAGGCTATCTTCCAGGCGGCCACGCCGACCCGGCGCAGCAGCTCGACCGCCTCGAGCGAGAACGGTGAGCTGAGGAAGGCCAGCCCGCGATCCTGCGCATGCTGCCGCAGCCCCGCCCACGCTTGCGGTGTGAACTCCATCCGCTTCCAATAGTCGTAGCGGGTGACATCGGTGTAGCTGAACTTGACCCGCCAGGGTTCGTCGGTCCGGCTTTCGGCCGCTGCGATGTGCGTTTGGAACTTCACCGCACCGGCGCCGGCGTCAGCGATGGCGTCGATGAACGCATGGGCTGTGCCCAAACTGCCGTCATGCGCTTGGCCAACCTCGCCGATGACCGCGACACGCTGGCTCCAGTCGAGTACAGTCACGCTACGCACTCCCCATATGTCGCGAATGGGTGAATATGATGCTGAGAACGGTGGTTAGCGATCGAGTCGCTGCGCTTGGTTACGATTACGGCGCGCTGGCGGCGCTGCGCCCTGCTGAGTGCAATTTGTGTGGGTCACCCGATAGCGGTATCGAGGTCTCCCACCGCGACCGCTACGGCTATCCGGCCACCCTCGTCGTGTGCCAGCGTTGCGGACTCGGCTATCTCTGCCCGAGGATGAGCGCTACGCAGTATGAGCACTTCTACTCCAAGATCTACCGCCCGCTGGTATCGGCATACCACGGCCGCCGAATCGACGCCCATACCGTGCAGCAAGACCAGCGTGCCTACGCCGCCGAGCTGGCACCTTTCCTGCTACCGGTGCTGCCCTCAACACCTCGCACCATCCTCGACGTCGGTGGCTCAACGGGTGTGGTCGCCAAGATACTGGCCACGCGCCTGCACGCACAGGTGACCGTTCTCGACCCGGCTCCCGACGAGCTGGCGATCGCGCGTGCTACGGGCATGGAGACCATCGCGGGGCTCGTCGAAGATTTTGACCCAGGACAGCGGACGTGGGATCTGGTGCTGCTGTGCCAGACCATCGACCACCTGCTCGACCTCCGCAGGGCACTGTCGGCACTTCGCCGGATGACGGCACCCGAGGGCTGTGCCTTCGTCGACGTCGTAGACATCGAGGTCCTGCTACGCCGGACCGGCAGCATCGAGCGGGCGGTCAAGATCGATCACCCCTACTACCTCACGGGTCCGACCGTGGCAGCGCTATTCGACCTGGCCGGGTTCACTATCATCGCGCAGCGCTTGTCCGACGATGGTCATCGAGGCTTCGTGGTCACCCCTGGCCCGCCCACCGAGCCGGACTGGCCAACCCTGGAGATCGTCGCTGCGGAGTTCTTGAACAAGGTCTAAGGCCCTCGACTGGGTGAGCTCGGGTCAACCAGCACTTCCCCACGTGGGGTCACTGTAGTATTGGATCTACGCACGTGTTGTCTTCTCTTCGTCTTTTCCAGGAGGCACCGTCGTGCCCGATCGTCGGAAGAAAATCTGCGTCGTCGTCGCGAGCCGGGCCAACCTGGCCCGGATCACCACCGTGCTGGAGGCCGTACGCGATCATCCCGCGCTGGAACTTCAAGTGATCGCCGCCGCATCTGCCCTGCTCGAACGCTTCGGCAACGCGGTCCACGTTCTCGAAGCGGCCGGTTTCACGCCGGATGCCAAGATCCCGTTCATCATCGAGGGCCAGACGCCGGCGACAATGGCCCGATCCACTGGGCTTGGCCTGCTGGAGTTGCCGACTGCGTTCGAGCGTCTCGAGCCTGACATTGTGGTCACCGTGGCGGACCGTTTCGAAACGATCTCGACGGCTATCGCCGGCGCTTATATGAACATTCCCGTCGCCCACACCCAAGGCGGCGAGGTGTCCGGATCAATTGACGAAAGCGTGCGGCACGCCGTCACCAAACTGTCTCACATCCATTTTCCGGCTACCGAGCTCAGTGCATGCCGTGTCCTTGCGATGGGTGAAGACCCACGGTTTGTATTCAATGTCGGATGCCCGTCCATCGACCTGGCGGCCCGCGCCCACCCGGAAACGCGCCGCGACGCATTGGGCGCCCATTGCGGCGCTGGTTCGCCCATCGAGCCTGAGCAACCCTTCCTGCTGGTGATGCAACACGGCGTGACAACCGAGTACGGCCACTGTCTTGATCAGATGACTGCGACGTTGCGCGCTGTCTCCTCGATCGGGATGCAGGCGCTGGTCTTCTGGCCGAACGTGGATGCTGGCAGCGCGGAGGTCGCCACCGGCATCCGGCAGTTCCACGCTGAAGGCCTGGCCGAACGCTGCCAGTTCTTCAGCGGCCTGCCGCCGGAGGACTTCGCCCGGCTGATGACGCACTGCGCGTGCATGATCGGTAATTCATCGGCGGCGCTGCGCGAAGGCGCGTTCCTGGGCACGCCGGCTGTCAGCGTCGGCACCCGCCAGCACAATCGCGAATGTGGGCCCAACGTCATGTTCACTTCGCACGATCCGCGGGAGATCGCTGCAGCGATCCAGGCCCAACTCGACCACGGCCGTTATACGCGCAACGATCTGTTCGGCATTGGCACCGCAGGGCGCGACATCGCCGAGGTGCTGGCAACGGTGAATCCCCCGGTACAGAAACGACTGCACTACGATCCCGCCGAGCTACTCACCGACCGCAAGGGTGTGTATGCGGTCACGAAAAATTCGGGATGTCACAAGCTCGCAAAGAATTCGATGAGGTGACGTGTTGTCAGGCCCGGGGCCTCTTCGGGGATGAAGTGCCCGGCCGAGATGGGGGCGCCGTGAACCTCGGCGGACCAGGTTCGCCATATCTCCAGCGGCTGGTACCCGTTGGCGAGGGCGCCGGTATCACTCCAGAGCACGAGAACCGGGCAGGTGATTCGCCGCTGTCCCCGGTCGGCCTCGTCGTGCTGGTAGTCAAGCGTGGCGGCTGCGCGGTACTGCTCGCAGATGGCATGGATGGTCTCGGGAGCGCTGAACTTGTCGATGTACTCGGCGCGGACCTGTGCGGGGAAGGTGTCAGGCACGTCCGACCACGAGTCGAGCATGTGGTCGACGAGGGCAGCCGGTGCCTTACCGATGAGCTGCTCTGGCACCGGTGCCGGGGCGGCCAGGAATGACCACACCCAAAATCCAAGGCTGAAGGCCATGTCCGCTCGACGGAACACCTCAGCCGTGGGGATGATGTCGAGCACCGCCAGCCGGGTGACGATGCCTGGATGGTCCAACGCCATCCGGTAGGCGCAGCGTGCTCCACGGTCGTGCCCGACCACACCGAACCTGTCATATCCCAGCGTGTTCATGACCTCGACCTGGTCGCCGGCGAGCGCCCGCATGCTGTACGGCGCATGATCCGGCGTGCTCGACGGCTTGCCGCTATCCCCGAAGCCTCGAAGATCAGTGATGACCACGGTGAAGCGCTCGGCTAGGCGAGGTGCCACCCGATGCCACATGAGATGCGTCTCGGGGATGCCGTGCAACAGCAGGATCGGTGCACCCTCGCCACCCCGACGTCCATGAATCGTCGTACCCGCCGTCGCGATATCGAACTCTTCGAAACCGTCAAACACGAGGTCAAACTCCCTCCAGCACCACGTCGACATCGTACGCATGCTGCCGTTCCTGAGGGTTCTGATCCTTCACAGCAGCGCGGCGATGAGCGCGACGAGTGGTGGGCCGCCCGCGGCCAGCGCCCCGCCGAGACCCTTGCCCCACGCGCGACCCAACTCCAACCTGTATACCGGCCACGACCACGTCGTGGCGACCGTGGAGAAACACCGCATCGAGCTGGTGGTGAAGGTCATGCGCGGGGAGCGGCCAGCACAGTTGCTCAACCCGGAGGCGTGGGACCGCTAGGCCACCTCTCCCTACAGCCGCGTGGCCGACGGTACGCGCAACCGATTGCGGGTATCCAGAACGCGGTAGGCGTGCTGCTCGAGGAGCTTCCAGTCGATCGCATCGTGGTCGGCGAGTACGACGACCAGATCGGTGTCGGTGATCTGACGTGGCTCGCAGGGCACCATCTGGATGAAGCAGGGGACCGCGTCCTCGCTGACGAGCGGGTCGATCGCCCGGAGATCGGCGCCCAGATCGTCAAGTCTCTTGGCGACGGCGATCGCCGGCGATTTCCTGGTGTCCCGAGAGTTCCGTTTGTAGGCGAGTCCCACCAGCAGGATTCGGCTGCCTTTGACGGACTTGTGCTGCTCGTTGAGCTGTGCGACCACACGGGACACCACGTGGTCGGGCATGTGGTCGTTGACATCGTTGGCGATATCGACGAAACGGAAGGCTCGGCCCAGAGACCGACGCGCCTGCCAGGACAGGTAGGACGGATCGATCGGCAAGCAATCGCCGCCGACTCCAGGTCCCGGAGTGAACTTCATGAATCCGAACGGCTTTGTGGCGGCCGCGTCGATCACCGACCACACGTCGAGGCCGAGACCGTGGCAGTACGTCGCGAGCTCGTTGACCAGGGCGATATTGACGTGACGGAAGGTGTTTTCCAGCAGCTTGGCAAGCTCAGCCTCCCGCGGTGCCGACACGGGAACGGTCCGCTCGACGAGCCGACCATAGAAGTCCTGGAGCGCGTACAGCGAGGCCTGGTTCACTCCGGCGATGATCTTCGGAGTGTTGTGGAATCGCCAGGTCTCGTTTCCCGGATCGATCCGTTCAGGGCTGTAGCCGACGGAGAACTGCTCCCCTGCCCGCAGACTTGACCCAGCCTCGAGGATGGGGATGAAGATCTCCTCGGTGGTGCCGGGATAGCTGGTGGACTCCAGCACGACACAGCACCCTGGCGTGATCCGTGGTGCGATGGTGGCCGCGGCATCCTCCACGTAACTCAGATCGGGGGCGCCATCCCGCAAAGGAGTCGGCACACACACCACCGCGAAATCGAAACCGATCAGAGCAGCCGGATCGTCGGTGGGCAGGTAACGCCCGGTGCTCATCGCGACTGCTAAGTCACTGTCGGTGATGTCATCGACATATGTCTGTGCTTTACGCAGGCAATCGACACGGGTCTTCTCGATATCGAAACCAACAACGTCAAAACCGGCCTCAACAGCTCGGATAGCGACCGGTAAGCCCACGTAACCCTGACCGACCACGACGACACGGCGCGGTGAATTGTCGGAAATGCCGTACACGGAGACCCCCAGGTGTTTGTCACCGGTAGCGACCAATCGAATACTAGTGGTATATCGATCAATCGTCATCGGGCTCTTTTGCCCGTTCGGTGTTCCGGCGCTACGGTCGAGTGAGTCAATTGCACACGCGGGAGCTCGCACCAAAGCGGGCTGAGAGGGCGGCTGGGCAACCCGGTGCCGCCGACCGCAGGAACCTGTCCGGGTAATGCCGGCGTAGGGAGGCTGGATCGATGAGCACGTCCAGGACCAGATTGTCCACGACCCCGTCGCACGATCGCACTGTCGAACCCACGGTGACCACCGGCCCCATCACCGGCTCGCGGAAGGTCTACCGCGAGGTGGGCGAGGTGTTGCGGGTGCCTGCTCGCCGGGTTGAGTTGACCAATGGGGAGCATTTCGACCTCTACGACACCTCGGGCCCCTACACCGACCCGGACGCCACCATCGATGTCCATCGCGGGCTCGCCCCGCTGCGGGCACAATGGATTGCCAACCGCGCACCTTCCACCCAGCTCGCCTGGGCCCGGGCCGGCGTCATCACCCCCGAGATGCAGTTCATCGCCGCCCGCGAGGCAGTCGACGTCGAGCTGGTGCGAGCCGAGGTGGCCCGCGGCCGCGCGATAATCCCGGCCAACCACCGGCATCCCGAATCAGAGCCGATGATCATCGGGAAGAAGTTCCTGGTGAAGGTGAACGCGAACATCGGCAACTCGGCGGTCTCCTCCTCGATCGAGGAGGAGGTGGACAAGATGGTGTGGGCCACCCGCTGGGGCGCCGACACCATCATGGATCTGTCCACCGGCAAGCGGATCCACGAGACCCGGGAGTGGCTGTTGCGAAACTGCCCCGTCCCGGTCGGCACGGTGCCGATCTACCAGGCGATGGAGAAATGCAACGGCGATCCCGCCGCGCTGACCTGGGAGATCTACCGGGACACCGTGATCGAGCAGTGCGAGCAGGGCGTGGACTACATGACCGTGCACGCCGGTGTGCTGCTGCGCTATATCCCGCTGACGGTGCACCGGGTGACCGGCATCGTCTCTCGTGGCGGGTCGATCATGGCGGCCTGGTGCCTGGCGCACCACCGCGAGTCGTTCCTGTATGAGAATTTCGCCGAGCTATGCGAGATCCTGCGCCGCTATGACGTCACCTTCTCTCTCGGTGATGGCCTGCGCCCGGGCTCCATCGCCGACGCCAACGACGAGGCGCAACTCGCCGAGCTCAAGACGCTCGGGGAACTGACCCAGATCGCCCGGCGCCACGACGTGCAGGTGATGATCGAGGGTCCGGGACATGTGCCGATGCATAAGATCGTCGAGAACGTGCGCCTAGAGGAAGAATGGTGCGACGAGGCGCCGTTCTACACCCTGGGGCCGCTCGCCACGGATATCGCGCCGGCTTATGACCACATCACCTCCGCTATCGGTGCGGCGATGATCGCGCAGGCCGGTACCGCGATGCTCTGCTACGTCACACCCAAGGAGCACCTCGGCCTGCCTGACCGTGACGACGTCAAGACCGGTGTGATCACTTACAAGATCGCAGCGCACAGCGCAGACCTGGCCAAGGGCCACCCGGGCGCGCAGGCCTGGGACGATGCCCTGTCGACGGCGCGGTTCGAATTCCGCTGGCATGAT
>DASYMC010000212.1:0-9126 GCA_036009255.1 Pseudonocardiaceae bacterium
TCCGCCCTGCCCAAGGACGACATCGACCGGATGATGCGCGACGCCGAGGAGCACGCCGAGGAGGACCGCAAGCGCCGAGAGGAGGCCGAGACCCGCAACCAGGCCGAGTCGCTGGTCTACCAGACCGAGAAATTCATCAAGGACAACGACGACAAGCTGCCTTCCGACGTCAAGGACAAGGTGAACGCCGTGCTGGGCGAGGCCCAGGAGGCGCTCAAGGGCACCGACACCGAAGCGATCCGGGCCGCGATGGAGAAGCTCGCCACCGAGTCCCAGGCCTTGGGCCAGGCTCTGTACAAGGATGCCGGTGCGGCGGCCGGTGACGGTGCAGCCGGCGGATCCGCAGGGTCCACAGCGTCTTCCGGCGGAGCTGACGATGTCGTCGACGCTGAGATCGTCGATGAGGAGCCCGGGACCGGCAAGAAGTGAAGCCTGACCATGGCACCTTCGGCGGGGACGTCACTGGGGGCGCTGATGGTGAGGAGCAGCCCAGAGTCGTGGTTCGAGACAAGCGGAGGATCGATCCGGTGACGGGACAGGTTCGCGTTCCACCGGCGGGTGAGCAGCCCGCCGGTGGCGGCGCGCACGGCGACGATGGTGGCCACGGGGTAGCTGCCCCGGGGGTAACCGGTACGGCCGGTGGCGAGACCACCGAGCTCGAGCTGCTGCAGGCCCAGCTGGACGAGCGGACCGGTGACTTGCAACGCATCTCCGCCGAGTACAGCAACTACCGGCGCCGGGTGGATCGCGATCGGCAACTCGTGATCGACTCGGCGAAAGCGCAGGTGGTCACGCAGCTGCTCACCGTGCTCGACGACATCGAGCGGGCGCAGGAACACGGCGACCTGTCTGGGCCGTTCAAGGCTGTTGCGGACAAGGTGGTGGCCGCGTTGCAGGCGCAAGGCCTGGAGCCGTTCGGGACGATCGGTGACGGCTTCGACCCGGGCGTGCATGAGGCGGTGCAGCACGGCACCTCGCCGGACGTCGAGAAGCCGACCGTCACCGCGGTGTTGCGCCTGGGCTACCGCTTCGGCGAGCGGGTACTGCGCCCGGCGATGGTGGCGGTGACCGATGCGGAGGGCGGGACCGCAGCAACCGACGATGCCGAGCTACTAGGTGATGCCGAACCGTTTGGTCAGGCAGGACAGCTGCAGGACAATTGACATTGATTGACAACAATTGAAAGCGATACAAGGAGGAGGTGTCCGGTGAGCGCCCGCGAATGGATTGAAAAGGATTTCTACGCGGAACTGGGTGTCTCCTCCACCGCGTCCGCCGATGAGATCAAACGGGCTTACCGGAAGTTGGCCCGGGAGCTACACCCTGATGCCAACCCCGGCGACTCCCGAGCCGAGGCGCGTTTCAAGTCGGTGTCCGAGGCCTACGGCGTGCTGTCGGATGCAGACAAGCGCAAGCAGTACGACGACGCACGGAGTCTGTTCAACGGCGGTTTCCGGCCGGGCGGTGGCGGGTTCGGCGGCCAGGGTGGATTCGACCTCGGTGACCTGTTCGGCACTGCGGCCGGCCGTGGTGGAGACCCAGGTGGCCTCGGCGATCTGCTCGGTGGACTGTTCGGCAACCGCGGCGGTGCGGCGAGCGGTGCAGCCGCCAGCCGCCCACGGCGCGGCACCGACATCGAAACCGAAGTCCGGATCGACTTCACCGAAGCGGTTCACGGTGCCACCGTGCCGCTGCGGATCGCCAGCCCGGCCAGCTGCGGCAGTTGCGGTGGTTCCGGCGCCCGCGCCGGAACCGTTCCCCGGGTCTGCGCCGTCTGCAGTGGCACCGGGTTTGTGACCCGCAACCAGGGTGCCTTCGCCTTCTCCGAGCCGTGCCGGGATTGCCGTGGCACGGGCCGGATCATCGACGATCCGTGCACCGAGTGCGGTGGTCGCGGCGTGTCGAACCGGCACCGCACGCTGACCATGCGGATTCCCCCCGGGGTCGCCGACGGCCAGCGGATCAGGCTCGCGACGCAGGGTGAGCCGGGCATGCGCGGCGCCCCGGCCGGCGACCTCTACGTACTGGTGCACGTCACGCCGCATCCGGTGTTCGGACGTGCTGGCGATGACCTCACCTTGAATGTTCCGGTGACGTTCCCCGAGCTGGCCATGGGCACCACGCTGACCGTCCCGACCATGGATGCGGGCGCGACGAACGGGACCGTGTCGGTAAAGGTTCCTGCTGGTACCACTGCGGGTCGCACCCTGCGTGTCCGCGGCAAGGGCATCACCAGGAAAGACGGGCGGGCCGGCGATCTCCTGGTGACCTTGCAGGTCGTGGTCCCCACGAAACTGGACCGGAAGGCGAAGGACGCGCTGGAGGCCTACGCGAAGGCCACGGCGGGGACGGACCCACGGGCGGAGCTGTTCACCCGCGCGCAGCGTTCGGGGGCGGGGGCGGCGCAATGACCTCCCCCCACCCGCCCGGCGCGGATCAGGACACTCCGGTATTCGTCATCTCGGTAGCTGCCCAACTGGCCGGGTTGCACGCGCAGACCCTGCGCACCTACGACCGGCTGGGTCTTGTCTCACCGGGCCGCAGTCCGGGAGGCGGCCGCCGCTACTCGGTCCGCGACATCGCTCTGCTGCAGGAGGTCCAGCGCCTGTCCCAGGACCACGGGGTGAACCTGGCCGGGATCAAGCGGATCATCGATCTGGAAAACCAGGTGGACGCGCTCCGCTCCCGGTTGGCTGAGCTGGCTGCCGAGCTGGACGAGGCCCGCACCGGCCTGGCTCAGGCACAGACCCTCGCCGAGCAGGCCGCCGCCGCCGTGCACGCCTCATACCGTCGCGACCTCGTCCCGGTGCGCACCCAAACCGAAACCGCCCTGGTCATCTGGCGCCCCAGCAGGTAGCCACGACTCGGCCGCCCATGTGGACCACCCTCGACTAGTCGAGGGTGAACGGGTCGTAGGTGATCCGGTCTAGCGGAGTGCCCGCAACCAGCATGCGGGACATGGTGGCTCTGATCATTGTCGGCGAGCCACAGATCAGCACGTCGCGGTCTGGCCAGGCGCCGAAGCGGGTGACCACATCGGCGAGTGTTCCGTGTTCCATCCCGATCATCCTGGGGGAGGACTCGATGACCGGGATCACCGTCAGCCACGGGTTGGTTGCGGCTATTGCGGTGAGCGAGTCGACATCATGGAGGTCACTGTGGGTCCGGCCGCCAGTAAAGATCGTCACCTGTGGGTTTTGCCCCCACCGGGACAGATCCTCGAGAATGGCGCGCATGGGGGCCGTTCCGGTGCCGCCAGCGACCATCAAGACGTCACGGCCGGATTCCCGGTCCACCGTCATGACACCCATCGGCGCGCCGATCCGCCAGGCGTCGCCGACCTGAGTGTGCCCCACGATCGACCGGCTGACCGAGCCGCCCGGGACTGCGCGAACGTGGAACTCGATCAACCCGTCCGGGCGGGGAGCGTTCGCGGGCGAGAGGTACCGCCACAGCCGGGGCCGCTGGGGTACCTCGACGCTGACGTACTGCCCAGCCAGGTATGGCACCGGCCGGTCGGGAGTGACCCGGACCACGGCCAGATCCCAGGTCAACCGCTGGTGGTCGACGACCTCGGCGGTCCACCACGCCGGACCAGACTCTGAGCCGGCCGCTTCCTGCATCGTTTTGGCGATCAAGCCATAGGCGTCCCGCCACGCCTTCTCCACCTGTGGAGTCCAGGCCGGACCGGCGTACTGCTTCAGAGCGGTCAGCAGAGCGATCCCCATCGCGTCGTAATGCTGCGCGAGCACCCCGAATTTGCGATGGTCGCGGCCGAGCTGGTCCAGGAACGGCACTAGCTCGTCAGGGCGGTCGACGTTCTGCACGATGTGCACCAGAGCGCGCCAGAACCGGCTGCGCTGCACCTCCATGTTCGCCGCGAAGAGCTCACGGGTGGCCGGAGCGATGGCGAACAGCATCGCGTAGAAGAACCGGGTGGCTTCCTCGGCTCGTGGCGCAACGTGCGCATAGCTCTCGCGGATCAGCCGAACCCCGATCGCGGCCGCACCGTTCCGGTACGGCTGCCGATCGGGCAGCGGTGAGTAGCTCCGCACGGCATCGGCTGTCATGGTCCGGGAGCGTCTTCTCCTGGGTGGATGGCAAGCAGGTGACCCGTCGCGGCGATGCGGCTTCCCCGAGGGTGCCGGAACCCTACCCTCCCGGGGTTCGGCCTCTGTGCTATCCCTCCTTTGCGCACCGACGTATGACCCTGGGTTGCTGTACCCCGTGATCAACGCACTTTCGATGGGCCCGCTGGGAGATCGTATGGCACAGACTCCACTGCCGCTACAGTGCGCTGCCGGACACGCCAGCGGTCACCCGACCGCCCGGTATTGAGTGGAACAGACTCAACTTTCCTCACGTTGAACTGGGCAGACACCAGCTAAGCCACTGCGGAGGGAACGCTAGAGGATGGATTCCTTCAACCCCACGACGAAAACGCAGGCCGCCATCTCCTCGGCCGTGCAAGCCGCGTCGATAGCCGGCAACCCCGATGTGACGCCGGCCCATCTGCTCGGCGCGCTGCTTTCGCAGGTCGACGGCATCGCCGCACCACTGCTCGCAGCCGTGGGTGCGGACACCGCCGCGATCCGGAGCGAGCTGGACGTCACCACCCAACGGCTGCCCTCGGCCAAAGGTTCCACGGTAGCCGCGCCGATGTTCGACCGGCAGGCGCTCAAAGCATTCAGCCACGCCCAGAACCTGGCGACCGAGATGGGGGACTCGTATGTCTCCACTGAGCACCTGCTGGTCGGGCTGGCCGCCGAAGGTGGCGTGGTCGGGCAGCTGTTACGCGGGCACGGCGCCACCCCGCAGGCCCTCACCGAGGCGTTTCAGTCCGTTCGGGGCGCGGCGCGGGTGTCCAGCCCGGACCCGGAGGGCACCTACCAGGCGCTGGCCAAGTACGGCATGGACCTCACCGAACGGGCTCGCTCCGGCGAACTGGACCCGGTGATCGGCCGCGACGCCGAGATCCGCCGGGTGGTGCAGGTGCTCTCCCGGCGCACCAAGAACAACCCGGTGCTGATCGGTGAGCCCGGCGTCGGCAAGACCGCGATCGTCGAGGGCCTCGCCCAGCGCATCATCGCCGGTGACGTGCCGGAGTCGCTGCGCGACAAGCGGGTCGTCGCGCTGGACCTGAGTTCGATGGTGGCCGGTGCGAAGTACCGCGGTGAGTTCGAGGAGCGGCTCAAGGCGGTACTCAAGGAGATCACCGGGTCGGCCGGCCAGATCATCACTTTTATCGATGAGTTGCACACCATTGTCGGTGCCGGCGCCACCGGAGAGTCCGCGATGGACGCCGGCAACATGATCAAACCGATGCTGGCTCGCGGTGAGCTGCGGATGGTCGGCGCGACCACGCTCGATGAGTACCGCAAGCACATCGAGCGCGACGCGGCGCTGGAGCGGCGCTTCCAGCAGGTGCTCGTCGGTGAACCCTCCGTCGAGGACACCATCGGCATCCTCCGCGGTCTCAAGGAGCGCTACGAGGTGCACCACGGGGTCCGGATCACCGACGCCGCGCTGGTCGCCGCCGCGGCACTCTCCGACCGCTACATCACTGCTCGGTTCCTCCCGGACAAGGCCATCGACCTGGTCGATGAGGCCGCGTCCCGGTTGCGCATGGAGATCGACTCCAGGCCCGTCGAGATCGACGAGGTCGAGCGCGCGGTGCGCCGCCTGGAGATCGAGGAGATGGCGCTGGAGAAGGAGTCCGACCCGGCCTCGGAGCAGCGCCTGGCCGCGTTGCGCGCCGAACTGGCCGATCGGCGGGAACAACTGGCCGAATTGACCACCCGCTGGCAGAACGAGAAGGTCGCCATCGAGGCCACCCGGGAGCTCAAGGAGCAGCTCGAGCAGCTGCGCGGCGAGTCCGACCGGGCCGAACGCGACGGTGACCTCGGCCTGGCCGCTGAGCTGCGTTACGGCAAGATCCCCGCGCTGGAGAAGCAGCTCGCCGAGGCCACCGCGACGGCCCGTGACCCCCAGGTGATGCTCAAGGAAGAAGTCGGCCCCGACGACGTGGCCGACGTGGTGTCTTCGTGGACGGGTATCCCGGCCGGGCGGCTGCTGGAGGGCGAGACCTCCAAGCTGCTCCGGATGGAAGACGCGCTGAGTCGCCGGGTGGTCGGGCAACCCGAGGCGGTGCGAGCAGTATCCGACGCGGTCCGCCGGGCCCGCGCCGGCGTCGCCGACCCGGACCGTCCGACCGGGTCGTTCCTGTTCCTGGGCCCCACCGGTGTCGGCAAAACCGAGCTGGCCAAAGCCCTCGCGGAGTTCCTGTTCGACGACGAGCGCGCCATGGTGCGTATCGACATGAGCGAATACAGCGAGAAGCACTCGGTGGCTCGGCTGGTCGGCGCGCCGCCCGGATACGTCGGCTACGACCAGGGCGGCCAGCTCACCGAGGCGGTCCGCCGCAGGCCCTACAGCGTGGTGCTGCTCGATGAGGTGGAAAAGGCCCACTCCGACGTCTTCGACGTACTGCTGCAGGTCCTCGACGACGGGCGGTTGACCGACGGGCAGGGCCGCACGGTGGACTTCCGCAACACCATCCTGATCCTCACCTCCAACCTGGGCTCCGCCGCGCTGGCCGACGAGACGCTCACCGACCGCCAGCGCACCGACGCCGTGCTCGGCATCGTGCGCCGGCACTTCAAGCCCGAGTTCCTCAACCGGCTCGACGACCTGGTGGTGTTCCACGCACTGTCCACCGAGGAGCTCACGGCGATCGTGGAGATCCAGATCGGGCAGCTCGGTCGCCGGCTGGCCGCCCGGCGCCTGACACTGGAGGTGACCGACGCGGCGAAGGAATGGCTGGCGATGGGAGGGTTCGACCCGCTCTACGGGGCCCGGCCGCTGCGCCGGCTGGTGCAGTCGGCGATCGGTGACCAGCTCGCCCGCGCCTTGCTGTCCGGCGAGATCGCCGACGGCGACACCGTCCGCGTAGACCTCGACGGCAGTGCCGCCGGCGGCACCGGAGCGCTCACCGTCACCCGCACCTGATCACGACCCGCGACGTGGATGCATGTGAGAAAGCCACCCGACATGGAGACATATCAGGGTTGACAGGGTCCTGAGGACCCCGATATGTCTCCATGTCGGGAGGGGCGGCGGCGTGTGTGCACCGGAACTGCCGGGGTGGGGGCCTAGGCTCGTCCGGTGACGCCGTGGGTGTGGTTCTTGATCGCTGGGCTATCCGCTGCTGCCGGGAGCGCGCTGCTGGCTGCCGACCGCGGACAGCACAGCGCGCACCAGCGGGAGCGTCGTCGCTGGGCAGCGTTGCGCGGGTGGCGGTTCGTGCTGTCCGACCCGGTAATCACCGAGCGCTGGCGACACGGTGTGATCTCAGGTGCAGGGCTGGCCAGGAATCTCGTGACCGGGAGCTTGTTCACCCCGCTGGGTCGCCGCTTGGTGCAGGTTTTCGACCTCGAGCAAGGCGGCCACGTCTCCCACGTGGTGGTCGCGGTGCAGCGGCGAATCCGGCATGCAGATCTGGTGGTGGAATTGTGGCTGCCCGACCAGCCACTACCTCAAGATCCTGACCTCATCATGCTCGGCTCCGCCGGGGACCGCGTCGCCCTGGTTACCACTCCCGACCAGGCGCGCCCGCTTGTGACACCAGAATTCGTCTTCGCAGCCAACGCGCTGGGCGCTGACATCCCGGTTGCCTGGTTGGAACAGGACTGGGTGCTGGCCGCGGCGCCGTATACCGCCACGCCCACCCGGTTGGAACGGCTGCTACGCGCCCTCGACGAGATCGCCGACCTGCTGGACATTGCCACAGTGGACGACAACCCCGAGGCCGCCGATCTTGCGGAACTATCTGGCTGGGCTAGTAACGAGTTCAGTCCCAGAAAGTAACGGCTCCAGAAAGTAACGATTGGATGTCGCTGAGCGATCCCCCCCATGCAGCTCTTCGGGGGGAGGGTCATGGCTGGATCCAATGCTGGGGACGCACGGCCAGCGGGTGCCATCGCGGTGTCGGCCCGCTCGCTTGCGCCGGATCTGGCCCGCGGCGCGATGCTCTTGCTCATTGCGCTGGCCAACGCCTGCCTCTACCAATACGGGAACACCGCGTTGGGCGACGGCCTGTGGCTGCGAGGCGGTCCACTCGCCGACCAGGTTCTCCTGCTGCTTGAAACGATCTTTGTGCGGGATCGCGCATATCCCATGTATGCCTTGCTGTTCGGCTACGGCATCGTTCAGTTGCTGCGGCGGCACACCAACAAGGGCATCGATCAGGGCACCGTCCGCAGGCTCGTCCGAAGACGGGGATGGTGGATGGTGCTCATCGGCTTCGGCCATGCCCTCCTGCTGTTTTGGGGGGACATTATCGGCGCCTACGGATTGATCGCGGTCTTGTTCGCCGGTGTGCTGTTCCGGGTGCGGGACCGGACGCTGTTGATTCTCAGCGCGTTGTGGGTGGTGCCGATCGCGCTGTTCCGCGGGTTCGAGCATCGCTTGAGTCCACTGCATGAGAAGGCGAGCGCCACGTCTGATCTGTTGCACGCAGCAGTGCTCCGGGTGCTGTTATGGATGCAGGGCAGCCTCATCGGCTCGGTCTTCATGCTGGTGCCCGCCGTGTTGCTCGGAGTCTGGGCGGCTCGGCGACAGCTACTCGACCAGCCGCAGCGACACCGGAAATTCTTGGGACGCGCGGCGGTGCTGGGCATGGGACTGGCTGTTATCGGAGGTCTGCCCTGGGCATTGGTGCGAGCGTCGTGGTGGACGCCATCATCCGACGGCGTGGCCCTGCTTGCGGGAGGTGCGCACACCTTCTCCGGCTACACCGGCGGCGTGGGCTACGCCGCGATCGCCGGACTCATCACGATCCGCCTGCAACGCCGGGATCGGTCCGGGGCGGTGGTCAGCGCGCTGGCCGCCTGCGGGCAGCGATCGATGACCTCCTATCTGTTGCAGTCGGTGGTGTTCGTCGCCGTGCTAGCGGCGTTCGGTGGTGGGCTCGGTAACCGGCTCGGGCTCGTCGAGATCGCCATCCTGGCCACCGTGACGTGGATGCTCACTGTGTTGCTGGCCGACCGGATGAGCCGGCGCGGCTACCGGGGTCCGGCTGAGGTGTTGCTTCGCCGGCTCACCTACCGCGCCCCCGTTGTCGAGTCA
>DASYMC010000213.1:0-3032 GCA_036009255.1 Pseudonocardiaceae bacterium
GGACTCCACCTGCGCGAACCGGCCAGCGACCAGCGCGAACATCGGGTAGCGACCAGATACGTGTAATCCGGCCATCGGTGCTGGTCAGGAGCGTTGGCTGGACTCGGTCGCGGTGAGGCTAGGGTGATCGGGATCACTTGCTTCGACTTCGACTTGTCCTGTTGCTGGTGGCTGGATGGCCTTTGTTGATCGGACGGCGTATCCGCGGTTGCCGTCCATGGTCTCGGCGCGGGAGCTTGCGGAGGCGTTCACGCCCACGGCCGAAGAGCTGACCTGGGCGTGCGCGAAGGTCCTCGGTCCAGGGTCGCGGCTGGCGTTGCTGGTGATGCTGAAGTGCTATCAGCGCCTGGGCTATTTTCCGCAGATAGACAGGGTGCCGCCGGAGGTAGTCGAGTACGTCTGCGCCCAGGCTGTGGAGGTGGTGGAGGACCGTGTCGGCCCGCTGGGGAGGCAGCCCGATCGGACGATCCGGCGGTGTCGGGAACTGGTCCGCGAGTACACCGGCGCGGTGTGGGATCCGCAGCGGGTGCGCGGGGTAGCCGAGTCGGCGATGCGGGCGGCGCTGTTGAACAAGGACAACCCGGCGGATGTGATCAACGTGGCGCTGGAGGCGTTGAGCGGGCGGGGTTGTGAGTTGCCGGCCTACTCGACGCTGGATCGCCTGGCCGCGACACTGCGGACCGAGGTCAACGGTGGGTTTCACCGGCTGGTGGCCGGTCGGCTGGACGCTGTGGGGCGGGCTCGGTTGCTGGAGTTGCTGGTCGTGGACCCGCTGAGCCGCCAGAGTGCGCTACCGCGGTTGACTCGGCCGGCGCCGCGGGCGACGGTGAGCCGGTTGCGGGAGCACATCGCCTGGCTGGCCTGGTTGGATGCGCTGGGCCTGACCGGGGACTGGTTGGCCGGGGTGCCGCCGGCGAAGGTGAGTCATTTCGCCGGCGAGGCCGCGGTGCTCGACGCCGACGAGCTGTCCGGGGTGAGCGAGGACAAACGGCTGACGTTGCTGGCCTGCTTGGTGCACACCGCCCGCATCCGCGCCCGGGATGAGGTGGTGACCATGTTCTGCAAGCGCATGGCGATCATCACCAAGAAGGCGCGGGAGAAGCTGGAGGAGCTGCGTGAGCAGCACCGGACCGAGTCCGAACGGCTGCTGGGGGTGTTCGGTGACGTGCTGGCCGGTGTTCGAGAGGCTCTGGGCCCCACCGAGGCCGAGCAGGGCGGCGACGAGAACGACGAGCCGGATGGTGATGGGGAGTGGGCCGGCACGGTGAGGGCGGAGCCGATCGGGGTGGTGGCCGAGCGTACCGGGCGGATGCTGCTGAAAACCTTGCACGAGGCCGGTGGGGTGGTGGAGCTCTCCGCCGCCCACGAGGCCGTTTCGGCGCATCACGGCAACAACTACACCCCGCTGATGGAGCGGTTCTACCGCTCGCATCGGGCGGCGCTGTTCGCCCTGCTGGAGGTGATCGATCTGGAGTCCACCAGCACCGATCACAGTGTGTTGGATGCGGTGGCGGCGCTGCGGGCCAACCGCGCCCGGGTCGGGGAATACATCCCCGATCACCACGAGGGGCGCGCGATCGACTTGTCCTTCGCGAGCGAGGCCTGGCGGACCACGCTGCGGGATCGGCGCCGGCCGGGCCGGTTACGGCGACGACATTTCGAGGTGTGCGTGTTCGCTCACCTGGCCGCCGAGCTGGGCACCGGAGATATCGCGGTGATCGGCGCGGAGTCTTACGCCCATCTGCACACCCAGCTGATGTCCTGGTCGGAGTGCGAGCCGCTGGTGGGTGAGTATTGCGCCCAGGCCGGGATCCCGGACACCGCCACCGGGTGTGTCGCCGCCTGGAAACGCGAGCTGTCGCGGCTGGCCGCGCAGGTCGACGCCGGTTACCCGGACAATGCCGATTTGATCATTTCCGAGGGTCATCCGGTGCTTAAACGCCGCGCCGGCAAAGAGCGCCGGGCCTCGGCGCTGGCGTTGGAGGCGGCCGTGCACCAGCGGCTGCCGCAGCGCGACCTGCTGGAGATCCTGACCCGCACCGCCTATCTGACCGGGTGGACTCGGCACTTCGGCCCTGCCTCCGGATCCGACCCCAAACTACGCGATACGTTGGGACGGTACGTGCCCACCGCGTTTTGCTATGGCACCTACTTGGGCCCGGCCGAGCTGGCCCGGCACATGCCCCGCCAGGTCACCGCGCGTGAGCTGGCCCGGGCGTTTCACCAGCACTGCGGCCAGGACCGGCTCCAGGCCGCTGACACCGATGTGATCAACGCTTTCGCCCGGCTGGATATCACCAGCCTGTGGGGCGATGGGTCGACCGTGGGCACCGACGGCTCCCAAGTCTCGACCTGGGAGAACAACCTCCTAGCCGAAACCTCGATCAGATACGGGTCGGTCGGGAAGATCGCATACCGGTATATTTCTGACGCTTATATCGCGTTGTTCACCCGGTTCATCCCCTGCGGGGTGTGGGAAGCGGTCTACATCCTCGACGGGCTGTTGGCCAACGACTCCGACATTCAACCCGACACCGTGCACGCTGATACCCAGGGCCAATCGCTGCCGGTCTATGGGCTGGCCACGCTACTGGGCTTCGATCTGCTGCCCCGCATCCGCAACTGGCACGACCTGATCTTCTACCGGCCCGACCCGCATACCCGCTACCGGCACATCGACTCGCTGTTCGGGCCGCACACAATCGACTGGCGCCTGCTGGAGCAGCACTGGCCCGACCTGATGCGCACCGCGATCTCGGTGCGTGAGGGCCGGATCTCCTCGGTCACCCTGCTACGCCGGCTGCGCCACGACTCCCACAAAAACCGCCTCTACCGGGCTTTTCGCGAGCTCGGCCGGGTCATCCGTACCCAGGTCCTGCTCCGTTTTCTCTCCGAACCCGCCCTGCGGGAGACGATCACTGTGATCACCAACCGGGTGGAGTCCTTCCACCGCTACGCCAACTGGCTCGGCTTCGGCGCCGAAGGCGGCGTCCTGGCCACCAACGATCCCATCTACCAGGAAAAATGTGTCA
>DASYMC010000214.1:0-6884 GCA_036009255.1 Pseudonocardiaceae bacterium
CGACCACCTGCAGGTCCGCCCTGCTCGATGTGTCAGGGCACGGACCTGAGGTCGTGGAGTTGATGGCGGTGAGGTTGGTGCCGTCGGGTTGGTCGAGGGTGATGAAACCCAGCGTGCCCGGGGGTGGCGCAGCACTGGCGAGCCCGTTGCTCACTAGCAATGCCGACCCGGCCGTAACAGCGACCACCACGACCCCCGACACCGCCCGTGTCAATGAGGTTCTCTTACGCACGATATGACTCACTCTCACTGAGAATAGGGGAAATAGGGGGACTAATTACTCACGATGCTTGTGTCACCGCAGGTCTTTGCAGGACTTGTCCCCGGGAGCACGTTGAAGCCGGCGCGCTTGATATCCGCGCTAGCGGAGCAGACCTTGGATCCCGTTCCGACGAACAGGTCATGAATGTTGCCCGCGGCGGTATCAGCGGTTCTCACCACGTTGAAGACGGTCCGCGCCCCGAATGAGGAGTCATTCAGAATCCCGGGAGTGATACCGTTGATCGACCCAAGAATGGAAGCACCGTGGATGTCGGCTGACGCCTTGAAGACCTGGGCAAGCCACGGCGCAGCCGAGTACGTAATTATCTGCGCCTTATTGGTGAGCACGCGCCCGTCATTGGCCAGAATCCCTACCCCGTGAGAATCCTTGTCTGTGATGCACTCCCCCGGCTGACCCGGATCGGTGTAATTCGCGGCGTCGGTGATATTGAGGAGCTTGAAGAGCTGTGTCCGGTTTCCGGCGCCGAACGACCCGAGCAATGGCTGGATGCCGGCCGGGTTGTTGCCGGTGACCTTATCGAAAACAAAGTTGGGATCACAGGTGTAGATCGACCTTAGCTCGGCGTTAGTCAAGTTTGGAGGGACAATGCTGTTGTCGCCGCGGATCGCGTAGCTGAGGACGTCAGTGGCCATCGGGATGTAGGTCAAGCCCGTGGGACGGGTGGCCGAATCGTTGGTAACCACCCGGGCGACATCCACGCACGCGGGAAAGGCGATCAATCTATCTGTCCCGTCACCACCTTGCTTGGGCCGAGCGATAGTGCATCCGGAGGGTCTGGTGGTGATATTGCTTGGCTGCGGGTCCACTCCCCAGGACTGGCAGAGCCTGGTGCTGGGGTCGCTGGGGTTGGTCCTGAAACTGGTATTCTTGTTGCACAGGGTGTCGAAAAGGTCCTGGGTCGTCTGTGCGCCGACACTGACTACCGGAGGGTAGGGGGGAGGCGCGGGAACGGGGTCGGCCATTGCCGTACCCATGGTGAGAATCACGGTCCCCAGGCTGGCGCCGGCGGCCAGAAGCAATCTTCTCTTTCGCATTTGTAGCTGTCCTTTGGAACGCAGGAATGCACGGACTGCTGTCCGGGCACGCGCCAGTGACGGGCGAACCAGTGGCATGCCAACCACGCCGTCACTGCCGTCTTGCAGGCAGGAAATGGGCCGTCCGGGTGACCGGAAGCTGGAGACTCCTGGTCACCACTCGGTGGTATCACCTCCTTTAGCGGGCGACGTCATAGCCGCCGGCCAAGCAGCTGAGTCATCGGCGAGGACATCGCGATACGTCGCCGAAGGCTTTCTCGCGCATGTGCCGCTATTCTGGGGAACGCGGGATGCACGGACTGCTGTCCGGGCACACGGCCGTGACGGGCGAACCAGTGGCATGCCAACCACCCGTCACTGCCGTCTTGCAGGTAGGAGATCGGCCGGGCCGGTGGCCGGGAGCTGGAGACTCCTGGTCACCGCTCGGTCGGCGTCACCCCCTTTCGCAACCGGCGGGCTATCCGGACGCCGAAGAGCTGGACGACCGGTGAGGATGTCGCCGCCAACCCACTGACGATGAGAGTCACCACGAGGACGACACCGATCCACCACGGTGCAGGCAGTAGCGGGGTGCGCCGTATTCCGGCGACGGGCTGCTGGGCCACGCTCGGTGTCTTGGCCGCCGGGGCAGGGGGGAGCTGGGGCACGACCAGTGCAGGTGTCGCGGCAGGCGGGCGCCCAGCGGGCGGGCGCGCGGCGGGCGGCCCCGGTGTTCCGGCGGTCGCGGTGGTGTCTCGGGTGGGACCTGTTGTGGTGGTGGAGCTCTCGGGTGAGTCAGGCGCGGTGGTCGGCGGTGGCGGCAGCGAGCTGGTCAGCGTCTCGATGGTGGTGGCGGCGGCAAGGGTCTGCGCCTTGAGCGGATCGGGCAGGGGCACCATGCCCCGGGGCAGCTGGCCGGGGTCGAGACCCGGCTGCTGGCCCGGGCCGCCCGCGTAGCGCAGGAACCCGGCATAGTCCTTTCCAGCCGCCGCGTCCAACATGGCCGGAGCGGTCACCGCGTAGCTCAATGAGGTCAGCGGGTAGGCCGCCGGGTCGCTGGCACCGGGGTCCGGCGCCAACACCCCGGCTACCGCGTTGGGTTTCATCGCGGCTTCACCGGCCAGCAGGCTCTCCGGCGTGGGAGCGATGAACTTCCCAGCGGCGTTGAGCAGTTGTGCGGTCGGCAAGCCGTAGCGGGAGGCGGTCGCCGCGTCCACCACGGCGATCAACCCCTGCCTGCCCGGAAGCTGCCGCGCGGACTTCTTCGAGACCGCTTGACCGACGGTGCTGTCGAACTCGTTCTGCCGCCGCAGGTCGTCGCCACGGCTGGCCGAGCGACCGGCGTCGTGCATGTCGTTGGCGTAGGGGCGTAAATCCAGGTTGCAGTTCGTAACCGGGGGGTTAATGCCGTCGGAACTCTTGGTCACGCAGCTCTGGTCGTTGCGGGGGAAGGTGGACGTCGGTAGGGACAGGTTCTTGTTCTTGGGGTTGATCACCATTCCGAACTCGTCAGGGGTACCGGCGAGGAAGGCGCGGGCGGCCGGGTCAGAAATGACCCAGCTCCACAGCTGCGAGGTGACGTCCGCTCCGTTGATCTGCACCAGTGCATCGGGCACTGGCTGCTGTCCGTCAACGAGCCCTTTGTACCCAGAATTGAGATTGAGGAACTCGGGATCGAACAGCAGACCGATGGGATTGTGCTTCAGCTCGTCGACCGGCACGTACAGGGAGCGGCTGTAGGACTGGGTGAGCAGTTTGGCCACCAGTCGCGGTGTGAGGTTCATGGACGTGAAGCGCCGGCCGTTGAGCTGCTGGACGTCGGGCGGCGCGTCCGGCGGCGGCTGGTAATTGATGTTGAAGGCGACCGCCAGCCCGGACAGCCCGACCGGCGCGTAGACGAGCGGATGATCCGCCGGCGCTTGGTCGGGGGGGATCGGATTGTCGACCAGCACCAGATTGCCGTCCGGCACCTGGCTGCGGGCGACGTCGTCGGGTAGCTGGGTGTAGCTGAGCAGGGTGCCGCCGCCGGCGCACAGCGCTGGCTGCCATGATCTGACCGCCTCGACCGCCAGCTCGTGCCCGATCAGGTGCCGCTCAGGCGCCCCGAGCGGGCAGGGCTGACCCACCGGCAGGAATCCCAGCGGGATTGCGATCTTGTTGTTCCAGTTGGACTGGCTCAGCGGCGAGGACTCGAGGCGAGAGTCGCCCGTGCCGGTCACGGTTGAACCGTTCACTTCCTTGGTGCCGCGTGGCACGATCACCAGCCAGCAACTGCGCCCGGTGGCGGACCCATTGGTGGTGACTGGCTCACCGCAGCCGAGACCCGCGGCCTGAGTCACGGTCTCGATCTCGAAGAATTCCTCACCCGTGCCATCACCATGGGTACGGGCCAGGGGCAACTCGTTGGTGACCTGGGAGTCGAAGAAATCGTTGGTGTCGCCGGCGCCGGATCCGGTCGGCTTGTCCCTTCCCACCACCCAGAACGGCACGTAGATCTGGCCGCCGCTGTCCGCCGCCGGTTGTTTCAGGGTCTCCTGGGGGTCGAACCCGGCAGGAACTTGCCTTTTCAACGCGAAGCCGACGTCGAAGGTCGAGCCCAAGGCGGTCAACCCGCCGAACTGGCACTGAGTGCGGTCCGGGCCCGCAGGGTCGTCGCCCCAGCACTGCATGATTTGCAGATAGTTGGCCTGGAACCCCACCTCGCTTGTCGGTACCCCGCCGGTCCAGGAGACTCTAACGATCTGATCGACCAGGTTCTGGGTCTGGCTGACGGTCACCTTGAGATTCGCGAAGTCCTCTTTTCCCGACACCGTGACCGCCGAGTCGGACCCGGCAGGATCTGCGGCCGCGGCGGAGGCCGACGGCGGGGTCGGCAGCATGCTGACCACGGCAGCGCTCAGCATCATCGCCAGCAGCGCTCGGGTCACCAATTCATCACCTGCACGGGGAATGAGCCGGTTAATTCCAGACGACCTCGTACCGTGACTGTGCGCAGATGCATGACCGGCGTGGAGGCTGCCAACGCGGCGCAGATGAGGATCGTCACCAGGGCACCTCCTCGCAAAAGCGGACATGAAATGGTGACGTTGCGCCCTGACGGTGAACGGAAGACGGCCAGCAGTCGAGCAGGAGATTGCCACAAGCCCCACAGGGGATGACTACGTATCGTTATACGAAACCGCTGTCATCACTCGTAAGGGGGAACCCGTTCAGGCGCATCGAAACCGTGCCCGCGCTCGTACCAGCCAGCACTCACTGTCACAACAGATTCGGCAGCAGGGCGGCGACTTCGTCGACCACAAGCAGGGCCAGCGTGATGAGCACCGGCACGCCGAACGCCCAGGCAGGCCACGGTCCAGCGCGGAAGCGAAACCACACAGTGGCGATGGCCGCCACAGCGAGTAACACCGACCACGCGAAGACGCCTAGCAACGCCGAGCTTTCACCGGCCATCAGCGCCTCAGCAGGGCGCAGGGCCTGGGCTGGCAACTGCGCTGCCCTGGGTCGGGCGGCGCTGGTCAGCTCCGCGTCGACGCGGAGCACGTCGGTGGGGTGCAACGCCGGGCCATCGGTAGTCACCAAGGTGAGCCGACCGCCGCCGCGGGCCAAGGTGGGTGGCACCGGGTTACCTGCGCGCCGCACCCCGAGCACCGCGAAGGAAGTGGTGCCCTGCCCAGTCGTCACCGTGATCTTGTCCCCCGCGCGCAGCTGATCGATCGACCGGAACGCCCTGCCAAAGGTGGCCCGCCGCCCGGCGACCACGCTGGTGCCGATCTGGCCCGGCAGCGGGGTGTCCCGCCGATGACCCGGGCCCGACATCGTCGTCTTGGACGACGTACCCTCCACGACGATCTCGCGCAGTTGCAATCTTGGGATCTCCAGGAGGGCCACCGGTGCTCCCACAGCCAGCGCAGTGTTGGTCTCATCGAAGGGACCGACCGGGGCAATCCCTTTGGCAAGCTCGACGCGGAACTGCGCGGCGAGCTGGGCCTGGTCCCGGTCGTGACGCAGGTTGCCCAGCAAGGTCAGCTCAAGCAGGAAGGATGAGCCCAGCACCGCGACGATCGCCAGTACCTGGGCAACCAGCCGGTATCGGAGGGGCTGGCTGGGCGGCGTACCGGCCTGCGGCCGTTGAGGTCGGCTGACGGATTGGACCGGCTGCTCGACCTCCCGGTGCTTTCCCATCAATACCGGAGCAGCACCCACGCGGTGTGACCGGTGACTACTGCGTGTTGATGGTGGTATCACCCGCTTCCTTCCCGGCTGCGCACCCGGTACGCGAGCAGCGGTGGCCCCAGCGCGAGCCCGAGCAGCACGACGATAGTGAGTATCGCGAGTAGCATCTGCCGCCGGTTGTCAGCGGCATCGACGGACACCGGCACGGCGGAGACGCTGGAGGTGCCAGAACCATTGGTCAGCGCCGTGCCACCGATCACCTGCCCGGTATCCGGGTCGATCAGCGGGGCGCCGGTCGCCGGGTCGATGGCAGCGGTGGTGGTATCGGTGCTGCCCGAATCGGTGCCATCAGTGTTGGTGCCGCCAGCAGTGCTACCGCCGTTGGTACCGCCAGGATTGTTACCACCATTGGTACCTCCAGAATTGTTACCGCCGGAATTGTTGCCGCCGGAGTCGGTAACGCCTTTTGTCGGCGTCGACGTCTTAGCCCCGCCGGTGGGGGTGGCGCACTGCTGCGAGGCTCCCAGGCGGTCACACTCGCTAGGCTGCGGCGCGTCCTTGGCCACCTTGTTCCCCCCGTCCGGGGAGACCGTGGGGTTGTTGCACCTGGCCAGGTTGTTGCGGTCGAGTCGTGTGGTCGAGCCGGGGATCTGGTTGATCTGATCGACACCGGCCTGCACCAAATTGATCGGCAGCGGCGAGTAACCCAGGATGTCGGCCTGCTGCTGCCCCTCGCAGAGGAAGTAAGCGGCGAACTCGGAGAGTGTGCGGCCCTTCTCAGTGTTGAACCGGGAGGCCGAGCTGGTGTCCTTCGGAATGATCATGTAGCTGTAGCTGGACAGCGGATACGTTCGCGGATCAGTGTCGACGTAGACCTGGCTCAAGTCCTGGGTCAGGTCGTGGTGAATCTGCGCCTTGAGCAGCGCGACGGCGACACTGCCCGCTGTGGGCTCGACGTAGTAGTTCGCCTTGTTGAGCACCTTGGCTACCGGGAAACCGGCGTTGCGGGCATAGGAGTATTCGACGTAGGTGATCGCTCCCTCGCTGGAATCCTGGGCGACGAACCCGGCTACGCCCTGCGACTGCGCCTTGGCCTCCATGCCTGGACCCAGCGGGTAGAAGGAGGTGAACCCGCAGGGCGTGAGGTTCCGGCCGTTGCGGTGGCAGTAGTCGTCCCAGATGGCCGGGTACTGGCTGGCCATCCACGTGGTGAGCTGAGCAGTGGTGCCCGAACCGTTTGAGTACACCACCGGCACGATCGGGCGCTGCGGCAGCACCAGTCCGGGGTTGTCGGCCGCGACTGCCGGGTCTGACCATGTGGTGATCTGCTGGGTGAAGATCCTAGCGATGGTGCTGCCGGACAGGCGCAGGTTCGTCACCCGCTTGGTACCGATCTTGAGGTTGTACATGAA
>DASYMC010000215.1:0-15452 GCA_036009255.1 Pseudonocardiaceae bacterium
GACAGGATTCGCGCCCACCGCCTGATCAGCCAATGCATGGTGGTTGGCGACCATCAGCCCTTCATCGCCGCCCTGATCACCATAGATGCCGAGGTGCTACCGGCCTGGCGCGCAGAGCACAGTAAGCCCGCAGGAAACTCCGCCGCCGATCTCGTTGATGATGAGGATTTGCACGCCGAGGTACAACGCGCGGTGGACGACGCCAACAAGACCGTGTCGAAGGCTGAGACGATTCGCAAGTTCCGGATTCTGCCGGTCGACTTTACCGAACGGGACGGCCAGCTCACCCCGAGTCTGAAGGTGAAGCGTGCGGTGGTCGCCAAGGAGTTCGCGGCCGAGATAGAAGCGTTGTACGCATCGTGATCACAAAACAATGAGTTTAGCTGAGCAGAGCCGCTACTCGCGCTGCTCGGCTAGACCACTGCCAATCCTGCAGCATCCACCCTCGCCCGCGTCCGCCCATCACCGCTGCCCGCTCGGGATCGGCCAGTAGCGTCGTGACGGCTCGGGTCACCGCAGCGATGTCACGGCCGTCGACCAGTTCTCCGGTTTCGCCGGGCAGGACGGTCTCCCTCGCCCCACCGGCGTCACCGACCACGACGGGCAATCCGGTCGCCGCAGCCTCGAGGAACACGAGACCGAGCCCTTCGACGTCCAACCCGTGACCCCGGGTACGGCACGGCATCGCGAAAACGTCGCCTGCGGCGTAGTACGCGGGCAGCTCAGACCACGGCACTCCACCAGTGCAGACCACGGCGTCGTCAACTCCGCATGAGCCAGCCAGCCGGTGCAACGCAGCCCTCCGGGGTCCGTCCCCCACCAGCAGCAGGATGGCTCCCGGCACGTGGCGCCGGATCTCTGACAACGCTCGCACAAGAACGTCCTGCCCCTTGCGAGCCACCAGCCGGGATACGCACAGCACCACCGGGGCCTCCCCCAGCCGGTGGCGTCGCCGGATTTCGGTCCGGGCGGCTGGGTCCGGGCGGAACGCTCCGCAGTCCACGCCAGGTGGAAGTAGTTCCAGGGCAGCCCGGGGTCCGAAAGCCGAGGCGATCCGGCGGCGGGTGTAGGAACTCACTGCAGTGACCACGTCTGCGTCCGCTCCGATCCGGCGAAGCGCAAGCCGTCCCGGGGGCAGCATTGACCAGCCCACCTCATGCCCGTGGCTGCTGGCCACCACTCGCTGTACCCCGGCGCGGCGCAACGCCGGACCGAGCAGAGCCAGCGGGGCCGCGGCGCCGAACCATGCAGTTTCGCAGCGCAGCTCCTTCAGCAGCCCGACTGCGCGGCGCAGGACCAGCGGCGTGGGAAGCATGAGGGCGCCGGGATGACGGACGACCGGGAACGGCAATCGAGCATCGAAGGGCCTCGCGCCCGGCCAATCCGGTGCGTAGACGGCGATCGCGTCTGCGGGCAGCGTCATAGCCAGCTCATGCAGGTATGCCTGGATTCCCCCGGACCGCGGTGGAAAGTCATTGCTCACCAGCAAGATCCGCGGCACCGGTCCGACGGTATCTCTACCGCCGCCGGAGGGTTGCGGCCTCGACCTGCCTGAGATGGTGTCTTCGGACCGTTGTGACCAGACCGGAGAGCCGGTGGGCTCAGCCAATCCGGCTCATTGCGGTGACTAGTCTCCACGGCACCGGGACGACCTTGACCACGTCGCCGCTCTGTGGTGCGTTGACATAGAGGCCATTGCCGATGTAAATCCCGATGTGGCTGATCGGGGAGTACAGCGCAATCAGATCGCCAGGCTGCAGCTCAGCCTGGCTCACGCTACGCCCCATCCGCGCCTGTTCCTGGGCTGAGTGCGGCAGACCCGGCAGGCCGGCCTTCTCGAAAGCCCACTTCACCAAACCCGAGCAGTCGAAGGTGATGGGGCCGTCGCCGCCCCAGACATATGACGAGCCCTGTTTGCTCAGCGCGATACGTGCAGCTTGGACCGGGATCCCCGTGCCAACCAGGTTGATCGGGAAGTGGGTATTGCCGCCGGAAAGGTAGGCGGCTCGGGTCTGGCGGGTCAACTCCGCGAGACGCTTGGTGACCACCTGGATCTGGCGGTCCATCTCGGCGCGGGAACGGGTCAGGTCACCTTCCATGCGGGCGGCATCGTGTTCGGCCTGGCCAGCCCGCGCCGCGGCATCATTGGCGGAGCGCTGCGCCTGCTGGGTCTGCGTGACGGCGCCGGTGAGCCGATCGAGTGCATGCTTGTTGTCCACAGCGAGCATGTCCAGCGCCGACATCTGGTCCAGGAAATCTTGAGGCGAGTCACTGACCAGCAGAGCTGACAACCGGGAGAGGCGCACACCCTGGAACGACGCGCTGGTCAGCCTGTCGACCTGCCCCCGGTACTGGCCCTGGACCACCCGGGCACGATCTGCGGAGGCGGCAGCAGCGTTGGCATCTGCTCTGGCTCGGTCCAGTTCAGCACGGCGGGTGCTCAACTGATCACGAGCGTAGTGCCAGCTCTCGGTGAGCACTTCAGCCTGCCGATTCAGCTCGGCGAGCTGCGCCAGCGCAGTTTGACCATCCCCTGGCACTGCGGGGTCCGCGGCCGCCGTGCTGGGCAGCACGCTCGCCAGAAGACCTACCGTCGCGGCGGTTACCGTTGCCGACACACTGCGCTTCACGACACCGTGTCTCAAGACCCCGAGTCGTCTTGTGACCCCGAGTCTCCGGTCACCAGACCCCACAACACCGGACTTCAGATGATGCGACGACACGTCGCGGCTGTCTCCTCTTCCCTTGGACCGCCTACCGGGTTCAGCTGACGGGTTCGGACCGGTGTAGAGCAGCCCTACCGGGCGGGCATGGTGTCCCACCCGGATTCACCCAGGAAAAGGTGGATCCCCGGCTCGACTAGCGACGCTCGACTAGCGACGCAGCCGATTCGGCGGCGACCTGCGTCGCCCCCCGTCTGGGAGGCACCTACCGCAAAGTCTCGGGAAGATTACGAAAAGTCACCGGCACTGTCACCACCGACGCGCCAGCGATAAGGCAAAATGGCTCCTGGGCACGATGGACGTCATCACATAGGGAACCGTGTTCGGTCCCACCGATCAGCTTACGTACCGCCGAGACCGCTCAACGCCTCTCGCAGACCGCTCAACGTCGGGCTGGCGGTCACCACAATCGGACCCTGCCTCGCCTGTTCTGTGCGCCACGTGACGATCCACCAATTGCAAACGGGGCACCATGCCGGCCTCGGCCAGGGTGTCCAGCGCCCAACGCTCAGTACCGTCGAACTCGACACCGCCGGGCGCCGTGCCCAGCAGGGCGGTGATGACACAGTCCTGGCAGGCGCCGCCACGCACCGCACACCGGTCGCAATCCACAATCATGTCGGGCTCCATCTCGCTCGTGATCTCGTCACTGCGGACGGTAACCTGCACCCCTGACATTCTCTTGCCAGCAATACTCCTGACCCGGTAGCTGATGGACAGAAGTCAGCCGATCCGGCGGATTGCCGTGACGTCGCGCCATGGGACTCTTGCGACCTTCACCACATCGCCACTCTGCGGGGCGTTGATGTAAAGCCCGTTTCCGACGTAGATACCGATGTGGCTTACCGGCGAGTAGAGCGCAATGAGGTCACCGGGCAAAAGGGCTGAGACCACAGCGGTGCCTACTCTGGCTTGGTCGAAGGCCACCCTCGGTAGGCTGACCCCGGCCTGCCGGTAAGCCCACATCACCAGACCCGAGCAGTCAAAGGTGCCTGGCCCCTCGGCGCCCCAGATGTAGGGAGCTCCCTGCCTGGTCAACGCGGCGCGCAGGGCTCTGATCCCCAGAGTGTCACCGACCAGGTCAATCGGGTAGTCAGTGAATCCTTCGGAGGCGTAGTGAGCGAACTCGTCGGCGGTGAGTTTGCCCAGACGCTCCTGCACCAGGTTGATCTGACGGCCCATCTCCAGCCGGGCCTTCGCCACGTCGCCAGCAATCCGAGCGGCGTCGAGCTCTGCAACGGCCGCCCGGGTCTCGGCGTCCGTGGCGGCAAGCTCTGCCTGCTCAGTGCGCGCGACAGCGCCGGCGAGCTTGTCCATCGCCGTTCGGTTGCTCGCCGCCAGTACATCCAACGCAGACATCTGATCTATGAACTGCTGCGGCGAGTCACTGATCAAAATAGCGGTCAGACTACTGATACGGACGCCCTCAAACGTGGCGCTGGTCAGCCGATCCACCTGCGCGCGGAACTCGCGCTGGGCAGCGCGGGCCTGGTCGGCCGTGGCGGTAGCGGCTGCTACATCGCGATGCGCCCGTTCGGCATCAGTCTGACGGGCCAGCAGCCGATCGCTAGCCAACTTCCACTGCTCGGTGATCACCTCGGCCTGACGGCTCAACGCACGAACCTGTGCCGCCGCCCCGGCCGGATCAGGCGCGGGATCGGCAGCCGCGGTCGCTGGTGGCATGCTCAGTACGGCAGCGAAAGCCACGCCAGCCGCCACGCTACGGAGCACGCGGTTCCGACGATGGGTCACCCGCGGCCATCTCCTATTCTCGGGCCACAAGGCCCGGAGGCGTGACTGGTAACGGGAGATCATCCCGCACAATTGACGTAACGGCTTTCTAGGCCACGTGGTGGCGTCTCTTCACTCCAAAGAAGACACAACGCCACTCCACAGCGGCACAATCTTGTCTACCATTACACTCCGTTACAACAATCAAAGGGTTGAGCGCCACCAGCTCCGTCAGCGCGGTGTTCTAAGTCAGCGCGGTGTTCCAAATCAGCGCAATGTTGCAGACAGCTCATTGGCTAGTCTCGTCCAGCGCTCCAGCACGGCCGTTGCGGCACCGGAGTCAACGGCCTGGGCGGCACGTTGCGCCATTTCTGGAAAATCGTCGAGCAGGCCACCGGCGAGGCCACGGTAGGCGACAAGCGCAGCGGCGGCGTTGAGCAACACCGCATCCCGCACCGGACCGGGATCTCCGGCGACGAGCCGTCGCACCGCATCAGCATTGGCCGCGGCATCACCACCCCGTAGATCCTCCCGCCGGCCCACCGGCACGCCCAGCACAACCGGGTCCAACAGGCCACGCCGCACCACTCCGCCCTCAACCACCCACACTGACGTAGTGGTCGTCGTGGTGACCTCGTCGAGCCCATCGTCTCCACGGACGACCAGCGCACTGACGCCACGATCGGCGAGTACCTGGGCGATCACCGGCGCCATTCGTAGATCCGCGCAGCCCACCAATGCAGCCTCGGGTTGTGCCGGATTGGTCAAAGGCCCGAGGAAGTTGAACGCCGTGGGGACACCGATCTCTCGGCGCACTCCGGCTGCGTGCCGCAGCGCAGGGTGAAACAGGGGTGCGAAGCAAAACCCGATTCCTACCTCGGCGACGCACTGCGCCACCTGCTCCGGACCGAGGTCGATCGCGACACCGAGCGCTTCGAGAACATCCGCGGCACCGCACTGGGAGGACGCCGCACGGTTGCCGTGCTTGACCACTGGTGCACCAGCAGCCGCGGCCACCAGAGCGGCCATTGTTGAGATGTTGACGGTGTGCGCTTGGTCACCACCGGTGCCGACGACGTCAACGGCTCGCTGGGGTAGGTGCACCCGGCTCGCGTGGGACAGGAGACCTGCGGCCAGACCGGTGATCTCCGCCGGAGTTTCACCCTTGACTCGCAGCGCCACCGCGAACGCCGCCACCTGCGCCGGCGTAGCTGTCCCTGACATCACCTGGTCCATCGCCCAGGTCGTGTCCTGAGCATCCAGATCTGTACCGGCGATCAGTTGGGCGAGCAGCATTGGCCAGCTGCGGGAACGGGTCGGCGCCACCATGCGCGGGTCCTCAGCCGTTTGCTGTTCGGGACCGGTGCGAGCGCAGCACCTCAGCAACGGTCTCGGCGGACACCAGCGGATCGAGCGGATGAACGATCACTGCGTCGGCCTGCGACCACACGGCCAGCCAGCGATCGTCCCTGCGTTTCACCGAAACGATCACTGGCGGACACTGCGCGATCTCGTTCTTGAGCTGCCTAGACAGGCCCATCCCTCCGGTCGGCTGTGCCTCGCCGTCGAGGATGGCCAGATCAATACGACCCGCGTCGACCTCGGTCAGCACCTCGGCTATCGTGCCGGCCTCGACATACCGCAAGCGACCCACGTCCGCAGCAGGACGCCGCCCGACAGCGTTGATGATGGTCTCGCGGACCTCTGGCCGGTGACTGAATACCAGTACTGTGGTGGCGTCGCCTGGGACGTTCATCCGGTGTTCGAGACCCTCGCTGTCCTAGGTGCGGTGCCGAATCGCTGTTCTGTAGTCGCTATGTCAGTTGCTATGTCCGGGGTCCCCCGCCTGCTGGGCGCGCGGCCAACATGATGGTAGTACGGACGATAACCCCCCGGTGTCAGGCGGCGTGGCATTGACGCGGCGTGTTATCCTGCTGCCCGCGCCCAACAGCTTGAGCGATCACCATGATCGAATCGCCACACGTGGCGGCATCCGGTCGGCCCCGGTCCAGCCGCCGTCTGCACCTTTCGTCATAATGCTCAGCGTGACCTCGTCGAGCCTGGCAGGGCCCTCCATCAGTCAGCGGGTGCACTCGCTGAACAGACCCAACATGGTCAGCGTCGGCACCATCGTCTGGTTGTCCAGCGAGCTGATGTTTTTCGCCGGCCTGTTCGCGATGTTCTTCACGGTGAAGGCCCAGCACGATGGGCCGTGGCCACCGATCCTCGCAGCCACCGGGGAACCGATCATTCTCAACAAGCCCTACGCGCTGGTGGTCACCATCATCCTGGTGTCCTCGTCATTCACCTGCCAATGGGGCGTGTTCAAGGCCGAACAAGGTGATGTCTTCGGGTTGCGCCTCTGGTACACGATCACCCTCATCATGGGCACGCTGTTCGTCTTGGGGCAGGCCAACGAGTACCGCAACCTCGTTCATGAGGGCGTCACGATCCCCTCGGGTGCCTACGGCACCGTTTTCTACCTCACCACCGGATTTCACGGCTTGCACGTGACCGGCGGGCTGATCGCGTTCATCATCCTCATGCTCCGGACCAAGCTCAGCAAGTTCACTCCGGCTCAAGCTACCGCCGCAATCGTCGTGTCCTACTACTGGCACTTCGTCGATGTGGTATGGATCGGTCTATTCGCCACCATCTACTTCTTGCCCTGAATACCGCCGTCGGGGGCCGTTGCAGGGGGCCCTGACCGGCCCCAGCACCGAAACAGCACAGCACAACACAGCAGGGGTAGCCAGACTGATGACCAGCGCCACGCCCGACGCCCACAAGGGCGCCAACGGATCGAAGCCAACCGGGTCATCAGGCCGGGGAGCGACGCGGGGCCCGCGCGGCCGAGTCCGTCGCCGATTGGCGGGAATGCTTGCACTCGCGGCGGCCTTGCTGGCCACCGGCGGACTTTACGTGCTGTTCGCACCGCAGCCGCAGACCGCGCGAGCCCAGGCCGATCCAGCTCTGGTTCGGCAGGGCGAGCAGCTCTACAACAACGCCTGTATCAGCTGCCATGGATCGAATCTGCAGGGAGTGACGGACCGCGGACCAAGCCTGATCGGTGTGGGCGAAGCCGCCGTGTACTTCCAAGTCTCCACCGGCCGGATGCCTGCGTCGCGTCAGGAAGCGCAGATCGCCGAGAAGCCGGTCAAATACAGCCCCGCGGAGATCGATGCGCTCGGTGCCTTCGTGCAAGCCAACGGAGGGGGGCCGGTCGTCCCCAAGGAAAACCTCGCGGGCGGCGATGCGGCCAGAGGAGGCGACCTGTTCCGGCTCAACTGCGCGTCCTGTCACCAGTTCACCGGGCGAGGTATCTCGCTCTCATCCGGCAAGTACGCACCCGCGATCAAGGATGTGAATCCCCAGCAGATCTACACCGCAATGGTCAGCGGGCCGCAGAGCATGCCCCGGTTCTCCGACCGGCAACTGTCACCCGAGGAAAAGCGGGACATCATTGCTTACGTCGAGTCGATCACAGAGGAACGCAACAACCCGGGTGGCTACTCCCTCGGTGGTTACGGGCCGGTCTCGGAGGGCCTGATCGCCTGGATCGTCGGGATCGCGGCGCTGGTGGGGGTCACGCTGTGGATCGGAGCGAGGGCATGAGTAACCACGAACGCCAGCTCCCGAGTGATGCCGACCTCGCGACGGCGAGCCGGGAAGACCTCGTCCGGCTTGGTTTGGCACTGGATGGCGTGACCATCGCGCACCGGGAGGATCCATTCCCGGTACCGGGTACCCGCGCGGAGAAGCGCACCGAACGCAAGATTGCGCGATGGTTCATCATCGCTGCGCTGGCCGGCCTGGTTTTTCTGGCGGCCTACCTGTTCTGGCCGTTCGAGTATGCTCCGCCCGGTAGCCCAGGCGGCCGGCACCTGCTCTACCAGCTCTATACGCCGATCATCGGAGTCTTCTTGGGGTTGGCGGTATTCGCCGTAGGAGCCGGGACGATCGCCTACGCCAAACACCTGCTCCCGCACGAAACGGCGGTGCAAGAGCGCCACGTCGGCGGTTCCGCAGAGGTTGACCGGGCGACCATCGGTGCCATCCTGGCCGACTCAGGCGCCGGGAGCGGCATCGCACGGCGATCCCTGATCAAGCGGTCGGCCGGGCTCGGGGCCGCGGTGCTCGGCGCCGGATTAGGGGTCTTCGCCCTGGGTGGCCTGGTACGCAACCCATGGAAGGGTGGTGATCAGGCCGCGCTGTGGGTCACGCCCTGGCGCTCGCCCAACGGCGAGCCGGTGTTCCTGCGATACGACTCCGAGAAACTAGCGCTGGCGCGCCCAGAAGACCTCGCCCCAGGCAGTATCGCGACCGTCTTCCCCTACAAACGCTCCTGGTCGGAGGTGGAAGCCCACACTGCCCTGCGCGCTTCCGACAGCCCGGTGATGCTCATCCGGTTGCGCCCTGAGCAAGCAGCGCAGGTGGTCCAGCGTAAGGACCAAGTCGACTTCCACTACGGCGACTTCTACGCGTACTCCAAGATCTGCACCCACCTCGGCTGCCCCGCTTCGCTATACGAGGCGCAGACTGCTCGGCTGTTGTGTCCATGCCACCAGTCACAGTTCAACATGCTCGAGTTCGCCAAGCCGATCTTCGGGCCTGCTACCCGGGCCTTGCCTCAGCTGCATATCGACGTGAACGATGAGGGATACTTCTATGCCAAGGGCGATTTCATCGAGCCCGTAGGACCAGCGTTCTGGGAGCGGAGGTCATGAGCGAGATGGCGACCCCGACCACGCCGGCCACCTCCGGCGGTCTTGCCGCCCGGGCGGGCAAAACTGCCGACGAGCTCGATCAGCGGTTTCATCTGGCCTCCGGCATGCGGCGGCAGATCAACAAGGTCTTCCCGACGCACTGGTCGTTCATGCTCGGTGAAATCGCGTTGAACACCTTCATCGTGCTGTTGCTGTCCGGGACATACCTGACATTGTTCTTCGACCCATCCATGGAGGAGGTCAAATACAACGGCGTCTACTCCAATCTCCGCGGAATCGAGATGTCCCGGGCGTACGCATCGACGCTGGAGCTCTCCTTCGACGTCCGTGGTGGGCTGTTCATCCGGCAGGTGCACCACTGGGCAGCGCTGCTGTTCGTCGCCGCCATCGTCGCCCACATGTTCCGCACCTTCTTCACCGGTGCGTTCCGCAAGCCGCGAGAGACGAACTGGGCGATCGGCGTGGCCATTGCGATCCTGGCCGGCCTTGAGGGCCTGACCGGCTACTCACTTCCCGACGATCTGCTCTCCGGAACCGGGCTCCGGATCATCTCCGCGATCACCATGTCGCCGCCGGTGATCGGCACCTGGGCACACTGGGCAATCTTCGGCGGCGAGTTCCCAGGCAACTTGATCATTCCCCGGTTCTTCATCATGCATGTGCTGCTCATCCCGGGCATTCTCCTAGCGCTCATCGCCGTTCACCTCGGACTCGTCTGGTATCAGAAGCACACCCAGTTCCCCGGGCCCGGGCGGACCGAGCGAAATGTGGTGGGTGTCCGTATTCTGCCAATATTCGCGACCAAGGCCGGCGGCTTCGCACTAGCGAATATCGGTGTGATCTGCATCATGGCAGGGCTGTTCCAGATCAACCCCATATGGAACTTCGGCCCGTACAACCCGGCTCAGGTCTCGGCGGCTTCTCAGCCCGACTGGTACGTGGGTTGGCTCGATGGCTCTACCCGGCTATGGCCAGCCTGGGAGATCTATCTGGGCAACTACCTGATCCCCGCATCGTTCTGGCCGACGATGGTGATCCCCGGCATCATGTTCGGTCTGGCCTTCGGATACCCGGCTATCGAGCGCAAGCTCACCAAGGACAACGCCTCGCACAACCTGCTACAGCGTCCGCGGGACGTCCCGGTGCGAACCGGCTTGGGCATGATGGCGATCTCATTCATGTTCGTGCTGTTGCTCTCTGGCGGCAACGATGTCATCGCCTACACGCTTGACATCTCATTGAACGCCACGACATGGGCCGGACGCATCGGCATGCTGTTGCTGCCCCCGATCGCGTACTACGTCACCTACCGGATCTGCCTCGGGCTTCAGCGAGCCGACCGGGCGATCCTCGAACACGGGATTGAGACGGGCATCATCAAGCGATTGCCCCACGGTGAGTTCATCGAAGTGCACCAGCCTCTAGGCGGTGTCGACCACCACGGCCACCCCATCCCGCTGGCCTACCAGGGCGCGCGGGTGCCCAAGCGGATGAATCAGCTGGGTTCGGCCGGTAGTCCGGTACCCGGCTCTATCTTCCGGCCAGATCCCTCGGAGCAGACGAGAGCACTCGAGCAAGCCCGCCACGATGGAGCTGCGACTAACGGCGAGCCGACCAGCACCAACGGAGCCGGTCGCAAATTGGCCGGTCGCCCGCACCAGCCCACCGACTAGCGCTCCAGCCGTAGATCGGTGATCACGTGAGCTGAGCTTTTGACGGCGGTAGTGGCTGTCAGAGTGATCAGCGCCCAGTCGTAGTAGGTTGCCTCAACACTATGGAAGCCGGGCTACTCACCCGCCCGAATCACTCAGGCTTAGGGCCGATGTGGTACTCGAAGACCAGCCCAGTGACTGTGCCGATCACCAGCGCGGCGCCAATCGCAACCATCCACCACTGGTTCAGGGCGAGAGCGTAACCGAGCACGCTCGCTCCCAGTGCCATCCCAAACGGCCAGTAACTGCCTGGGGAGAAGAAACCTAGCTCGCCAGCACCGTCCGAGATCTCAGCCTCGACGTTGTCTTCTGGGCGCATCCGGACCCGCCGGGAAACAAACCGGAAGTAGGTGCCGACGATGAGGGTCAGCCCACCGGTCAGGGTTATCGCTGCCGACCCGACCGCCTCACCATGCGACCAGAGACCGTAAATCACCGCAGACGCAAAAAAGAACACGGTGAGGATCTCGAAGATCCGGGCCTCGACCCTCATGGTGTTGCCTCACTCTCGGACCTGCCAAGGACACCTGTGACGAAGATTAATGGCCGCCCCGGGCCTGGCGCACTTCACGGGCGGTGCGATCGGTGTCGAACGGGGAGGTGGTCACTGCCTCGGGGGCACACAGCTCGCCACAATTCAGCTGGGCGAGCGCCTCGCCCGCGCTGTACGCGCGATGGGTTTGCGGGTTGGTCTGAGCCCGTAAGGCTAGATACCGGTCGAACAGATCCGCAGGCAATGCCCGCATCTCGAAATTCATCATTGCGTGGTAGGTACCGCACAACTCGGCGCAGCGACCGACAAACGCACCTTGACGTTGCACCGTGGTCTGGAACACGTTGTCGGTATCGTTTTTATCCGGGTACGGGAAGACGTCGCGCTTGAAGAGGAAGTCCGGGATGTAGAACGAGTGCAGAACGTCCGTGGACTCGATGCGGTACTCCACTACCCGATCAGTGGGAACCACCAGCAGCGGGACGGTGTTCGGCGAACCGACTGTCGACAACGGCTCGCCGTCATCGGTCTGTCGAACCTGGTAGACACCGCCTCTGCCCGGTCGCTCCTGCAGGTACTGGAACTCCCAGTTCCACTGGAAGCCGATGACCCTTACCCGCAGGTCGGGGTTGTCGACTTTGGCATTGACGAAGTTCTGCGCTGTGACCGTGAAGTAAAAGAGCACAGCGACGATCACGAACGGGATGACCGTATAAATGATTTCCAGCGGCAGGTTGTACTGCGTCTGCCTGGGCATCTCGTTAGACCTTTTTCGGTGAAAGATCACCGTCCACATGATCAACAAAGCGACGATCAAACCTACAGCCAGGGCCGCGATCGTCGCCCAGATCCATAGCGAACGCATCCGCTCAGCCTGCGGAGTGACCCCCTGTGGCCAGCCGAACGCGAAAGCCTGATATACCGAGCACCCCGTGGAAACGAAGGCGATCATTCCGGCCAACCCAGCCACCTTCAGCAGCCGCACGGCTCGGGAACGGACCACGCCGATCACGCCCTGTTCCTCCTCGTTGACCCGAGCGCCTAGCCAGCCCACTGACTCGAGCCTAACCCAGCGCGACGGTCGCAGCTCGCCCGGGGGATGAGTGGCCTAGCGTCCCAGGCGTCATAGGGGCTGCCTCATACTGGACCGCCATGGCTCCATGGAGCCCACGGCTCCGGCCGGGTCGGCCGGCTGATGGGAGGGCGAGCGGGTGTGCGGGTTGCTGGGACTACTGACCGCGCAACAGGACGCAGCGAAGCGAGTGGCGGACGTGACCGCGGCGCTGCGCTGCCAGCGGCATCGCGGACCTGACGAAACCGGAACCTGGCATGACGCTGACGTGGTGCTCGGCTTCAACCGACTGTCCATCATCGATCTCGAGCACTCGCACCAACCATTGCGCTGGGGTCCGCCAGACGCTCCGGAGCGCTACACCATCCTGTCCAATGGTGAGATCTATAACTACATCGAGCTCCGGGAAGAGCTGCAGAGCGAACCCTACGGGGTGAACTTTCTCACAGCGGGCGACACCGAGGTGATTGTCGCCGCTTACCACCATTTCGGCGCGGCCGCCGTAAAGCGGCTTCGGGGGATGTTCGCGTTCGTCATCTGGGACGCACAGCACCGCGTTGCTTTCGGCGCCCGTGACCCTTTCGGTATCAAGCCACTGTTCTGTTGCGCCGGCCCGAGCGGGGTGGCGCTCGCCAGCGAGAAGAAGAGCCTGCTTGAGTTGGCGCCCTCGCTCGGAGTGCCGATGGCGGTAGACCGGCGAGCGCTGCAGCACTACTTGACCCTGCAGTACGTGCCCGAACCGGCGTCTCTGCACACCGCCATCACCCGCATCGAGTCCGGCACCTCGTTCACCCTCTCCCCCGGTGGTCAGCTGATCACCGAACGCTACTTTAATCCGCATTTCCGGCCCCGTCAGATCCGCTCCGAAGCCGACGCGGCGGCCTTGCACGACGAGATCACTGCGGCGATGCGGGACTCGGTGGCCAAGCACATGCGGGCCGATGTCACCGTCGGCGCCTTCCTCTCCGGTGGGATCGACTCCACCGCCATCGCCGCGCTGGCCCGGGAACACAATCCGGATCTGATTACCTTCACCACTGGCTTCGAGCGGGAGGGCTACTCCGAGGTGGACGTCGCCGCGGAGTCGGCGGCGGCGATCGGCGTCCGCCATGTAATCCGCACCGTCTCAGCGACCGAGCTGGCCGAGGCATTGCCGCTGATCGTGTGGTACCTCGATGATCCAGTCGCCGATCCCGCGCTGGTACCGCTGTGGTTCATCGCCCGGGAGGCTCGGGACTACGTCAAGGTGGTGCTCTCCGGCGAGGGTGCCGATGAGCTGTTCGGCGGTTACACCATCTACCGGGAACCATTGTCGTTGGCGGCGTTCGAGAAGGTGCCGGGCGGGTTGCGCCGTGCGCTGGGGCGGGTCTCCGCCCGCATCCCCGAAGGAGTGCGCGGTAAGGACCTGCTCCGTCGCGGCGCATTGACGCTGGAACAGCGCTACTACGGCAACGCCCGGATCTTCCGGGACGATCAGCTGCGTGAGGTGCTGCGCGGATACGATCCGACCGTCTCGCACGCCGATGTCACCGCCGACGCCTACGCCACCTCCACCGGCTGGGATCCCGTCGCCCGCATGCAGCATGTGGACCTGTTCACCTGGTTACGTGGCGACATCCTGGTCAAGGCCGACAAGGTGACCATGGCCAACTCCCTCGAGCTGCGAGTGCCCTTCCTCGATCCGGAAGTGTTCCGGGTGGCCTCCACCATCCCACTCTCGGAGAAGATCACTCGCGAGACGACCAAGCATGCACTGCGCCGGGCGCTGCGAGACATCGTGCCCGCACACGTGCTGAACCGATCCAAGTTGGGCTTTCCTGTGCCGATCCGGCACTGGCTACGCCACGACCTGCACGATTGGGCACGCACCATCGTTGACGACTCGGGCACCGCGGAGCTGCTCGATCTCACGGCCGTGCACCGAATGCTCGACGAACACCGTGCGGGTCCACGCGACCACAGCAGGCGGATCTGGGCCGTGCTGGTGTTCATGCTCTGGCACGGCATTTTCGTCGAACAACGAATCACCCCGGCGGTGCCTGAACCGCGCTACCCGGTTCAGGTGTAACCGGGACAGGCGCACCAGGCATCGGCGCACGACACACCGTGCACCGGCGCCCGACACGCCAACCTGGCCGGGCCGACTTTTCTTCGTTAGTTGAACGAATCCCCGCACGCGCAGGAGCCGCCGGCGTTGGGGTTGTCGATCGTGAAGCCCTGCTTCTCGATGGTGTCCACGAAATCGATCACAGCACCCTGCAGGTACGGCACGCTCATCCGGTCCACCACAACGGCAAGTCCGTTGAAGTCCCGCTTGGTGTCGCCGTCGAGCGTGCGCTCGTCGAAGAAAAGCTGGTAGCGCAGACCGGCACAACCACCTGGTTGCACAGCGATGCGCAGGTGCATATCGGTCCGACCCTCTTGGTCGAGCAACGCCTTCGCCTTGGTGGCGGCCGCGTCGGTGAGCTCGACACCGTGCGTGGGCACCTTGGTGCCGGCGATGTTCTCGACGGTCATGGACTCTCCCCTAAAGATTTAGATTCGGGACGGACAGCTCGTCCTACTCTACGCGAACGCTCGCGACCCGCCGGGTGATTCCGCATCTCCATGGTGACATACCACCGTTCACCGACCCGTGCCCTAGGGTGGTCGTCGTGAGGTTCCTGCGCGGCAACACTGGCTCTGGTGCAACCGATCCCGGGCCTGAGCCGGCGGGGGAGGTCGAGCCTGACCCGGAGGAGATCGCTCGCCGATCCCACACGATCGGCAAGGGTCGACCGACCCCGAGCCGCCGGGAGGCCGAGGGTCGCAAGCGTGGCCCAGCGCCGCCACCGCCCCGCACTCAGCGGGAAGCCCTCACCCGGATGCGCGGATCCAAGGAGGAACGCCGCAACGCCTCCGCTCAGCGCCGTGAACGCATGCTGGCTGGGGACGAGAAGTACCTGCTGCCTCGAGATCGTGGCCCGGTGAAGGCCTACGTGCGGGATCTGGTGG
>DASYMC010000216.1:0-3012 GCA_036009255.1 Pseudonocardiaceae bacterium
GTTGGCGTTGCCACCGGCGACGGGGTCGGTTTGGAGGAACCGTCCGGTGGTGGGGTTGTAGAGGCGGACGCGTCCTGGATGAACCTGGTCGAGGTCTGGTTCTCCGATCATCGAACGCCAGGCCATCCACCGCGGCAGGTACCGCTCCGTCCGCGACCTGACCGCCAGGATCCGGGCCTTCATCAACGGCTGGACCGACCGCCACCCCATTCGTGTGGACCAAGACCGCGGAGCACGTGCCGGCGTAAGCCAACCGTCAGAAGACTTCAGAAGCGCCGCACTAGAAGTCCGACCAGTCTGCGGTGAAAAAGACCACTACGATAATGCCTACCACCAATACCCACTGCGCTCGGCGCGACCGGCGGCGGAGTTGTGCAGATAGTGGGGGAAGTCCCGCACTGTGGCCCGGGCGCCGTTCTGCTGGGAAGAGCATTTCCATGACGAGCACGGGCCGCCCGTAAGTAACGAGGCATACTCCGCCGAGGACAAGGCACCAGGCCCACAGATCCCGGGTCGGGTCGACCTCGTCAAGGATCGTCCGCAGCCACATCACTCCGTAACTGGCCACCCACGCGCCCGCCGCAAACATGCGGGCACCCCGGTGTCCCGCCAACAGCGGGTCCCGGTAGGTCAGCACCATGATGATGATGAGGCTGACAACAGACCCTAGAACTGCGATGGCTACCGCCTCCTCCTCGTGCCCCAGTTGTCGATGCTCCAGCCGACGCCGTAGCTGGCCACATACATCTTGGCTCCCCAATAAGCCTTGTAGACCCGTCCACGACCGGCGCGCGTTGCCGCCCTGCTGAAGGCACCGCTTGCGCCGCCATTATGGAGGAACGATCGAGTCCGCTTGAAGTAGCGTCCCGCGCTGCGGGCCTTCCCGAAGATCTTGAACCCACCGAGAGCTGCGGACGCGGCCGTCCCGATCGCCTGCCTCCTTGCAGCTCGCCGACGAAGGCTGCCGGTGCCCACGCGCGTGTTCGGGGTACCCGGTGGCACCACCGGCGTGAGCACCGGAGGCGGGTCGTCATCTGCCACCTCGGTTGATCCAGACTCGCGGCAAAGCACAGGATGGCGAGCAGGAGTTCATGGCGCGATAGGTCCGGGGAGAGCCACTCCCGCCGTGAGTCCGTCCCCGCCACGACATTGCCTCGGTCGTCGAGCAGCGTCACGTCCCTTCCGCGCCGTACCAGCGCGTAGGCGCGGCCTCCGACCTCGAGGCTTGCGACAAACGCCGATCACTCCCAATCCGAGAAGCGGTCTGCCAGGACTGCACTGCGCTCGTCCCCGTGCAACTCCTCGTAGGCCAGGACCTCGCCCTTGTAGCAGAATCGGCCAGCAGAGAGAGCAACCTCCTCCTCCGGGGAAAGGAAGTCATCACACCAGTCTGTGAGCAGATCGAGGCGCAATCGCCTCCTCTCCTCCGACCACCGCTCAATCCGCCAGCCGCGCCGCTGCTTGAAGTCCCAATGTTGGCCATCGACAACCAGGAACCCCACGAGGGACCCGTCGCGCGTCACCCGTCCAACCCGGACACTGCCGGCGTCACCCATCTAGAACCTTCGCCTGTGGTTGATGTGAAAGTTGAAGTAGTCGTGCCTTCCTGGAGCTGAATCGCTCCGGCCCGTCCACAACCCGAGTCTCGGACTCACCGGAGCGATTCACGGAGCAGGTCCTGACCGAGGCCAACCGTCAAAGGACCTCAGATGCGCGCCACTACAGATTGGGTTCCCGGACCAGCCTCCTCCTCAGCCCGGGTCAGCTTCTCCACCGCCCTGCGTCTCGAGGGTTTCGGCAGACTCCTTCGAGACGGCCAGCAGCACCTGGCCAGGAGCCGCATCACACGCCAAGATGGTGAAGTCCCAGTTTATGATAATCAAGTCGACCAAACTCATTGAACGGCGCTCCCGAACTACAAGATCGCCCAGGAAGATCGGTCGGCGTCGCAACGAACGAATACGCTGTGGAATCCACTCGAAACCGTTGGCGCCTCGCCGGATCAGTCCGTGGCGCCATCTACCTGCGAGACCTCTCGCTGAAACGAGACGGATTGCCGCATCAAACAAGGGCTGAGGCGCCTGAGCGTGCCGTCGACCTCGGAGGTATGCGACCAGCAGGGCGCAGACGGTCGCCGATACTGCGGTCGCGACAATCGAGACGACGTGGTCACGCATACCGGTTCATCCACGAATCCGAGGATCGGTCAATCACAAAGACTCCAGAGCGTGCGTGCGGCGTAGAACGTGGAAGGCTGGAACCGCTGCTTGGCCGCAGAGTACTTGCGCCAAGCGCGCCCTCCCCTGCCGACCCGAGCATGGCGCGCCGCAGGGTAGGCATGACGCGGAGCCCACCGCCGCGTGCCATTGCGCGCGAGACGTCCTGCACTCCACTTGGCGCCCCTGGCGACACCATAGTTTTGACCGCCGCCGACGGCACCATCAAAGGCTCCCCGCGCAATGTGCTTCCACGCGGACTGGCGGCGGTGGTTGACGTACCAGTTTGCGCCGCCTAGGGCGTCTCCGGCGATCGCACCCGCGGCGATCGCACAACCAACTCCAGCGGAGCCGACACAGACGGCACCTACCACGGCACCCACCGCCACGCCGCGGACCCACTTGTTGTTCAGTGCACGCTTCGCCCACTTCTTCCAGCCGAATCGGCCGTCGAGGTCGGTGCAGTTGATGCGGCCGGCGATGCAGTGCTCGTAGGCGTTGGCGTTGCCGCCGGCGATGGGGTCGGTGGACAGGAACCGTCCGGTGGTGGGGTTGTAGAGGCGGACGCCCATGAGGGTGAGCCCGCCGGGGGTGTCGGCGGCGCGTTGCTTGGTGCCGAGCCAGCCGTAGCGGCGTGCTCCGGTGGTGGCGGTGTCGCGGGGGGTGCCGTATTCGTCGGCGGTGCCGTTGGCGGACGCGAGCGTCCGGGCGGTGTCGCTGGTTGCCGATGATGTCGCCGTGGAGGTTGGCGCCTGACTTGACGTAATGAGAGCCGTGCCGCGTCGGCCAAGGTCAT
>DASYMC010000217.1:0-30263 GCA_036009255.1 Pseudonocardiaceae bacterium
CCGCGATGGCGGATGCGCCTTTCCGGGATGCTCAGTACCGGCCCGCTGGTGCGACATCCACCACATCATCCACTGGGACGACAACGGCCCGACACGCACCACGCCCTCCATCTGGTTCCCGATCGGATGCGAATCCGCCAGTAACGGCAAACTCCTGCGCTCACTGGTGCACACTCCAGTCGCTCGACGACGCCGATGCCTGCCCGCTCTCGACTGCGTTCGGGTTAGTTACGCACCACTGGGTTGGTGGGGATGAACAGAGAAGTGGGGTCCGGCGCCTGCTGGTCTGCCACTCGTCCGGCAGCCGAAGCGACCCAGCCGGGCGATCTGTCCGTATCGTGCGGAGGGCCAGCGGTCTGGCGCGCGGCGGCCTGATCGGTAGAGACGATCGAGTGAGATCTGCCGACGCGCCTGGGTCGCCGGGCGCAGCCAGCACACCCATTGTGTAGCCTCGCCCTCTCGCGATCGCCGCGTGCGGGCCTGCGGGAGGCCGAGGGCGGCAGATCAGGAGCCAGTGTCACACGGGAGGAAAGCTCGCATGACCCACCGCATGGTGAAGGGACCCCGCCGCAAGGTCCGTACCGCGGCAATGGGGTTGACCGCTGCCGCGGCGGTGGTGTTGGTCGCAGTAGAGCTGCCCAGCACCGCCTCAGCCGCAGCGCCGAGCTGGGCACCCGCCGGGCAGGCCGCCATCCATCCTGGCGTGATGACCAGCACCGAGGGCGGCGACTGCACCTCGAACTTCATCTTTTACAACGCCACCGACGTGTTCATCGGCCAAGCCGCGCACTGCGCCGGCACCGGGGCTCCGACCGAAACCAGCGGCTGCACCGCAGGCACCAAACCGCTAGGCACCAAGGTCACCATCAAAGGTGCCAGTAAGCCAGGCATCCTGGCGTACAGCTCGTGGATCACCATGGCCCAGCGCCATGAGCAAGACACCAATACCTGTGATTTCAACGACCTCGCGCTCGTCAAGATCGACCCAGCCGATCGCGACAAGATCAATCCGAGCGTGCCGTTCTTCGGCGGCCCGATCGGTATCTCCACGAGCCCGATAGCCTCCGGTGACCGGGTATATACCTACGGCAATTCCCCGTTGCGGGCCGGGATTACGGCGCTATCTCCCAAGGCCGGATTCAGCCTCGGCGACGACGGTGGTGGCTGGACACACACCTGCTACACCGCAACACCGGGGATCCCCGGTGACTCGGGCAGTGCCGTGCTGACCAAAGACGGCAAGGCACTGGGTGTGCTGGCCTCACTGGCGTTAGCGCCGGTGGCCGGCAGCAACGGCGTCGGCGACCTGTCTCGCGAGCTGGACTACCTCAACGCCCACGGCGGTCTGGGTACTGTCTCCCTAGCCCCCGGCACCGAGCCCTTCCACGCCGTCATCCCCTAGAAGGCCCGCCGCACCGTGCACTGAATCTGAGCAGCTCTGGGGTTCAGTTCGGGAGGCCGAGAGTCGGGTGCGAGCAGGTATGTAAGGGTGGTGCTGTGCAACTGGGCATGGTGGGTTTAGGACGGATGGGCGCGAACATCGTGCGGCGATTACTGCGCGGTGGACATGAGTGCGTGGTCTACGATGTCAACGCCGCGGCAGTCCAGGAACTCGTGGGCGAAGGCGCAACCGGCGCGCACACGCTGGTGGAGTTCGCGGCCGCGCTGAGCACCCCCCGGGCCGCATGGATCATGGTTCCGACCGCTCTGGCCGGCCGGGTCGTCGAGCAACTCGCCGAGCACTTCGCAGCGGGCGACATCATCATCGACGGTGGTAACAGCTACTACCGGGATGACATCGACCGCGCCCGCGCGCTAGCCCCGAAGGGCATCCACTATCTCGACGTCGGCACTAGCGGCGGCGTGTGGGGCGTCGAGCGGGGTTTCTGCCTGATGATCGGCGGTGACAGCAATCCGATCGAGCACCTCGACCCGATTTTTCGGACGATCGCGCCGGGCGTGGCGGCCGCACCGCGCACTCCCGGCCACGAAGAACCCGGCACCGCCGAGCAGGGCTACCTGCACTGCGGGCCACCCGGCGCAGGCCACTTCGTCAAGATGGTGCACAACGGCATCGAGTACGGCCTGATGGCCGCCTACGCCGAGGGCTTCAACGTGCTGCGCCACGCCAACGTCGGCAAAACCGAAGCCCTGGCTGACGCCGAGACCGCGCCGCTACGCGATCCTGAGTACTATCAGTACGACTTCGACCTCCCACAGGTCGCCGAGCTGTGGCGGCGCGGCACGGTGATCGCTTCGTGGCTGCTCGATCTGACGGCCAGCGCGCTGCGTGAGTCTCCGGACCTGGATGAATTCAGCGGGCGAATCTCTGATTCCGGAGAGGGCCGCTGGACGGTATTGGCCGCCGTCGACGAAGGGGTCCCCGCCATCGTCCTGAGCGCGGCGCTGTACGAACGCTTCAGCTCACGCCGCGAAGGCGACTACAGCGGCAAGCTGATCTCCGCAATGCGCAAGCAATTCGGCGGGCACGTCGAACGCCCGACCGGAGAGTGACGACCCGGCGCGCAAGAGACACCCGACATGGAGACATATCGGGGTAAAACGACCCCTGTTTACCCCGATATGTCTCCATGTCGGGTGAGGTCGCCTAGGTAGGCGTCTTGAATTCGAGGGTCGGCGCGGAGAACTGCGGAGGCGCCGGACAAGGCTATCCGGCCGGTTTCCAGGACGTAGGCGCGGGTGGAGACTGACAGCGCGGCGTCCACATCTTGCTCGACGAGCAGCAGGGCGGTGCCCGAGGTGGCGATGTCGGGCAGCCTGGCCAGGATCTCGTCCACCACCAGCGGCGCCAACCCCAACGACAGCTCGTCGATCATGATCAGCTTGGGTCGGCTCATCAGACCTCGGGCGATCGCGCACATCTGCTGCTCTCCACCCGAGAGCGTGCCGGCCACCTGATCCAGGCGAGTCCCCAGTTGCGGGAAGAGTGCGAGCGCCCAATCGATGTCCGCGGCGCGAGAAGCCCACCCGCCGAGCCGGAGGTTGTCCCGGACGGACAGGCCGGCAAACAGCCGCCGTCCTTCCGGAACATGCGCCAGGCCACGCCGGACCACCGACTCCACCCGTTGCCCGGTGATGTCCTGGCCAGCGAAGGAAATGCGGCCACTTGCTGGGGTGACCAGCCCGCACAGGGCGCGCAACAGGGTGCTCTTGCCGGCGCCGTTCGAGCCGACCAGCGCGACGATCTCGTTACCGGCGACCGTCATGTCGACACCGTGCAGCACCTGCACTCGCCCGTAACCAGCGGTCAGTCCGGCCACGTCCAGCAGTGCCACCGCCGGGGGAGCCGGCAATTTCATCCCCGCCGGCGGAGCCGGCAATTCCATCACCGCTGGCCCTCCGGGTGGGTGTAGCGGTTACCGAGGTAGGCCTGGATCACCCGCGGATCGGACAGCACTGCCTGCGGCGCGCCGCGGGTGAGGACCTCGCCGTGGTGCAGGACGCAGATCTCGTCACTGACCGCTGCGATCGCCTTGATCACGTGCTCTACCACCAGGAGCGTGACGCCGTCGGCCCGCAACGACCTGATCAGCGCAACCATGGTCTCGACCTCCGCGGCGCGCAGCCCGGCCATCACCTCATCCAGCAGCAGCAGCCGCGGGCGGGCCGCCAGTGCCCGGGCCAGCTCGAGGCGTCGCGCGTCGCCGACGGACAGCTCGGCGGGGCTGCGCCGCCCCAGCTGGGCCAACGCCAACGACTCGAGCACACCATCGGCCCGCTCGAAGGCGGTGCGCTTGGTAGCGGCCCGGGCGTGGCCGTACATCGCGGAGATCGCCACGTTCTCGCGCACCGTCAGACCGCGGAACGGCTTGACGATCTGAAAGGTCCGGGCCACCCCGGCGTGCGCGATCCGCCATGGCGGCGCGCCGGTGAGATCGGTTCCATCGATCAGTACAGTCCCAGCGGTCGGCCGCAGGTGTCCGGTGATTACGTTGATCAGAGTGGACTTGCCAGCGCCGTTCGGGCCGATCACTCCCAGGATCGTGCCGGGTCGCACGGACAGCGACATGCTCGAGAGGGCCTGCAGCGCACCGAACCGGCGAGTCAGGGCCCGAGTCTCCAGCAGGGGGGTCTCCAGCATCGTCCGGGTTTCCGCCGGCGCCGTCACAGCCGGTAGGCCCGGATCGTCTCGAGCAGGGAGATCCGGCGTTCGGACACCGCGTCCCGGGCAGCGGTGAGCAGACCAGCCGGGAACAGCAACACGACGAGTACGATCACCGCACCGAGCACCAGGATGTGTTCCTGCGGGTAAGCCTGCCGCAGGTATTCCGAGACGAACTGCAGCCCGACTGCGCCGACCAGCGGCCCGAGCACCGTGCCGGCTCCCCCGATCACCACCATGACGATCATCGTCACCGTGATGTCAACGTCGAACAAGCGTTGCGGGTAGATAGTGATCTGCTGGAACGCATACGCCGAGCCGACCAGTGCGGTGATCGCGGCCGAGACGCTCAGCGCTGCGACCTTGGCCCGGGTGGTGTTCACCCCGGCGGCCGCGGCCGCGTCCTCGTCCTGGTTGATCGCCCGCAGCCCGTAGCCAAACCGGCTCCGGGAGATCAACACCGCCACCGCCACGGCCAGCACCGCCAGGGCTAGAAACAGCAGGTAGAACCCGTCGTTGCCAAGCCAGGGCGTACCCCGGCCCGCGACCGTCGGTACGGTGATCCCGGCACCGCCGCCGGTGAGCGGGCCCAGGTTGGTGATCACCTCCCGCATCCCCTCGGCGACGCCCAGCGTGGCGATGGCGAAGTAGTGTCCCCGCAGTCGCAGCAGCGGCAGCCCGATCAGCCCCGCGAACATCGCACACCCGGCCGCGGAGACCGGAAGGGCCCACCAGAACGACCAGTTCGCGTGCTCCATCAGCACCGCGGTGGTGTAGCCCCCGATCCCGAAGAAGGCGACCTGACCGAAGCAGGCGTAACCGGTGAACCCGCCGATGATGTTCCAGGCCTGGGCCAGCGCAACGAACATCAGCACGGCGGTGACAACCCGCACCTGCCCGGTGTAGAGCTGGCTGGGCAGCGCAATCATCCCGACCACCACCGCTGTGCTGATGAGGGTGACCAGCAAGCGGCTCATGCCGCCTCCACCCGGGCTTCGTAGAACGCTCGACCGGCCAACCCGGCAGGACGCACGATGAGCACCCCGACCAGTACCGCAAACGCCACCGCGTTCACCCACGTGCCAGGCAGGTACTGGCCGGCCCAGGCCTGCACCACCCCCAGTACCAGCCCGCCCAGCAGCGCGCCATACATGTTGCCCAACCCGCCGAGCACCGAGATCACGAAGCTGAGCAGGGTGAACCGGGCCGCGTCCGGGGGGCTGAACGTGCCGACCAGGCCGACCATGGCACCGGCGGCGCCGGCCAGGGCAGCCGCGATGCCGGCGGTCAGCGCGTAGACGTGCCGGGCGTTGATGCCCATCAGCCGGGCCGCGGTGCGGTCCATCCCGGTGGCCAAGATGGCGATGCCGGTGCGGCTTCGCCGGGCGAATAAGACGAGCGCCGCAGTGGCCGCGGCGGCCACGCCGAAGGCCAGCAACCGCCCGTAGGGCACTCGCACGTCACCGATGCCGAAGGATTCCGAGGCGTACGACGTCGCAATCGAGCGGTAGTCCGCGGTGAACAGCACCGCCATGCCCTGCACCAGCACCAGCTGCAATCCGAAGGTGAGCAGCAGGGTCAAGAAGATCGGCGCGTTGACGATCCGGTTGACCAGCAGCCGCTGCACGGCGTACCCGACGACGAACATGGCGGTGCCACCGGCCGCAGCGCCGAGCAACGGGTCCAGCCCCCATGCGGCGTGCAGCTCCCACGCGGTGTACGCGCCGAGCAGCACGTAGGCGCCATGGGACAGGTTGATGATGTTCATCACGCCCCACACCAGGGAGAACCCGACTGCAATCATCGCTAGCAGGCCGCCCTGCAGCAACCCGTAGATGGTGGCCTGCCAGAACGAGCTCACCCGCTGGCGCCCGGCCAGACCAACCGGCCGGCGGCCTGGTCCTTCGGCCAGACTGTGACCAGCTTGCCGTCCTGGATCTGGACCACCGACATCGGTTTGGTCACGTTCTCGCCCTTGTCATTGAACTTCAGCGGGCCGAAAAACGACTGCTCATCCAGTGCCGCCAGGGCGTTACGCACCTTGTCCGGGTCAGTCGAGCCGGCCTCGCGCACCGCGAGCACCATCGCTAGGCAGGCTGCGGTGGCCTCGGCGTTGTGGTACTCCGGCTCGTGGCCGACCGCGGCCCGGAAGCCGTCGCGATAATCGGCCGCACTGCCGAAGAAAGCCTCAGAACCCTTGACTTCGGGCACCCATTGGCTGGAGCTGAGCACGCCGTTGGCCTTGTTCCCGAGCGTCTGAACGAAATCTGGAGTCGGCGGGGCGACCGTCTCGGCGAAGCCGCCGGCCGGCTTGACGCCCAGTTCGGCAGCCTGCTTGACGATCGCGATCCCTTCCGCCAGATGCACCGAGCCGACGATCACATCCGGCTTGCTCGGCTTGATCTTGGTCAGCGCGCTGGACACGTCGGTGGCGCCGGCGGGGAACTGGTGTCCGGGCAGCACGATGAAGCCCAGGTCCTTGGCCCGTGCCTCGCCGGCAGCGGCCACTGTCTTGGAGAAACCGTCATCGGCGGCGAGGAATACGATGCTCCCCGGCTTGGGCGTGGCCAGCTCGTTGATCGCGTTGACGATCGACGCGGCGTACACCGACGCCGGGGACAGCACCGCGAAGGTGCGCTGGTAGCCCTTGGTGAACAGCTTGTCATCGGAACCTGAGCTGTCCACCATCACTTGGCCGTTGCGTTCGATGACCGGCATGGCCGCGCCGGTGGTGGCCGAGCCGTACGGGCCGAGGATCAGCTTGTATCCCTTGTCATTGAACTGGTCCACCAACTGGCCGGCGGTGTCCGGCTGGGACTGATCATCCTGGTAGTCGATGTGCAGGCGCAGGGTCTGCGCGCCGACCTTGAAGCCACCCTTGGCGTTGATCGTGTTGACGCAGTAGTCGTAGCCCTGCTGGGTCAGCTTGCCTTCCTTCTCCAGCGAGCCGCTCAACGACATCGAGGCACCCAGATTGAGGGTGTCACCGGTCCCCGCCTGATTCTGCGTGCCCTTCGAGCCACAACCGGACAGTGTCAGGGCGAGCGCCGCGGCGACGGCCAGCACATCGATCCGCCGGACGTGGCCAGCCCGTGTCGTCATGGTGCGTCTCGCCCCCGTAGTCCGAACCTGTTGGATAGGTGCAGAGCATAGGCCCGGGCTACGACGATGCCGGGCTGACCAAGTTGGCCAATGCGCGAGCACCTGCGGTGACCACGGCGGGAAGCGTGGAATACGAGTTCACCGGTGCCCGGGCGAGCACTATCACGACGTAGCGCCAATCCGACCCGACCAGACCGGTGCTGTTCATCACGGCCTGGGAGCCGCTGGTTCCCCAGCCTTGTTTGGCCGCTCGGCAGGTATGCGGTATGCCGTCCGGAATACCGAAGTACTGATCGAACCCGTCCACGGCGATCTTGGATGTGTCCGCTAGCGCAGTGAGGATCACGTTCCGATCGGGCTCGGGCAGCCGATCTGCGATGTAGCGGTAAACGGTCACCATGTCCTGCGCTGTGATCAGGGTGTCGCCCCACTCACCGGGATCGCCGGGCGGGCGAGTACCGCTGAGCCCAAGCCGGCTGACCATCCTGGTCACGATGGCGGGGCCACCGCCGGCGGTCCAGAACCGGTTGGCGACCCGATCGTCGCTGTGCGCGAGTAGCTGATGCAGTTCCTGTTTCGTGGCGTCGTCCGGGACCTTTTGGTTGTCTCTGGCTAGCACATCCAGCGCGATCAGCAGCTTGACTTGTGACATGGCGGCAAACCGCTGATCAGCAAGGTGGCTGGTCAGCACCGTGCTTGTCGTCCGGTCGAAGACTTCGAAGCCGACCCCGGCGCTGGCTAGCACCGCTCGCATGGCCCCCTGCACTGCAGCCGCATCGGTGGTCTGTGGGCGCACCGGGGTGACGGCACGGGGACGGGGTGTGGTAGCCACGCCGTGAGGGGTCGGCGCGGGTGAGGCCGCGACGGATCCGTCCACAGAAGGGGTGACCGCCGCGGAGGCAAGCCCAGCACCTGTAGCGCCGACCAGCGTTGCGGCCGCGAGTATCCACACGCGGCTCATGTCCCGTTAAGTCGGGACTCGGGTTTCTTTCCTTACGTCCGGATGAGGGTTTCCCGGAAAACATAAGGCAAATTCCATGCGATGATTCGAATCCCTTGACAGGCACTAGCGCAGGGTTAGCTAACGGAAATACAGATGCTTGACACCGGTCGGGACTCCACGGTTAGGACGCGGCTGCGCCGACCAATCCGGTCAATGCGGCAGCTCCGGCGGTGACTACCGCGGGCAACGTGGAGTACGAGTTCCCCGGCGCGGAGGCTAGAACGACTACGACATAGCGCCAATCCGGCCCCACCAGGCCGGTACTGTTCATCACCGCCTGGGAACCGCTGGTTCCCCAGCCCTGCTTGACCGCCCAGTTGATGTTCTGCATCCCGTCCGGAATCCCGAAGTATTGATCGAATCCGTCTGCGGCAATCTTTGGCGTGTCCGCTAGCGCACCGAGGATCAAATCCTGGTCGGACTTGGGTAGCTTCTCGGTGATGTACCGGTAAACAGTCACCATGTCGTGCGGTGTGATCAGCGTGTCACCCCACTCACCGGGATCCTCGGGCGGCTGGGTGCCGTCAAGCCGCAGCGTGCTCGTCATTCTGGTCACGATGGCGGGTCCACCGCCGGCGGTCCAGAGCGTGTTGGCGATCTGGTCGTCGCTGTTGGCGAGCATCTGGCGCAGTTCCTGCTGGGTACCGCTGTCTGGGGTCGCCCAGTCGTTCCTGGACAGGACGTCCAGCGCGATCAACACCTTGACCACGGACATGGCCGCGAATTGCTGATTGGCATCCTCGCTGGTCACGGTGGTGTGATCGTCCCGATCGAAGACTTCGAAACCGACCTGCGCGTTCGGGAGAACGGCCTGCGTCGCCTGCTTCACTCTCGCGGGGGCGGTGGCCGGGTCCGTGAGGGAGGACGTCGGCGCGGTGTACGCGGCCAGTGATGAATCGGTTGCCGGCCGCGCAGCGCTCGAGTGATGAATGATCGGAGCGACTGCAGCCGACGCCAACCCGGTGCCGGCAATGCAGAGCAGCGCCGTCGTCAGCAGTACCAATAGGCGTCCCATGCCCGATACGTCGACCGGTGGCGTGCAGCTCTTACTACCTTGAGGAGGTTCCCCGGAAATTCACAGGAAAATTCCAGTTCGATCCCAGCAATGTCGCTGGGCGCGAAAATGCGCATACCAAGAGTGACGAAAATATTAGCGAGAGTATCGGTGCTTGACGCCCGGCGGGAAGTATTCTGGATCACCGCTGCGGTGCAGAGTGACCCGCGGAAGCTGGTGCTCTCGCGGAGTGTAATGGGCGAACTCACTGTTGAGCCGGCGAAGCTGGGCAGCGATCGACTGCGTTATCCCATCCCGGATCTCTTTGGTGTCGGTCACTCCAGGAGCGAGCTCGACGGCGATCGCGAGATAACGATCGCGGACGGCGTCCTCCCTGGACTCCATAACGAACTTGCCGGTGACCCACGACGCCATCGGTTGCTGCTCCAGGCCGACGGCGATGTTCTCCGGGTAGATATTCGCGCCGTAGTAGGACACCGTGAACTGCGAGCGTCCGAACACGTGCACGAACGGTAGCTCGCGGATGACCCGCTCCCCGGCGACGGGGTCGTGACGGAGCTCGGTGATCGGATCGAAGCCATGATCGGTGAGGAAAGCCAGCATCGCGTCGAACGACATCAGACCGCCGGTGTCGGCGATGTGGTAACGGATCAGCGGGACCCCGTTGTCCCCGCTGAACAGCAGCGTCTCGCCGTGCATCTCGAACAGCCGGCTGCACGGATCGTACTGGGCGAGTGTGGGCAACCGCGCTTGACCGAACAGCTCCCGCGCGGCGGCCGGATGTGCGGCCAGATAGCGGCGGATGCAGACAGACAACGGCGTCTCGGTGGCCAGCACACCAGCATCAGCGGTGCCATACAGCGAAGCCGAATCGAAGCACGGGTTGCCACCGCCTAAGCGCTCGCCCATCAGGGTGCGCCACTCCTCGCTGAACACCTCGCCTGCCATGACCAGCTTGACGCGGTAGTCCGGCCACGGCACGCCCCGGACGCGGCCGGTGTCGATGACGCCCTTGAGGAACGGCGGGTATCCGAGCAACACCACCTGTTCGAACTGCGGTCCGAGCGCGGTGACCACCCGGAGGATCTCCTCCACATCACTGCCGGGGGTGATCACCGTGATCGGGTACCCCTTGACGGCCAGGTGCCGGCAGCAGCTCGCCGTGTACATGCCACCGACCCAACTGCCCAGCGCGAAGCACACCACGGCGAGCGTCGCCCGTCGGCCGGCGTCGAAGCTGTCGTGGAAGACCTGCTCGAAGCGGGTGGCCACGGCCAACTCGTCAACCACCGACCGCGGCCAAAAGGTCGGCTCCCCGGTTGAGCCGGAGGACACCGAGATCATGTCGCAGCCCACCAACTCACCACCGCGACACAGCTGCGCCAACGGATGCTGGCGCAGGTAGTTGTCCTTGGTGAGCAGCGGCAGCGTTCTGAAATCGGCGAAGGTCCGCACACCGGCCGGGTCGACGCCGTGCTCGGCGAGGAAAGCCCGGTAGGCCGGCACCGTCGCGGCCACCGATGCGAACACCGCCAGCGCGCGCCGCTCCGCGTCCCCGGCTACCGGGCGAGCGAGAACATCGTCCAGGCCGGTGGCCAGGAACTGCTCCAACGCGGGCCGAATCCTTTCCTCCCGCAGCGCCATAGCCTTCCTCCCGTGTCGTTGACCGCCTGCCGTATACAACGATCATGCCTGGGGCGGACTGACGGATCTGTGGGAAACCGCGCGCCCGTGGAAGGCAGCCCTCTGTACGGTTGATGTCGTGGACACCGGATGCCTGACCGAGATCACCTCCGAGGCCCAACTACAGGAAATCCTCGGTGTGCCGCTGCCCCACGCCGCCAACAAGGACCGGCCGTCACTGCACGACTACGACAGGCAGTGGCTGGCCCGCTCACCATTCTGCCTGGTGGCCACTGCCGGAGCCGATGGCAGCTGCGACGTCTCACCGAAGGGTGACCCGCCGGGCTTCACTGTCGTCCTCGACGACACGACAATCGCCATCCCTGAACGGCCGGGTAACCGCCGCGCCGATGGCTTCCGGAACATCCTGTCGAACCCGCACGTCGGGTTGATCTACATAATCCCCGGGCGACCCGACACCTTCCGGATCAACGGCACGGCGCGACTGGTGCGCGAAGCCCCCTTCTTCGAGCAGATGACGGTGAAGGGCCACCGCCCGCTGCTGGCACTCGTCGTCGAGATCGAGCAGGTGTTCTACCACTGCCCGAAGGCCTTCCTGCGCTCCAACCTGTGGCAGCCGGCCTCCTGGGATCCGGCGGCGGTGCCATCCAAGGCCCAGATCGCCCAGTGCCTCGAACGGCCGGACGCGACGGTGGATGAGCTGGAGCGCTACTACGGCCCCGGCTATGCCGCCGGCATCTACCGCGACCGTTAGAGCGGTTTCCGCAGCGGCAGGCGCACCGCAACTCTGAGCTGCCCGCCTCGCGGCTCCGCGCTCATCACCCCGCGCAGCGCCTCGACCCGCTCACGCATACCGTCCAAGCCGCGGCTCGTACCGGCGGCAACGCCGGCTTCCACCGGATTGGTGAGCTCCACCTCGAGAGCCTCCTGGGTCACCGCCAGCCGCAGTATCACCGGAACCGGACCGGCGAAGCTGCCGGATATCGTGAGGCGCACCGGCACACCGGAGGCGCGAGCCTCGGCGACCAGGCTCGCGACGTCTTCCAGGCCCCGCTGCGGTCCGCTGCTGGCGGGCTCATCCTGCAGCAGGCTGCGCACGTGGTTGAGAAGCCTCGGGCCAGGAGTACGTAGGGCAACAGCAGCACACCGCTGAGGAGCAGGTGAACCCACCGCCGGTAGGTCTATCCGCTGCGTAGCGGTGCCAATACGCCGGTCACGTTTCCAATGGTGGCAAAGCTAGAGCCCCCTGAGCCACCGAACGCTCGATCAGGATAGCTTCTGCCAGATCGTGTTCCACAGATCTTCAGGTTGCCTCCTCCCGAACTCAAGCGGAGCTGTCCCAAGCAGGCCGGACAGCCCTGCTGCCGGAGTTCGGGAGCCTGAGTGCAAACCCGCCTAGCGCGAAGGAGATGTTCAGTGGCAGCGCCTTATTATCTCTGCATTCATGGCGAATTGGTTATCCTCGATTACGAGCCTGACGGGGACTCGGTGCGGTTCATCGCCGATGACGCCACGCACTATGACGCGCTGAAACGCTCCGACCGGATTCGTCCGTCACAACGCGACGGTAGCGTCCAGCTTCGTTTCGAGGGGGTGGACGCTCCGGAACTGCACTACGGCAAGGATGCGCAGCCCCTCGGGGATACCGCGAGAGATGCGCTCCTCAACTGGATCGGCTTCACGGCCATCGAGTTCGACCACGCTCAGCCGACCCGGGTCACCACCGCCAAACCGGCTACAGTTCGAGCGGCCATCCTCGCTCAGATGGTGGAAGTCAATGGCCGACCGGTCGTTTACGTCCTTCTTGAGACCGCGAACAACCTGCCGGGGGACGGTGCTTGGATCAATGCCGACCAGGCTCTCCTCGACCAGACTTTAAACCTGCGGCTGCTCTCCGACGGGCAGGCTTATTACACGGTGTACACGTCATTACCGGCGGACCACCGTCGTCATCTGCGGGCAGTCGCCGCGCAGGCGCGTACCGCGGGAAGGGGCGTCTGGGGGCGGGATACCACAGCAGATTGGCTACTGGTAGATCAGGAATCCATCGGACCCGACGGCCAGCTCATCCTTCCGAAGCTTTTCCGGCGGTGCACCGACTACCTCAAAGCCGTGGATAAGGGATTCATCGGCAACCTCGGCGACTGGCTACTCGCCAGTTCAGCCACACCGACCCGGGATGAGAACGATCGGGTGCTGCTTCGGGACACCACCGAAGTACATCTCAGCGACCTCATTCAACAGCGAAACCAGCACATCGCCTTCCAAGCAGACTTGCTTGACCTCACCTTTGTGGAGAAATAGCGGCGGTGGGCCGCGTCGCCCTCTAGCGGTATTCGGGGTTTTGCGTGAGAGGAGACACATGGTATGGATCACCTAGAGCTTCGAGAGCGGTTCGCGACGCTAACCACTGCCCATCTGGCGGATGCGTGCATTCGCGCTCACATCCCCGTGCGTTGTGCGCCTGCGCTGCTACGCGCTGTAATACGTGGTAGCCGCCTAGCTGGGCGCGCGTCTCCTGCTCGACATGTCGGCAGTGTCGATGTTTTCCTGGAGGCGCTTGAAGACGCTGAACCCGGCGACGTATTGGTGATCGACAATGGCGGACGGTTCGATGAAAGCTGCGTCGGCGATCTCGTGGCTTTAGAGACTCAGGCTGCCGGCCTGGAGGGAATCGTGATCTGGGGGCTGCATCGCGACACAGCTGATCTGCGAGCAATCGGGTTGCCGATCTTCAGCCTCGGAACGATCCCCACCGGACCGAGGCGCCTCGATATTCGTCCGCAAGACGCATTGCAGTCTGCCACTGTGGGCGATTGGACAGTGCGCCGTCACGACATAGTCCTCGGCGATGACGATGGCGTGCTGTTTGTGCCGGCCACCTCCGCCGGGAACATCTTCACGCTCGCGGAGACAATCCGCGACACCGAGCGACGCCAAGCCGAACGGATCCGTGCAGGTGTCTCCCTGCGGTCTCAGGTGCAGTTCGACGCCTACCTTGCTCAGCGCCGACAGACACCGTCGCTGAGCTTCCGTGATCATCTACGAGCCATGGGCGGGGCTATTGAGGAATAACCCGGCATCTCATGAGCGCTCGACGCGTAGCCAGCGGCAGCCGTACCGCTTGAGCCCGACGGAGACCGAACCATCCTTGCTCACCCGTTCCGAGCCCTCGACGAGCACGTCCGTCAAGCGGCAGGAGCCGTCCAGCCCGGTCAGCTTCAGCGCCGCGTTCGTTGGTTCGGCACCGAAGTTGTGCACCGCAACGACTGTGCCGCCCTCGGTGTCGCAGCGGTGCGCGAGCACGGCGGCGCCGCCGGCATCAAGCACCTCACAGCGCCCCCAGGCCAGCTCGGGGCAGGCCCGGTACGACTGGATCAGCAACCGCATCCAGGACAGCAGCGACTCTGGGTCGCGCTCCTGGGCAGCGACGTTGACGCGCTCAGGCCCGTAGTCGCCCTCCGGGATCGGACCGGGCAGCGCGGACGCCTCTGCGGTGGAGAACCCGCCGCCCGGCTCCGCTGACCATTGCATCGGCGTGCGCACCGCCAGCCGGCCCTCTGCCCGGAGATCCTCGCCCATGCCGATTTCCTCGCCGTAAAACAGCACGGGCGTGCCTGGCAGCGAGAACAGCAGGCTGTAGACCATCCGGATGCGATCTCGGTCGCTGCCGAGCATCGTCGGAAGGCGCCTGCGCAGGCCCCGGTCGTAGAGCTGCATCTCCGGGTCGGGCCCGAATGCCTCGAACACTTCCCGGCGCTGTGTGTCGGTGAGCTTGTCCAGCGTCAGCTCGTCATGGTTGCGGACGAATGTTGCCCAGTGCGCGTCCTTCGGCGGTTCCGGCCGGTCGCGTAGCACCTCGGCCAGCGGCTCGGCGTTGCCGCGCGCCAGCGACAGGTACATCCGCTGCATGCCGATGAAGTCGAAGCACATCGTCAGCTCATCGCGCTCCGCGCCGAAGAACGTCATGGTGTCCGGGTAAGGCAGGTTGACCTCACCGAGCAGCATGCCCTCACCGCAGCGCCGGCCGAGGAACGCCCGCAGGTCGGCGAGGTAGTCGTGCGGGCGTGGAAGCTGTCCCGCGTCGTCCTGCCCGGTGGTCTCCAGCAGGAACGGCACAGCATCGACTCGAAACCCGGACAGCCCGAGCTGCAGCCAGAAGCCGATCGTCCGCGCGATCTCGTCGCGCACCTGCGGGTTGGCCACATTGAGGTCAGGCTGGCACTTGTAGAACCGGTGCAGGTAGTACTGGCCGGCCACCTCGTCGTAGGTCCAGACGCTGGTCTCTTTGTCCGGGAACACGATGCCCTGCGGGCCATCCGCCGGCGGCTCGTCCGCCCAGACATACCAGTCACGGTACGGCGAGTCGGGGCTGCTGCGGGCGCTCTGGAACCATGGGTGCTGGTCAGACGTATGATTGACCACCAGATCGGCGATCACCCGGATGCCTCGGTCGCGCGCGGTGCGCACGAGCTCGACGAACTCACCGGGGCTGCCCAGCCGGGGGTCGACGCCGTAGAAGTCCGTGATGTCGTAGCCGTCGTCGCGGTCCGGCGAGGGGTAGTACGGCATCAGCCACAGGCAGGTCACGCCGAGCCGGTGCAGGTGATCGATGCGCTGGATCAGGCCACGGAAATCGCCGTGTCCATCACCGTTGCCGTCCTGGTAAGTCTCGACGTCCAGGCAGTAGATCACGGCGTTCTTCCACCATAAGTCGGAGGTGTTGGTCAGCCTCATGACAGCTCCGTAACATGCGGACGCCGAAGGTGCCGGGTCAGGACGTGGCCACCTGGTCGGCCGGGGGCGCGCTGATCGAGACGGGTTCATTGAACTTGCTCAAGGTGATGACGGTGGAGGAGTGCTGTCCGCGCAGCGTCAGGTCTTGGGTGACCTTGACCGGCCGGCCCTCGCCGTCGACATACAACTCGACGGGCAGGCTGGTGAGGCCGGCCCCGAGCAGCATCTGCCGGCCAGGCATGGTGTTCGGGAGCTTGGCGACGTCCACATCAATTGAGTAATGATTGACCCGAATGCCATCGAGCGACTCGTTGCCGACGAGGGTGACCCGCCGCGCGGCGGAGGTGAACGCGGTGATTTGGCCAGGCGAGGCCGCGCTCTGCACTGATTCGATCAACGTCGCCATGGTCCGCACCGTCGGGTTGCTGCTGTCCCGGCTGACCAACACCCAGGGCTTGCCGGATTGGTTCATTGTCGGCGGCAGCGCAACGTAGGTCTTCCCGTCAGCGACGATGAGTCGCACCTTGCCTGCAGATCCGACCTCCTCACTGATGTCCAGGGCCTGCAGGGTGCCACCGGCGAGCTTCGTGTCACCCTCGCCCTTGATCATCTGGCTGCCGGTCGCCACGTTGAGGGTGAGGTGTAGCGAGTTCACCGAAGAGATGCCCTGGCGGAGCAGCGCTGCCAGCCCGGCGGCGTCAGTGGGAGCCGGCGATGGCGACGCAGGGATGGCCGAGGTGGTAGGCGTCACGCTACCCCTCGACGACTGGCCAGTGTCACTCGAGGAACAGCCCGCCAACCCAACGACCGGGCAGAATACCGCCACAGCGATCGCCCACCGCACAAAGATCATCACAAGCCATGCTACCGCGCGACCCCAATACCCTCGTCACCCGACATGGAGACATGTCGGGGTTATTGACCCTCTCGTTGGCCCGATATGTCTCCATGTCGGGAGGATCTCTAAGCCGGGCGGCCGTTGGTGGTGGCGATCGGGGCGGGAGGCGCACTGAGGTGGCGATCGCCATTTGCAGACGGCGGGGTGGACGAAGCTTGCGCTGGTGGAGTGACGCCCGCTGGGGTCGCTGGAGCGGGTCCCGACCGGAGCAGCAGCGCCCCCAGCGCGCCCAGGGCGCAGAGCCCGGCCATGATCAGGAACATGTTGCTGATCGCGGCGACGAATACCTGCAACTCGGTCCGATGGTAGGTCGCGTACAGCCCTAGCCAGTCCGGGGTGCCGGGCGGGCCGAGGCTCGGCGTGGGGGTGTTCACGGGCAGCAGGGCGAGGCGTCCGCCCATCAGCTGCGCCTGCTGGAGGACGAGGATCGCGGTGAACACCGCAACGCCGAGCGCGGCGGCGGTGCGCTGCACGACGTTGTTGAACGCGCTGGCGGTGTTGGTGAACGCGGGAGGAATGACCGCTAGACCCGCGCTGAACAGCGGCATCATGCCGACACCTAGGCCGCCGTATTGCAGCATCAGCAGCCATGTGATGTGCGCACTGGTGGTGTCGAGGTTGATCGTCCGCATCAGGTAGGTGGCAACCGCCGCGATCGCCAGGCCGATGAATGTCGGCCATCGAGGCCCGATGAGGTCATAGATGCGCCCTGCGATGGGCATCAATATTCCCATCACGATCGCCGGCGGCAGTAGGACAAGCCCGGAGTCGAGTGGCCCCAGGCCTTGGCCCAGCTGCAGTAACTGCGGCACATAAACCGCCGTGCTGAACAGCACCACCATCAGCAACGAGATCAACACCAGCGAGAGGGTGAAGGCCCCATAACGGAACACCCGGACATCGAGCAGTGGGGCCTTGACCTCCAGCTCGATCACCACGAACAACGCCAGGCTCAGGGCGCTGAAGGCAAACAACATCAGGATCCGGTAGGAGGTCCAACCCCAGTCCTCACCCTTGGACAGCGCGAGCAGAAGCGCGAACAAGCCACTGGCCACGGTGATGAAGCCCAGCACATCGAACCGCCGATCGGCCCTCCTCGGGAACCTGGGAAGCACCAGTACCGCAGCCACCGTGCCGAGGATCGCGATCGGTATGTTGATAAAGAAGATCAGCCGCCAGTTCACGTACTCGACCAGATACCCGCCCAGCGCCGGCCCGACCGCCGGGGCGACCACGGCACCCAGCCCATACATGCCGAGGGCAGCCCCGAGCTTGCCTCGCGGCACGATCTGTAACAGGATCGACATCGTGATCGCCGGGAGGATCCCGCCGAGCAGCGCCTGAACGATCCGGAAGATCACCAGAGTATCCAAGCTCCAGGCCATCCCGCACAGCGCCGACCCGGCAGCGAACCCCATCAGCGCCAGGTTGTAGACCCGGCTCAAGCCGTAGCGATCCCCCAACCACGCAGTGGCCGGGACCACCACGCCCTCGGTCAGCGAGTAGGCGGTCACCACCCACTGCGCGTCGCTGGTCGTCGCTCCGAACTCGTTCTGCATGGTGGGCAGCGCCGTGGTGACGATGCTGATGTCCAGGATCGACATGAACATCCCGACGATCAGCACGACCAGCGGCAGCTGCCAGCGCTCGCCGACACCATCGCCGAGCGCCACTTCACCAGCGGGCCGTGGACTGGCCCCGGTTGGGGCGGTTTCCGCCGGCTCCGTCACCACAGGGCGAGCCACCACACCACCGTGCCATAAGAAACGCTTCGTTCTCTACCTTTTTTCCGTGACCCTGATCAATGATCGTTGTCTAGCCGATGGAGCCAGGGCAGGCCGTGTCACCGGCTTGAGTCACGACCACTACTGTGCAATCAGCACGCTACGTGCTCTAATCTGTACGCGCCGCTTCTATTCGAAACATCTGGTGTTACTTAGAGCACGATGAGGTGGGGACGTGAGCAGCGTCAGTGAGGCTTGCGAACCTGTCAATGCCCTGGCCGACCATCGCAAGGGGCCTCGACGCCGTGGTGACGTCCTGCATGCGGCGATCTACGAGGCCACCCTCGAGGAGCTGACCGCAGTCGGGTATGCCGAGCTGAAGATGGAACACGTCGCCAACCGAGCTCGCGCCAGCAAGGGATCCTTGTACCGGCGCTGGTCAAGCCGGGCCGAGTTGGTGGTCGACGCGGTCCACTACACCATTCCTAGTTGCGCCGAACGGCCCGACACCGGCAGTGTGCGCGAAGATCTCTTAGGCTGCCTGCGTGGATTCGCCAAACTCCTCAACGGCCCCTCCGGTGAGGCGATCCGTGGCCTGATGGCCGAGACGATGCGAAATCCCGACCTCATGGAGGTCGTCCGCGTCCGCTTCATTGATCCTGGCGTCGGCCTTTTCCTCGAGGTGCTCAGGCGGGGTGCCGTTCGCGGCGAGGTCCGTGCCAGCACGATCACACCCCGCATCGCAAGCCTGGGCCCCGATCTACTACGCGAACATTTCATGGTTCACCGCACGCCGATCCCTGATCGAGTCCTGATCGAGATCGTCGACGAGGTGATCATCCCGCTGATCCGCGCCTGACGGTTTCAGCTCTCCCACGGACGGGCGCTGCGCTCGACATCGACCAGGTTCCTGCCGGGTTGGGCCGCGCCGTTGCTGACTGCGCCCTGGGATGGTCGGTCGCCCGTTATAGGGCCGCGGTCGACAGCCTTCGGCGGTCCAGCCACAGCCGCCGGTGGGGACGAACCAGCCTGCACAGTGGGAATAGGTCCGGACCGTAGCCACAGTGCCCCCAGGGCGGCCAGTGCGGCGAGGCCCGAACAGATCAGGAACAGGTCGTCGATCGCTCCGACGAACACCTGCGCAGTGGTCTGCTGGTAGACGGCAAATGCGCCCAGCCAGTCAGGGGTCCCCGGGGGGCCCACGTGCGGGGTGGGGGTGTTCGCAGGCACCAGTGCGGCTCGTCCGGCCATCTGCTGGGCACGCTGCATGGTCAGGATCGCCGTAAGTCCCGCCACCCCGAGCGCACCGGCGACATTGCGCACGACGTTGTTGAATGCGCTGGCGATATTGCTCTTCTCGACCGGGATGGCGGCGATGCCCGAGGTGAAGATCGGCATCATGGCCAACCCGATACCGACGGCCTGGATCGCCAGCAACCACATCACGTGCACGCGGGTGGTGTCGATGGTGATCGTGTGCAGCAGGTAGGAGGCACCGGCGACGATCGTCAAGCCGATGACCACCGGCACACGGGGCCCGATCCGGTCATATATCCGCCCGGCGACGGGCATCAACAACCCCATCACGATCGCCTGGGGCAGCAGGGCAAGCCCGGACTCGAACGCTCCCCAGCCCTGCACCACCTGCAGGAACTGCGGGATATAGAACAGCACGCCGAACAGCACCACCACCAGCACCCCGACCAAAGCGAGCGAGTGGGCGAACGCCCAGTAGCGGAAGATCCGAACATCCAGCAACGGTTCGGCGACCTCAAGTTCAATAACCACGAACAGCGCCAGGCTCAGCACGCCGACGGTGAGCAGGCCCAGGATTTCGTAGGAGCTCCATCCCCAGGACTCGCCCTTCGACACCGCCAGCAGCAGCGCGAACAATCCACTCGAGATCGTGACGAAGCCCAGCACGTCGAACCGCCGGCCCGCGTACCGGGAGAACTTCGGCAACACCAGTACCGCGGCGATCGCGCCAAGGATCCCGATCGGCACGTTGATGTAGAAGATCAGCCGCCAATCCACGTACTCAACCAGGTATCCGCCCAGGGTCGGCCCAATCGCCGGACCGAACACCACCCCCAGGCCATACATGCCCATGGCGGCACCGAGGCGTTCCCGCGGCACGATCCGGTACAGAATCGACAGCGTGATCACCGGCAGAATCCCGCCCGGAATGGCTTGGACGATCCGGAAGAGCACGAGGCTGTTCAGATCCCAGGCCAGCCCGCACAACGCCGAACCGGCGGCGAAGGCCAACAGCGCGATGTTGTACACCCGGCTCAGCCCGAATCGATCTCCCAGCCACGCGGTGCACGGCACCACCACGCCCAGTGCCAGCGTGTATGCCGTAACCACCCACTGCACGTCGTCGGTGTTCGCGCCGAACTCGTTCTGGATGGTAGGGATGGCCACGTTGACGATGCTGGTATCCAGAACCGACATGAACATGCCGGCGATCAGCACCACCAGAGGAAGCGCCCAGCCTGCCGCAGCAGCTTCCTGTGCGCCCCTCGAACTTGGTAGCGGCCGAGCGGCACCGTTGGCGCTCACCTCGGACTCTGCCATTGCGGGGCCGGTCATAACCACCTCATAAACACCACTGTGCCATCGAAACGCCGCGTACTCTACTCGTAGTTCACCCTAACGAGGGTCCCTAGGATGGATACCCTGACTACGAAGAGGTACGGACGTTGACCGCAACCGGCTCGGCCGATCACCGTAAGGGGCTACGACGGCGCGGCGACGCTCTCTATGCGGCGATCTACGAAGCCACTCTGGCTGAGCTGACCGCTGTCGGCTACGCCGAGCTGAAGATGGAACACGTGGCCAGCCGAGCTCGCGCGAGTAAGGGATCCCTGTACCGGCGCTGGCCCAGCCGGGCCCAACTGGTCGCCGATGCGGTCTACCACACCTTTCCCAAGCATGACGACCTACCCGATACCGGAAGCGTCCGCGAGGACCTACTCGGCTGCCTGCGCGGATTCGCCGATCTGGTCAACAGTCCCGCCGGGGAGGCGATCCGTGGCCTGATGGCGGAGACAATCCGCAACCCCGACCTCATGGACGCCATCCGTACCCGCTTCATCGATCCCGGGACCGCCCGCTTTCTTGAGGTCCTCCGGCGAGGCGCCGTCCGTGGTGAGGTCCGCACCATTGCCCTTACCACCCGCAACGCCAGCCTGGGACCCGATCTGCTGCACCAGTACTTCATGGTGCATCACTGCCCCATCCCGGAGCGAGTGCTGCACGAGATCGTCGACGAAGTGGTCCTTCCCTTGGTGCGGCCATAACTCCCTCGCCTCAGCGGGGCTCCCCAAGTTAAGGTACGGCGCGTAGCCTATAGCTTGACGCTCCCCACTTCAGACGGGAGGTGTGAGCGTGGAAGGCCCAGTCGCGGCGCCACCCGCACCCACTGCCCAGCAATCCACCGACGGCGTTGTGAGCCCACCACCCGGTGGGCGCAAGCTCAAGCGCTCCACTCGTATCAGCCTGATCGTGATCCTGATCGTGGCCTTGATCGCCGCCGCTGGATTCAGCACGAGCTACTTTCTCAACGCTCGCAACTACGTCACCACCGACAACGCCCAGATCGATGGCGACAAGATCGCGGTCAATGCTCCCGCCAGCGGTACCCTGCTCGACTGGAACGCAACCCAGGGCGCTGCCTTGAGCAAAGACCAGGTCGTCGGCCGCATCGAGATGGACGGTGGGTTCAACAAGCCCCAAAAGAGCATCAAGGCCCCCGGCGCGGGCACCGTGGCGGTGGACAACGGCATCGTGGGCACATACGTGACCGCGGGCACCCAGCTCGCCGTCGCCTACAACATGGACAAGATCTTCGTTACGGCGCGCGTCGACGAAACGGATGTCAAGGCCGTCCACCCGGGCCAGGTGGTCGATGTCTCGGTCGACGCATATCCCAACACCCCGCTCACTGGGCGAGTCCGGGAGATCCAAGGCGGCGCGGCCGCGGTCTTCTCCCTTTTCCCGCAGAGCAACAGCGGCGGAAACTTCCAAAAGATTACTCAAGTCATCCCGGTCAAGATCGGGCTGGACAACGTGCAGAATCTCGACCTCGTCCCCGGAATGAACGTCACTGTGCACATCCACAAGAACTGATCCGCGACGGGAAGGCGCTTGCGGGCTTGCGCTCCTGGTCGGGGTATACGTACCAGCTGTGATTCGCGCCGTCCGCGACCAGGCACCGCGCCCCCGCGGCGCTGTCGTTGGCGGTGGTCGCTGGAGTGGCCATAGCGTTGCCGTTACTGGTCGACGTCAGCTGGATGTGCTCGCAGCACTGCTGGTGTCGTTCCGCACCGTCCCGCTGCACTCCGGATCGTCGGCAGCCGGCCGCCGCCACCGGCGGCTGACCGCCAGCACGATGCTGATCGGAACCGCCGCGATGGTGATGGCTGTCGGGATTCGCACAGTGGGCCGGCGACGCGGGCGGCGATACCGTGGCACGCTGTGAGCTCGATGCTGCTTATCGTGCTCGGCTTATTCCCTGCCACCCGGCAGCTATGGCCGACGCGGCGCCGCCGCGCCCAGTTCGCAGGAGCGAGAGCCAGCGATTCGTTACCTCGCTGTGATCTATAGTATCGTTAATGTGCTCCAAAAGGGTGATATTGGTCTGATGCGGTACGAAAACAACGCCGCGAGGGTTCTATGTAAAGTACCTAGTAGGCGATTGCGCGAAGTCGTGCGCACACGTCCCTCCGCGGGGAGAGGGTTACGAGGACGACGTCTGCGGTCAGACGTTAGGGGGATTTCATGGACGAGCAGCTGCCGATCCTGCTACACCAGCATCCAATCCGCCGCTAGCGGACGCCATAACGGCCCGACCGATCGTACCATCGCAGATTAGCCAAACTTTAGCGGCAAATGTCCGTTTTATCGGCTTCTCTATGACTGGAGAAGCGCATTGGGCTTCTTCTCAGGAGGACGTTTCTGGGAGGAAGGGAGGGAGTGGATATGAGGATCAAGGAAATTTTCGGGCTCGGCCATGACCGCGCTAGCCAAGGCTGGGGTGGCTGGGGCGGCGGCCACGGCGGTGGCTGGGGCGGCGGCCACGGCGGTGGCTGGGGCCACGGCGGTGGCTGGGGCGGCTGGGGTGGCTGGGGCCATCACGGTGGCCGGAGTCATTGGGGTGGCTGGGGCCACGGCGGTGGCCGGGGCTGCTGAGTAGTGGCCGGGGTTGCTGAGTAATTGTCCGATGATTGTGGGCGGCGGCTTTCACCCAACATAGAACGGTGGAAGTCGCCGCCCACAGCCCATCGACGAGGACGTGTTAATTCGGGATTCGCCGGCGTTTCGGCCAGCGCCGCCGGTGTCTGCGGGCGTGATCATCCCCGGGGACGTGCTCGATTGTGGCTCCCACCAGCCCGAATTGGAGTATCGAGATGAAGATCGTGTGCATCGGGGGCGGACCCGCCGGCTTGTACTTCGCCATTTCGGCCAAGTTGCGCGATGCCGGCCACGAGATCACCGTGATCGAGAGGGATCCTCCCGGCGCCACCTACGGGTGGGGCGTCGTCTATTGGGACGATCTGCTGGACATGCTATTCCGCAACGACCCCGATAGCGCACGAGCGCTGCGAGCCGAGTCCGTCCTGTGGACAGACCAGCGGATTGTGCTGCGCAGCGAGCAGACAGCGTACCTGTCTGGATATGGCTTCAGCGTGGGCCGGGCGACCCTACTCGATATTCTCGGCGACCGCGCCACTGAACTCGGGATCGACGTGCAGTACCGCCGCGAGGTGGAAGGGCTCTCCGATGCGAATGCCGGGCTTGCCGACGCTGATCTCGTGGTGGTCTCCGATGGCGCGAACAGCGGGATCCGGCGACACTACGGCGAGGCCTTCGGCGCCCGCGTCGAGGTCGGCGGGAACCCCTACATCTGGCTAGGCACCGATCGGATCTTCGGCAACTTCACGTTTGCTTTCGAGCAGACCTCAGCCGGCTGGATCTGGTTCCACGCCTATCCCTCCAGTAGCGGGACCAGTACCTGCATCGTGGAGTGCGCCCGGCAAACCTGGCATGCGCTCGGATTCGACTCGTTGAGCAGCGAGGACAGCGTCGGGCTCCTGGAGAAGATCTTCGAGCGAGCCTTGGATGGGCATGCGCTGATCAGCCAATCCCGCAGCGAGCCCGCGCGATGGCAACACTTCACTCAGGTGACCAACAAGACCTGGTACCACGGCAACGTCGTGCTCGTGGGCGATGCCGCCCACACCACGCACTTCACCCTCGGATCCGGCACCCGGCTGGCGATGATCGACGCAGTCATGCTCGCCCAGAGCCTGTATGACCACGAAGACCTTTCCGCTGCACTGGGAAGCTACGACCAACGTGGCCGCGCAGCGCTGCGACCGATCCAAGCTGGGGCGCGCACCAGCATGGCGTGGTTCGAGCGCGCTGACCGTTACCTGGATCGTGACGCAGTGGCTTTCGCCTATTCGATGGCGGCGCGTCAAGGCGCCCAGCCGCCGTGGCGTCACCAAATGCACCTCGCCACCCAGATCCCGGCGGTGCGAACAGCGGTGCGCGGCGTCAACTCCGCCCGCCGCTGGTACCTCGCGCGACGGCGAGGGGAATTGCCCGCGCCTCCGCGGTGATGAGCCAGCACCGTCATGGTCAACACCCTCAGTCATCGGCGTTGCGATCACCGGAGGCGCGCGGTTCGGTCAATGAGCCGGTGATGCTCCGGCGCTACCGTGGCCCGCTGGCAGTTCGGCGCGTCGGCTATGGCGCTTGCGAAATCGTCGAATTGCGACTGTTCATCACTCGAAAGCGTGACCTGCGACACGACCAGCTGTAGAGGGGATCCCGTGATCGAAAAATTGCCAGTCTCGATCGGCCTGGCTCGCGACTGACATTTCGCGACCAGACGAATTCGGTACAAGACTGCGCAGGACACTGGCGGGCTAACGGCTATTGCCGTCGAATCGCCGCGCGGCGGTGATACAAAGACCTACCGGTTTTCCTGGTCGGCGACTTATCGCAATCTGGGTATCTGGTGTCTTGTCGGGGAGAAGTTCGCACTCGGCCGGGATGGTCACAACTGTGATCGTCATGAGGACCACAGAGGCCGGCGTAACGACAGGTGGGACCACCACCATCACCATCACCACCACCGGCGCTGGTGGGACCGCAGGAATAGCTGCTGGCGCTGGGACGGATGATATCGGTCAAGTAACTGCTCTGTAGTATTGGGCGGTGACGCTCACTCGGCGTTACGAACGGAGTGGGCGTCACCGCCCACCCCTTTCCCGGGACGAGGTCGTTTTGAGCGCACCGATGACAGAAAAGTTAGTGACGACTGTTCCCACACCTTCACTACCAGCGCGATGATGACAGTCCAGGCCGCGCCTAACGCCCAGCCGGCCATCACGTCGCTAGGAAAATGCACGCCTAGATAAACCCTCGTTACCCCGACCGCGCCGACCATTAGTATGGCCCCGGCCCAGAGGGTGACCCGAGCGATCCGCCGGCTGATCATCCAATGGCCGATCATCCATGCCGAGAGCAGCCACACCACCGTGGTGCCGGTGGTATGCCCGGAGGGAAAGGAATAGCCATGCGCACCGAGCACCGCAGTGATCAGCGGCGGCCGGGTGCGACTCACCAAACTCTTCACTGCCGTATTGATCACCGCGATGCCGGCGCCACCAAGAATGATGATCAGTAGCGGCAGCCACGACCGGCGCAGCCACGCCAGCACCACCCCCACTGCGACACCCGTCACCGCCGTCCCTACCGGGCTGCCCACATCGGTGATCACCGTCGCCGCAGTGGTCCACCAGGTGTCACGGTGGGCGGCGAAAAACCCCAGCATGGGGCGGTCCGCCACGGTGACGCCGTTGCTTTCCACCACGCTGTCCAGCAGCTGTCCGAATCCCACTCCCAACGCGAGCACCATGGTCAATCCCAGCGTCAGCGTCAAGCCGGCTGCCTCTCCTGGTTCGAACCGGCGACCCAGGAATCGCCACTGCCGGGGGTAGCGCGACCGCACCCGGACCACCGCCGGGCGCTCGGCCACCCAGGCGAGTCCGGCCCGGATCCGTTCCGGATGCCCCACCACCCACCGCGCAGTGAAACCGGCCAATGCGAGCACGCCCAGCACGGCGACCACCAACACAGCCGCCGCCAACTCCCCACTCATCGATCACCCCCGGAGTACATGGACGCTTGTCGCTGTCCCGCCGGCTGAGCCGGCAGTCAGATACCGCCGGCTGAGCCGGCAATCAGATACCGGCCCAGGTTAGCGAGCGACATGGATGCTCATCGCGATCGAGGATCAGATTCGCTGCTTGTCGGCCTTTCGGGAGTAGTTGGGGTCGGTGGCGAGCCTGCTGCGCCTGGCGCCGTAGGCGAAGTACACGATCAATCCGATGGCCATCCAGACAACGAACCGGGTCCAGGTCGCTGCCGGGAGGTTGAGCATCAGGTAGAACGACGCGAGTACCGCGAGGATCGGGACTACGGGCACCCCAGGGCAGCGGAACGCCCGAGGTAGGTCCGGACGCGTGCGGCGCAGCACCAGGACGCCGGCGGCGACGAGGATGAATGCGAACAGAGTGCCGATGTTGACCAGCTCGGCCAACTCGGAGAGTGGCACGAACGTCGAGAGAACAGCCACGACGAGACCCGTCGCGATCGATGTCCGGACCGGGGTGCCGAACCGCTGGCTGACCGCAGCGAAGCCGGGCGGTAACAGCCGGTCCCGGCTCATCGCGAAGAAGACCCGGCTCTGACCTAGCAACAAAATCAACATTACCGTAGTCAGGCCGAGCAGCGCCCCTACCGAGATCACGGTCGCGAAGCCCGGCTTGCCGACCGAACGGAACGCCTCAGCCAGCGGTGCGTCGACCTTGATGTCGGTGAACTTCACCATCCCGGTAACCACCAGCGACACCGCGACATAAAGCGTCGTGCAGATGCCGAGTGAGGCGAGGATACCGATCGGCATGTCCCGCTGCGGTTTCTTGCACTCCTCCGCCGCAGTCGCGACGACATCGAAACCGATAAAGGCGAAGAACACCAGTGCCGCGCCGGTGAAGATGCCAGTGATGCCGAAGGAACCGGGCGAGACGCCGAGGTCTTGCAGCAACGAGGGCGTGCTCTGCGCACCACCAGCACCCGCGGAACCGGTCGGTGGAATAAACGGTGAGTAGTTACTGGCCTTGATATAGAAGCAACCGGCGACGATGACGAACAGCACGATACCGACCTTGACGGCGACTATCACCATGTTGACCTGTGAAGAAATCTTGATTCCGAGGCAGATCACGCCGATGAGGATGAGCACGATTCCGGCCGCGATGATGTTGTGTCCACCGCCGTACGCCCAGCCTGGAATGGTGACACCAGCCGATTTCATCACATCAGCGAAGTACGAGGACCACCCGACCGCCACTGTGCTCGCGCCGAGGGCAAGTTCAAGGACGAGGTCCCAGCCGATGATCCACGCCATGAACTCGCCGAGGCTGGCGTAGGAGAAGGTGTAGGCGGAGCCGGCCACTGGCACCGTGCTCGCGAACTCCGCATAGCACAGCGCGGCCAGTGCGCAGGCGATACCCGCGAACACGAACGACAGTGCGATTGCCGGGCCCGCTTGGACCCCGGCGGCCTTGCCGGTGAGGACGAAGATGCCGGTCCCGATGATCACGCCGACACCGAAGACGGTGAGCTCCACGGCACCGAGCCGCTTGTGGAGCCGGTGGTCCGGCTCCTCGGTGTCTGTTATGGACTGCTCGATGGACTTCGTTCGCCCGAGGTTCACAACCTACCTCCTCACCGGGTGGCACAGGGCATTGTGGCACTGCCAGGGCTCCTCTGAAACGCCTGATGAGGAAGAGCCGGCCTGGCCCTTATCGGATCTACTACGATTAATACTTCGTCGCTGATCTCCGCGCAATGAACAGGGCGTCGGCGTTATCGTCACCAACGTGGGCGGCTCGGAGCGGGACTGCATGTTGAAGTTGAGCGGGGAGGTGGAGCGGTTACTGTGCACTCTTGTTTGACCATCGGCGTGGACATTGGTGGCACGAAGGTCGCCGCCGGTGTCGTCGACGAGCGCGGGACGATCCTCGCCACGGCACACCGGGACACCCCGGCGCAGGACGTGGCGCAGATCGAGGATGCGATCGCCGCCGTGGTGAAAGAACTCAGCAGCAACTACGACATCGATGCGGTGGGTGTAGGAGCGGCCGGCTTCATCGACGCCCGGCGCTCGACGGTCATGTTCGCCCCACATCTGGCCTGGCGTGATGAGCCGCTCCAGGCGTCGCTGCAGCGCCGGCTGGGGCTGCTCGTGGTGATCGAGAACGACGCCAACGCAGCCGCCTGGGCGGAGGTCCGCTTCGGCGCGGGGCGGGGCTGCGAGCACGTGGTGGCCCTCACGGTGGGAACCGGCATCGGGGGCGGCATCGTGATCAACGGACAGCTGGTGCGTGGCCAGTTCGGTGCGGCAGCTGAGATCGGTCACGTCACCGTCGTTCCGGACGGACGGCGCTGCGGCTGCGGTTTGCGAGGGTGCTGGGAGGAGTACGCCAGCGGTCGGGCGCTGGTGCGGGAAGCCCGCGAACTGGTCCGCGTCTCACCCGGACCCGCCGGCGGATTGTTGCGGCTTGCGCGGGGTCGGCCGGAGAACATCACGGGGAAGATGATCACCCAGGCCGCCCAGGGCGGCGAGATCGCGGCATTGCGGTGCTTCGATGTGATCGGGACGTGGCTGGGGCGGGGGCTGGGCGGGCTGGCCGCGGTCCTGGACCCCGGTGTGTTCGTCATCGGTGGCGGCGTGTCCGCAGCGGGTGAACTGTTGCGCGCTCCCGCGTTGGCCGCCTTCCGCGCCTGCTTGACCGGCCACGGGCACCGGCCGGTGGCTGAGCTGCGGATCGCGGAGCTGGGTCCCCAAGCCGGCCTGGTCGGCGCAGCGGACCTGGCCAGATGTGGTCGCCGTCCGCCCTGCTGACGTGGCGGATCGCGCGTCGGGTTGCTTGTCGCGCCGGGTATAACCGACCATGGTTACTGGATAGAGCTGCGCTCCCCCGCGCTCGAGGTGAGAAACGAGTCGATCAGGGAGCACGGCATGACGCTCGGGTGGATCGGCGCCCATGGCGGAGACGGCATCACCGGTAGCCAGGTGTTGCGAGCCCGGGCGGTGTGGATAGACCTCGACGTGGCGTTTCCGCTGCCGGCTGGTCACCGCAGGCGGATCATCGCCGACGGGCTGCACCTTACCGGCCGGGTTCCCGGCATGCTGAAGCGCTGGGTCCGTGGCTCACGGGGCGAGTGGTACGGCGTGGTGTGGGTTCCCGTCAGCGACGGCGCGGGAGACGTCCGGCTGACCCTCGACGATCAGCTGATTCCGGCGGGCGCGCTCAGCCCACGGCCGGTGTCCTAGCGGCGAACGCGGCGGGAAGTTTACCATCGGCGCTGGCGGGTAGTCCCCTACAGCGACCTAGCCGGCCGTGCGTGATGATCGCGATAAGCGTTCGGCAACAGTCACTGTGCATCAATGTCGATGGGAAGGAGCCCAATCATGAGCGAGCAGCAAGCCGGGGTGGCGAGGCCTCCTTATCCGCGGGAGCCCAACGTACACTCCGGGGGAGAGCAGGATCCTGGCGGCGACCGGGACCTGCCTCCATACGACGACCGCCAGAAGACGGGGCCGGGCGAAGATCAGGACAAGCTGCTGGAGGAACGCGGCGGCGTGCCTGGACACGAAACCGGCCCCCGCGATATCAGCGACGCTGAGCGCGGCGGTGTGTCCGACACCGACATGACGCCGTCGGGTCCTCATGGGGTAGGCCAATCAACTACCACCTCGGGCGAAGACCTCGCGCCCGCGGGCTACGATGCCCAGCAGGAGGATCAGTTGAACACGGGCGTGAGCGACGAGGACCAGATTACCGGGCCGCCCACGCATCGGGGTGACCAAGGCGGCTGATGGTTAGGCACCAAGGCGACTGATGGTTAGGCGAGCGTCGCCCCGGGCCTGCTGG
>DASYMC010000218.1:0-4590 GCA_036009255.1 Pseudonocardiaceae bacterium
TACTGGGATTGAACCAGTGGCCTCTACCGTGTCAAGGTAGCGCTCTCCCACTGAGCTAATCGCCCGAGGCGGAGGCGGGAATCGAACCCGCGTACAGGGCTTTGCAGGCCCTTGCCTAAGCCACTCGGCCACTCCGCCGCGTCTCGTAGCCGGAAGAATTTCCACGGCCGACGGTCTGAGCTCGTCGCCCCGAAGATCCGCCCCTGGGGGCTGACCGGCGTGGAGGGACGCACAGAGCGGACGACGGGATTCGAACCCGCGACCCTCACCTTGGCAAGGTGATGCGCTACCAGCTGCGCTACGTCCGCATGCTCCCGACTGGATGCACTTGCCCCGCCCGGATGCGTGACAGGACTCTAGCCGACTCGGGAAGTCAGGATCAAGCCACCCCCGAACTCAGGGTAGTTCGTTGGCGATCATCCGGTCGAGCGCGTGGTCAACGTTCATCCACAACGTCTCGTCCCCGGGTAGCACGATGTCGTAGCTGGCGTCGAGAAACTCGGCTAGCCGCTGAGCGCTGGCCTCGAAGACGGCGTGGCCGGAGGGGGAGTTGAGCTCCACCACGACAATCTCCGGATCACCCGTGCCCGGCCGGATGCGCACATCACCGTCTCCCGCTTCGGCGATCAAGCCGTCGGCGAGGAGATCGCGGGAGAACACCCACTCGACCCAGCCGGCCCGGCCGGTGCGGAAAGCGGCGACGATTGCATACGGGTCACGAGTGTCGTAACGCAGAGCAACCTGTACCGGCACCGCAGGCGTGCGTGGCGCCAACAGATCGAAGACCGCCGACGAACGCAGGGTCACATGGTCGTTACGCATTGTTATCGCCCCTTTCTGCGCCTTCGGACCTGAAACGATTGACTTTGACTGCTGTGACGCGGAAATGGTTGAGCTACGCCCGGATGCCTAAGGCAGACCACCCGGACGGGGCAGAAACGCTCACCGAAGCGGCAGGGTCGTCGCTCGCGGTGGCTGCCTGCCGCCGTCTGCGGGAATACTCTGGGACAACTAGCCTGAACCGGTAGGTGGTGCCCGGCGTAGGTACGACGTGAGGATCTGTCTGGTGGCCGATGAGGCTCGATCAAGTGCCCCGCGGCCCGACCGATCGCAAGGCACTCCGGGACCGGCAGTGCCCCCCAATCAGTCCGAGGAACCTTCCGACGCCGAGCTCGTGCAACGCATAGGGGAAGCCGATGGAGCGGCACTGTCTCAGCTCTATCAGCGTTTCGGCCGGCCCTGCTACTCCCTTGCCCGCCGCATCTGTGCAGATGAGGGGCTGGCCGAGGATGTGGTGCAGGAGGTGTTCCTGACGCTGTGGCGTGATCCATCTCGGTTCGACCCGTCGCGGGGAGGTTTCGCCACATGGCTGCTCACGCTAATCCACCACAAAGCAGTGGATGCAGTGCGCCGGGAGAGCACCATCCGCCGGCGCATGGTCGCTGCGCCAGAGGCAGGCGAGGATTGGTCGCCAACGCCGGTACCGGGCGCCGACCAGGCAGCAATGGCACGGGTCGCGGCCGGTCAGGTGCGCGCAGCGCTGCATCGGTTGCCGCTGGAGCAGCGGCAGGTGCTCGCGCTGGCCTATTTCGGTGGACACACGCAGCGTGAGATCGCAGTGTTGACCGGTGTCCCCCTGGGCACGGTGAAATCCCGCATGTTTACCGCTGTGCAGCGGCTACGCTCGCTGCTGGCCGATCAATTAGGTCCGGACACTCTCGTTGCCGAGGCGCGCATGGTGAGGGACGTGAACCGATGAATGACCAGCGCCGGGTCGAGGGCTGCCCGCACAACGAGTTGGCCATCGGTTGGGCGTTGCACTCCCTGGAGCCCGCTGAAGAGTCCCTGGTCGCCGCACACCTGCCAGAATGCCCGACCTGCTCACAGATAGCCTCACAGACCGAAGAGATTGGCGCCATGTTGGGCCTTTCCGTCCCTGAGCTCATTCCGAGCGCCGAGCTGGAACAGCGGATACTCAGTGTCACAGGTACTAGGTGGACGGAGCCGGTCGTGCCGCTTGTACCCCCAGCGCCGCCGGCCCGACCCATCCCCAGGCTTTCGCGGCTTCGCTTCAGGGAGTTGGCCGGGGTAGCGGCGGCGATCTTGGTAGCCGCTGCTGTGGTGCTGGGAGTCCGAGTGGTGCAGCTGGACGGTCAACTCGACCAAGCACAGCGCCAGGCCACCGCTCTGTCCGAGGCGGTACGAAATGCCGCGGATCCGGCGACGGTCCGCGTGCCGCTGGTCGCCACGGATGGGCAGCCGGTGGGCATGGTGCTCGCCAGCCGCGACCAGGTCGCCGTGGTGCCCACGCATCTTCCCAGCAACAGGGTGGCAGACCAGACCTACGTCTTGTGGGGCCTCGCTGGGAAGACCCCCATTGCGTTGGGAGCATTCGACGTATCGGGAGAGGCACCCCAGCTGCATGCCGTACCCTCGGCCCCGAGAATGGGAACGTTCACCGGCTACGCGATCTCCTTGGAGCCGGGTCGGCGTGCCCCTGCGGTACCGACTGAGGTCGTGGCGAGCGGATTGGTGAACAGCTGAGGGTCGACGAGCAGGCACTCCGCCCATCGCGGGACGGAGCTCGGCACGAGAACCGGTTCACCCGGTTCCGGTCTTGGCTGCGCCGCCGACCAGGCCTAGACCTCGGGTATCGCATCCTGGTAGGAGTGGTGGGCACGGCGGTGCTCATCGCCGGCGTCATCGCCATTCCCTATCCAGGCCCCGGGTGGCTGATCCTGTTCGCCGGGCTGGCGATCCTGGGAACTGAATTTGTGTGGGCCCAGCGTGTGCTCCACTGGACCCATGCTCGCTACGACGCCTGGACCGAATGGCTGCGCGGCCAGCGTCCTTCCGTGCGGCTGGCAATCATCGTCCTGACCGGCGTCATCGTGCTGGCGACGCTCTGGCTGCTGAACGTCTTCGGCCTGCTCACCGGCTGGCTCGGTGTGGACTGGGATTGGGTGCGTTCGCCGCTGGCCTGATCCTGTATGGTTATCCCCTGCCGCAGCCAGTAGGGGCGATTAGCTCAGCGGGAGAGCGCTTCGTTCACACCGAAGAGGTCACTGGTTCGATCCCAGTATCGCCCACTCTCAAAACCCCAGCTCAGTGGCGTATCGAGGCTTTCAATCCGATCTTCACGTGAGTGATCGCGGTCGATCGTCAGCGAATCGTCAGCAGACGTCATCGTCATCGAGTGCTTGCAAGATCCGGTCGTGATCGTCAGTGCGCCGGGTGTAGAGATCCAGGGTCGTCGAGGATCGCTCGTGGCCCATCACACGCTGGACCATGTTGACCGGCACGCCGTCATCGACGAGCCAGGTGGCATATGAATGCCTGAGATCATGGAAACGTAGACCGCCGGTGCATGACTTGGCGATGTGGATTATCGCGTCCCGCTCGGTCGTGAATTCCTTGGCCAGCGTCGCTCCGGTGTCGTCGGTCCAGCCGGCCCGAACGGTATTCTCGTCGATGATGGCGAGGGTGCCGAGCAATCCTGCTCGCACCAGTGCAGGCCGCCAGACTCGGGAACGGAACAGGGTCCGACGGAGCGGTTTGCCGACCGCGTTGGCGAAGACCGGTGCTTGGGCTGGGACGGGATACCGGTCCAGATGCTCGCGGATGATCGGCACGAGCCAGCTCGGCAGCGGTACTGTGCGCCGGCCAGCGCTGCTCTTGGGATAGGGCTTGAACGTGGTGTGCCCGCTGACTTCGACCACGGTGCGGATCACCGAGAGGCGGGCGCGCTTGAGGTCTAGTGCATCGAGACGCAGACCCGCAGCTTCACCCCAGCGCAACCCAGCACCGGCACCGGTGGCGATGATCGCGCGGTACCTGTCGGGTACTACCGGCAGTAGCTCGCTGCGCAGTTCGTCTCGGCTGATGACTTGGTCAGCGGTGTCCTGTCGGCGGCGCCGGGGGAGTCGGATGCCTTCGCAGGGGTTGAACGCGATCAGCCGGTTCCGGACTGCCGACCGGAGCACCGCTGAGGTGAGGCGATGCGCCTCGGCGACGGTGGCTGGTGCCCGCCGAGTACCCAATTCGGTGATCCATTTCTGCACCGACAGGTGATCGATCTTCGAGAGCGGCCACGTGCCCCACTGCGGCAGTACGTGGGTATTCATGATCGACGCGTCGCGGGCTTTTGTGGTCAGCTCATCATTGCGGCTGTCTAACCACTCTCGGGCGTGCGTGGCGAACAGCAGTCGGCCGGCGTGCGGATCGACATACAGGCCGCGCGAGAGGCTGCCGTCGAACTCGGCGAGGAATCGTTTGGCCTCTGTCTTGGTGCGGAATGTCTTGGCTTTCTGCTGGCCGGAGGGCTCTCGCCAATTTGCCCGGTAGTTGCCTTCTGGAGTGCGCGATACGAATGACATGTCATGCTCCCTTTGGCATCTCGTTGAGCCAGGTGTGAAACAGTTCTCGGGGCACTACCCAGCGTCGGCCCAGCCGCTTAGCCGGGATCTCGCCAGCCCGGATCAGCTCGTAGGCCAGCCCGGCGCTGATGCCTAGCCGGGCGGCGGCTTGCCGCACGGTGTAGATGTCCGCGTGAGCGAAGTCGCTGAGTGACACCGGGTCCTCGGGTGGAAC
>DASYMC010000219.1:0-7388 GCA_036009255.1 Pseudonocardiaceae bacterium
TGGTGCCGCCCGGCCTCGGCCTTGGGGGGGCGGCACCGCGTTATCTGAGGCAGTCCACCTGTAGCCGGGAGTAGCACATTAACGGGCCCAGTCGTGTCGCGTCTGCGCTTGCGCAGCGGTCAGGGTCATCTGACCCGAGCAGACCGACTGATGGAGGTGGTCTTCGAGCTCTTCCTTCTCCGTGGTCTTCGCTGCGGGCTGGGGGAACAGATTTTTCGGGTCGGTGGGCGCTCCGCCGAGGGACAGAGGTATCAGGTGGTCTTCTTTATAGTTCTGCGGTGAGCCGGTCTCGCCGAAGTCACGCATCTGCCGGAGCTTGAGCGCGGCAGTGTAATCAGCCGCTGGTTGCACCTTGTCGGTCCACCCCGGTACGCAGACCGTGCTGTGGATGTTGTCCTGAGTAACCGCCGGGTTGATGGCACCCGGTGTGCAACGGCTATCCGCACGTCCATTTATCGAGCGGCAAGTCTCCGCCGTCAAAACGGCAGGGGCCACCAACGTAACGGGTGCCGCCGTTGACATCGGGGTAGTCCCGCAGCCGGCGAGGGCCAGCAACGCGACTAGGCCTGAGACTGATCGAATCACGATCTTCTCCTCGTGCATCTTCTTACCCCGCCAATCGACACCCGGCATTCGGTGGCCGGGCTTACGGTCGGGTGAGCCGAGGACGGCGGTCGACCCCTCCTGAGGCGCGACCCCGCCTTCGGTTTGGTCGTGCTCGGCCCTGCCGGGGACGCGATCCGCGCAACACCTCCCGTCGCTGCCCTGCGGTCATGCCTCCGATGACGCCGTACTGCTCGTCGGCAGCGAACTCCAAGGCCTCAGCGCGACAGGTGGCCAGCACTGGGCAACTAGCACAGACGGCGAGCGCCCGCCGCTCCCAGATGTGTACCGGCTCACCTTCCGAACTGTCGGCCGGACCGTAAAACACCTCAGGATCCACCTCCCAACACGCTGGCGCCGGCCGCGTGACCTGCAAATCGGGGGCGAGGCAATCGATACCGATCATGACTCAATCACCGCCTACCTCGGGGCAGCGGACGCTCGGACGGAATGCCAGTGGCCGCTGCCATGGATATTCGACTTTTCAGCCAGCCCGACGCCGTGGTCCCGATACCTTCTGATGGACCGCCGGGCTGCTACTTGCCTTCTCGCGTGTGCCTGGTCCTGCAACTCGCTGAACCTGCACCACATGTGGACTCCCAGGATCACCAGGACGAATGTCACAAGAACGATCAAGCCGAAACTCATCATGTCCTGCGCCTCCTTCGTGGTCTCTCGCCATAGCGGTGGGTGCGACGTCGCCTGGTTGCGCTCAGTTACCCCCGCTCACCGCTCCGTAAACCCTCGTGAGTCGCCAAGCAGACTGTCGGATCTGTCGGGGTAATGTCTTTTGCCGTGGATGTCCTGATCGTCGGCGCCGGTCTTGGCGGACTTTCGGCAGCCTTGAGCCTGCACGCAGCCGGCATCGGGGTACGAGTCGTCGACGCGGCTCGTGAGCTCAGGGCGCTCGGTGTCGGAATCAACATCCTCCCGCACGCCACCCGGGAGCTGATCGAATTGGGATTGGCCGGGGAACTGGCAGCCGCCGGCATCCCCACTAGCGAGCTGATCTACCACGACCGCTTCGGCAGCCGGATCTGTGTTGAGCCCCGGGGTCTGGCCGCGGGCTACCACTGGCCGCAGTATTCGATCCATCGAGGCGAACTGCAGATGATGCTGCTGGAGACCGTGCAGGAGCGTCTCGGAGCTGATTCGGTCCGGACCGGGCTGGCCATGGAACGCTTCGAACAAGAAGAGGACCGGGTGCTGGTCGAGCTGCGAGACCGCGAGACCGGCCGCCTAGTGGCCGACTCGACAGATGTGCTGGTCGGCGCCGACGGCATCAACTCCGCAGTGCGTGCGCAACTGCACCCCGGCGAGGGAGCGCCGATCTGGAACGGCATCCATCTGTGGCGCGGCCTGATCGACACTGAGCCGTTCCTCGGCGGCCGCACCATGATCCTGTCCGGGGCCAACCCGACTGTGGTGGTCTACCCGGTCTCCCGGGCCGCCGAGGAGTCCGGCCGATCCATGGTCAACTGGGGAGTCGGAGCGCGACTGGGTCAGCCAACCCAGGCGCCGCTGGGTGATTGGCACTACCTGGGTGGGTTGGATGACGTGCTGCCGCACGTGGCCGACCGGCGCTTTGACTGGCTCGACGTGCCGGCGCTGGTGCGCGCCACGCCGAGGGTCTGGGAGTACCCGATGGTGGACCGGAACCCGTTGCCACACTGGGGAACAGGCCGGGTCAGCCTGCTCGGCGACGCGGCGCATCCGATGTATCCCTTCGGCTCCAACGGAGGGACTCAGGCAATCATCGATGGTCGGGTGCTGGCTTGGGAGCTTGCCCGCGCCGATACCCCGGTGGCCGGGCTCGCTGCTTACGAGCAGGCCCGCCGCGAGCCGATGAACACGCTTGTGCTGGCCAATCGGCAGCGAGGTCCCGAGCGGGTACTGCAGCTGGTCGAGCAACGAGCGCCAAACGGCTTCACCCGCATCGAGGACGTGATGACCCGAGAGGAGCTCGACTCGATCGCGTTCCAGTACCGGCAGACGGCCGGGTTCGACGCCGAGACACTCAACGCCGCGCCCTCATGGAACGTCACCGGCAGCGGCTAACGCGACACCAGGATCAGGGGTGACGAGGTGGCGCTCACGGTCCAGACCATTCGACCGTGTGGCGATACCGACCGAGCCCAGCGACGACGAACTCGTCGCGGCGTCCGGCCGCGACCACTCCGAGCTGCCTCAATGCGCCACAGATCGGGCTGTTGCCGCCAGCCGGGAAGCACTCATTGCGACCGAGGATGCGGGGACCGTAGATTGTCCCACCGAATTGCCAGACGGCAGCGGTTTGACGCCCCTCCCTACCGAAGTAGTCGGCTTCCAGGTAAGCGATCCGCCCGCGGGCCGATCCGGTCACCAGCAGCTCCTGCACACCGATTGACAGCCACCAGAAGCCGGTTTCGGGCGAGACGCGAGTGCCCTGCCGGTCCAGCTCGTGCACCAAGTCCTCGGTGACCGGAGTCAGCACGAGATTCGCGGTGGCCAGGGGAACGAGCTGAGCACACCGGTGCTGTGCGCAGATCGGTTCGAGCGCCTGCGGTGTGGAGACCATCGCACTCAGCTGGTAGCGCATCGCTGCTCACAGGGCTTACTCGAGAAAGCCGAGATGCTTGAGTACGTGTGCCGCTGAGGTCGCGCGCACATCGGCCACCTCAACGCGATACTCCTCGGCAAACAGACCCGCGTGCCGGGTCATCCGGCCCTGCTCGATCAACTCTGCGGCCCTCTCCAGGTGTTCCCGGCACAGCGCGTCAGTCCACAAGCGATGCCGGATGTAGATCTTGTCGTCATCCACCGACGTGATCTCCAGGGTCTTGCCGCCGGCCACGGTCGGGATCATCGCTCGGGCCAGGCGGTGACCAAGTCATGCAGGGTGACGAGCCGCCATCGCGACGTGGCTCTGCGCGACCATTCGCCGCAGCGCGTCCTCTCGGTTGGGGAACGTAGCGCGCCAAGCCGGGCGGGTGAACATCAGCCACAAGCTATTGCGGTCGGTGAACGCCAGCGCCTCGAGATCGTCGACGAGGTGAGCGTAGGTGTGGTGGAAGGCCAGCAGGTCGTACCGGGCGTCGGTCACGCACGCCTGGCTGCACAGATCGCAGTGGCCGTGATGTTCGGGTGGTTGAGTCAGCAGCTACCCGATCCGGAAGCCGCGCACCAATTGACAGACCAGGCCGCGGCAGTTCCGGCGCTTGCAGACGAGCTGAAGTGAACTCAGTTGTCCAGCGCTGCCCGATAGTGAGCTAGCTCGGTGTATGCCGCATGTTCGATGTTGTCGGGTCGGCTCAGTCCGTGGCCTTCATCCGGGTAGACCACGAGGGATATCTGCTCGCCGACCGCTGTTACAAGCTCCCGGACTTGGCGAAGTGGAGTGACCGAATCGTGGACACCGTGAAATGCGAGAATGGGGCAGTGGGCAGTGATGCCAGGCCGGAGCAAGGAGCGGTCCCGCCAGTTGCTGATGGGACCCAGGAGAAGGTCGGCATGGTGCGATTGGAATTTCGGTGCGGCGGTACGCCATGCGGCCGGGTCGACAATGGCTGAACGTACGGTGGCCGCCCGAGATTTTGTCGTGATCGTCGCGGCTCGCAGCGCGGTATAGCCACCTGCACTCGCGCCGCTGATGACGACGCGAGTGAGATCGAGGGATCCGTTTTGTCCGATTGCCTCGACGGTATCGATGCAGTCAGACACGTCCAGCACGCCCCATTGGCCGCGTAGCGCGTTCCGGTAAGCGCGACCGTAGCCGGTACTACCCCGGTAATCCACGTCGAGCACCGCGAACCCGTGGGCGACAAAGAACTGAACCCACGGGTCCAGGCGCAACGGCGCATTCGAGGTCGGCCCCGGGTGCGCACGGACTATCACGGGCACCGGCGCAAGACCTTTCGCTGGTTGAGGACGGTACAACGTGGCATACACCCGACCGCCATCCCGAGCGAGGATGGCAATAACCTCGGGATTCGGTGCCGGACATCCCGGCACGACCCCAGCCGCCGCTGTCAACTCGCGCGACTCCCCGCTGTCGATATCAGCCACGATGACAGCAGGCATCCGATCCGAAGCTGCTCCGATCATTGTGACCCGTCGCCCATATTTTGCCAAATACGGCTTGATCGACGTATATGGCAACTCGACGGCGCGCACATCGAACCGGCGACGATCCCAGATATTGAGCTGAGTGGCTCCGCCCTGGTACGAGAGCAGAGCGATCCGATCGTTATCCAAGAAAGCATAGGTGGAGTACCCGAACTCCCATTGGGCCGTTCCCAGATCTGCCGACTTGAGATGAACCAACGAGACGACCTCGTCATCCGGTAGGCAGGTGTACAGATCCCACCAACCGGTGCGATCTGACACGAAGTGCAGGACACCGCCGGGACTCCAGTATGGCTGGAACACCGATTCTTCCGGACCATCGGCAATATGCCGCGCATCGCCGAGCGTGCCGTCCTTGCGAATCTCAGCCATCCATAGCCACGTGCCGTCCCAGGGCATCAACGGATGCCGCCGTGTCGTCCAGGCCAGCGCGCGCCCGTCCGGGCTGGGCCGTGGGAAGGAGTAAAAATCCCAGCCCTGCGCCACCGGCCACGGGGCAGCCGATCCGTCGGCCGGCAGCATCACCAATTCGTTGGTTACCGCACCGTTGAGGTGACGCTCCCGCACGGCGACGAGAAGCCCGGATGCACTCAGGCAAAGGTCTGCGTAACGGTCCTCGCCGTGCGGGTGCGACACGGTGACCGGCCGCAGCCCAGCCGAGGTAGTCCGCCAGATCTGCTGGTCATCAGCACGCACGAACCAGACGGCATTATCGGTCGCCAGATAGGCGCCACCACCGTATTCATGGACGTAGGACGCGACCGACACACCAGGCGGCAGAACATCCTCCCAATCGACCGACCCGCTGGATCGAACCAGAACGTCGCCGCTGGGCCGCCCCTCAATCCAGTACACGCGCTCCCCGGCGGCCTGCACGGCATCAACCGAGACGACACCCGATCCGGCTGCGGGTTTAGTCACACTCCTACGGTCCCCAGTGCCCGCGCCCGCTCGTCTATTGCCGCAGCGGCACCGACGTGACCTCTGGCTCGAAATTGCCCCCGCAACTCCCGGACCCGATGCAGACCCGCAACCGAACCCCGAGCAGCGAAAGTCTCCAGAGAGACCAGCGCCAACCGTTGCCCCTCCTCCACCTCTCCCGACGCCAACCGTGCGGCCGCAAGCCCCACTTGGATCTCTGCGCCGCGACGCTCGCAGGAAACAGGCAACAACCGGAGCGCGTCGGTGAACGCCGCCGTCGCGCTCTCCGGCCGCCCCACCGCGAGCAGGCACGTACCGGCATGGACGGCGAGACTGCCCTCATCGAGTCGTACATCCACTCATCGGTCCGGCTGTCCTGACCCGACAGCAGCGACGGCGCGGCGTCTAGCTCAGCCAACGCTTCGCGACTGCGCCCCACTCGGGCAAGCGCGTCGGCAGTCAGCACCGTCAACCATGACAGAGTGGGATTAGAGACTGACCGCTGAGCGGTCTGGCGTGCCTGGTCGAAAAATCCAAGCGCCGACTCCAAGTGGCCCTGTGTCCGCGCAACGAGACCCTGATAACCGAGAATGTACGACCGTAGGCCAGTGTTGGACGATTCATCTGCGGTCAGGGTCGCCTGCCGATAGCAGTGACTCATCGTGTACAGATCACCCAGGTCGTACCACAACCAGGCCGCGAAGCCCGCCCCCTCAGCAGCCGCTGAAGCGACCCGGTGCCGCAGCAAGTCCGGAGCCGCACTGTCCAACAGTGACACCAGCAGCCCGACGTGTGCCTGGACGTGCACCATCATCTCTGCCGAGGACAGCTCGTGATAGAGCCGTCGCTGCCGATCGGTGATCAGCTCAAGGTCGTCGACCACCGCAGTACTCAACCGCGAGGGTCGACGTGTCGCATCCGCCAGCCGTGCCCAATCAATATCGTCCTGGTCGCACACTTGCCGAGCCCTCGCCCCGACCAGATCAATCGGCGTACCCGGACGCCTAGCCGCCTCATGCTGATGCCTGAGCCGTGCCTGTTCCCGAATCACCGCCGGGAACATCGAGACCAACCGGCCATTCGCCAACACTGCAGCGTCGCACGCTGACACCACGATTTCCGAGAGAACCGAAGTACCTCGCTCTACCGCCCCCAAATGCTGCCCGGAGTATCCCACCAGTCGTCCCAGCTGCCCCAATGTGAGCCCACGATAGATCCGCAACCGCGCTGTGTGGGGTCCAGGTCCTTGCGGCGAGCCTGGCGACCCCGGATCGCGGGCGGTGCCCGATGTGCGCAACGCGGTCGGCCTTGTGACCGTTCTCAGCACGAGGGATGTGATCTCCGGTCGGCCACCGGGTGAACTGCCCCATCAACCATCGCTGCTGTGGTAGGCCGACCTCACAGGGATCGGGGTGCGGACGACGAGCCCGGCCCGGGTGGGCTTCGCGATGACACGGCGCCGGATAACGAGTAGTTGCTGCGCGTACCGGTGGGAGGCGGGGATGGACGATAGTCCGGAGCTGGCAGCTGCCAATCGGCTGTTGGATCGGGCCAAGAGCGACGGGTTCGCTTTCGAGCGGGTCGCGCCTGGTGAGGACGGGCCGCTGCTCGGGGTCCGGGACAGCGTCCAGTGGCGAGACGAGCTCCTCCTAAGCGGGTTCTGGGACCAGGATTCGTGCCACGCCGTGCGCCGCCTCCGCTCCTCGCTGCTCGTAGCGGGTGGCCTGCCGGTCGCCCAGCGCGTGCACGGGGACGCGCTG
>DASYMC010000220.1:0-4022 GCA_036009255.1 Pseudonocardiaceae bacterium
TTCGGCTACCACAACTATGGCGACCCATGGCGGGAACAGCGCTACGCCGGAGACTGAGCTGGCAACGCGCCGAGGTCCTCGCCCTGCGCCGCGAGACCGACCGTGCGTGCCGGCTCAGTCTCCACCCGCCGGACTGGTCCGGGCACCTGCCGGGTCAGCACGTCGACGTGCGCCTGACCGACGCCGACGGTTACACCGCGCAGCGCAGCTACTCCATCGCCTCCCCGCCGGAGCAATCCGGGATCGAGCTGATCGTGGAGCGCTTGACGGACGGGGAGGTCTCGCCATACCTCACTGACGTCCTGCGCGCGGGGGATCTTCTCGAGCTCCGCGGCCCGGTCGGCGGGTACTTCGTCTGGCCCACCGGCACGGATGGCCCGATCCAATTGATCGCCGGCGGTTCCGGCGTGGTGCCCTTCCTGTCCATGCTCGGCCATCACCACGCCACCGGCGGCTCACGGACGGTCCGGCTGCTGTATTCCGCACGAACCGTCGACGACCTCATCGGTGCGGCCGAGTTGGAGCACCACCCGGCCACCGTCGAGGTGGACGTGACGCTCACCCGCGGGGCACCCGCGGGCTGGCTGGGGCTGACCGGACGGGTCGACGCGGTGTTACTGGCCGAGCACACCGTCCCGCCAGCGCAGGGTCCGGATCTGCTGGTGTGCGGGCCGACCAGCTTCGTCGAGGCCGTCACCGGCGCGTTGATCGACCTCGGTCACAACCCGGGCCGGATCAAAACGGAACGTTTCGGAGCGAGCGGAGGCCCCTGATGACCAATCCCGACGAGGCGGCGGACCGGCGGTTAGACGCGAACGCGGCCGCGGGTCCGCTTGTCGAGCTTTTCACCGTGGACCTGACGGCGGCCGTGGCCACTTGCGCAGGCTGCGGGAACAGCGCGCCGCTGGCCGTGCACCCGCTGTACGCCGACGCCCCCGCGCTGGTCGTGCGCTGCCCCAGCTGCGCCGCTGTGGTGCTGCGCTACGCCACCAGCGGCAGCCGGCTACGGCTCGATCTGACCGGGGCGAAGCTGCTCACCGTCACCCTTCCGGTTCCGGCGTGACCCGAGCGCGGCGCTGCGCACACCGGCGATGACTCGCACGATGTGTTCGGTTCTCATGTTGCTCACATGGGCGTCACATGGGGTCTGAGCGGTTACGCCAAGCGGTGGACACCTGCTGGACAACGCGACGCGGCACGCCCCCGCCGACAGCGTCGTGGACGTCAACGCCAGCGCGAACGGCACGGGAATGATCACGATCGAGGTAGCTGACCGCGGACCTGGTTTTCCCGCTGAATTCTTGCCGCATTCGAACGCTTCCATCGCGCCGAGGCGGCCCGGACCCGAGACGGCGGCGGGACCGGGCTGGGCCTTTCCATCGTGCAAGCCATCACCCACGCCCACGCCGGCCATGCCACCGCGGCTAACCGCCCCGGCGGCGGCGCCACGGTGACCCTCGAACTACCAGCTCAAGGTGGGGATCCGCGCCTTGAGGGTGGATATCTCAAGCGAGGCGACACACACCGACGGCCACGCCGCACCGACTAACCGGCCGCAAACGGGCCCAGGGCCGGATCGACGTCATGGGGTGATTGCTGCGCGCTGGTCCCAACCGTGCCCAGACCGAGACCGCCGTTGTCCGAGGGCTGTGACAGATAGTCGCCCAGGGACGCTCCCAGCGGGCGGGTAAGGATGTAGGCGATCCAGAAGGCCAGCACTGCGTTGACCTTGAAGCCGAAGTGGGCGATGGCCGCGATCGCGATGAGTGCGACGAACAGGAGCGCGGAGATCCAGTATGTTTTCTCGCGTCCATACCAGGTCGCGAAGGTCGCGGCGAGAGCGACGCTGAACGCGATAGTGGTGGTTTCCAGGGAAACGCCGAAGTTGTCGGTCAGGTTATCGGTGATCAAAGTGCCGACGACGCTGATCAACACGACCGCGAGCCAGTGGATCCACGACACGTACCGGCGCGCCCGGAACTGGAAGACCAGCACGACGATCAGCAGGCTGGCCATCACGAGGCTAGTCCCGGTCAAGCCCAGGCCCAGCGGGGCGGCGCCGCCGCGACCCGCCCGGGATTTGTCGTCATGCGCGGTGATTGGCGACACCACGACGTGAGGACCATGAGAGTCGTCGAAACGTGTCCACAGTCACAATATGTTATCTGGCGTGACGTAGCGTCGTACGGTGGTTCCAGCGGTCCCACAGTCCGCCGCCGGTGCACAGGCGGATCAGCGTCACCACAGCCACGGACAGCGGGTCGCCTGAGGACAGCGTGCGACCGAACGGAGCAGCAGCGGCGGCATCCGGCGGAAACCACGGTCCGCTATCGCGCTCAGCACGCCGTTGGGCGCCGTGGCGCGATCGGGACTCTCAGATGTGTACGAGATATCGACCGATCTCCGTAGGGTGCCGGTCGCGTGCGCTCGGTAACGCCCCGCAGAGGAGAGCTATGCATACTTCGTGACATCAGTGTGACGGAATCCCACGGCATTGCAACAGTTCACGTGAGTTCACTGTGAACGATGAGAATTCGATGAGAACGGTACGTAAGAATTCGATGAGAATCACCGGTGCGCACCGGCATGCCCGTCCGCGCTGGTACGATTCTCGGTGAGTCCTGTGGTTCCGCTTCTGGGGGAATATTGATGCGTCCACGCGAGAAGCTGCGTTACGGCATGCGTTCCAGCCCGATCACGCCTTCGCTTGCGTATCTCCAGTCGCAACGGTGGGCACGAATGAGCCCTTGAGACTGTTGGGCCTGCAATGGTTCACCTCACCGATGCCAATGCCTCGCGCCGTTGGCGATCGGCAGCAGCAAGGCGGACTGGCAGCTCCATCGGCTGTTGACCATGGCATGAGACAGCATGCGCGTGGGTGTGTGTTGTGTCCACCCGGCGTGTAGACGCAGAAAGATTGGATGAGGAACGTTGGATAAAGGAACGATGTCCAAGCCTGCGGTGCCTGGGCCAGGTCCAGAGGTTGCGCAGCACCCGGCGGGCTACGTCACTCGCAAGCTGCCCCATGTGACAGTGGTGTTCTGGATTCTGAAAATCGCCGCGACCACACTGGGGGAAACCGGTGGTGATCTGCTCGCGCAGACGTTGAAAGTCGGATACCTCACCAGCACGCTCATCTTTTTTTCGATGTTCCTGGTCAGCGTGGTGTTCCAGCTGCGGGCTCGCCGGTTCCACCCGGCGATCTTCTGGACGGTGATCGTGACGACCAGCACCGCTGGGACCACGATGTCGGACTTCATGAACCGCACTGCCGGGTTGGGCTACACCCTGGGAGCGCTGATCCTGACCTCCTGCCTAGCGGTCATCTTCTTGATCTGGTGGCGCAGCGGGCAAACCTTGGACGTGGAAAACATCGCCACCTTCAGAGGGGAGCTGCTGTATTGGATCGCCATCTTGTTCTCCAACACCCTGGGCACCTCCAGCGGTGACTTCCTGGCCGATGATGCTGGTATCGGCTTCCGCAACGGGTTTCTGCTGCTGGCCGGGATCATGGTGCTGCTCGCGGCCGCGCACTACCTGACCAACATCAACGGCACCATGTTGTTCTGGATCGCGTTCGTGCTCACCCGACCCCTCGGCGCCACCGCTGGGGATTCGCTGAGCAAACCGCTCGATCATGGTGGGCTGAACTGGGGCACCAAGGGAACCTCCGCGGCGCTGTTAGGGATCTTGGCCGTACTGGTGGTCTACCAGATCATGCACCTGCGCCGGCATCCACTCGAACCGGTCCCCGCACCAGTGAATCGGCGCACCGGCGCCCCCGAGCAGCCGGGCAGGCAGAGGGTCGCGCCGATCCCACAACCGGCCGAGGTGCCAGGCGCATCGGTCGAGCTCGACGGCGCTCCTGCCGAGCCCCGACACCTCTGACCCAGCCTATCGACCGAACCCGATAGCTAAGAACCACCGCCACGCCCGGAAGCGGTCGGCTCCCAGCCGACCGCTTCCCCGACGCGCAGGGTTGACTTGGTGCCGAGGGGGTATCTCGGTGATGCGGATCCCGC
>DASYMC010000221.1:0-11602 GCA_036009255.1 Pseudonocardiaceae bacterium
ACCTCGTGACGGGAAGCGGAGCGACTCAGGAAGTAAGCCCCACTAAATTGAGGCTTCTCGATCATCGCCCACCTCGCGTCCCCTGTCGTGCTACTCAGCAGTATGCTATCCGCTTACCCGATCACCCTGGAGGAGCGGGTACACCACTGAAAACACCCCCGAGAAGATCCGAGCATGCGCTGGCGACGCGGCAAGCAACCTGACGACGTGCTGGCTGAGGTCTTAGCACGACATTTCCGCAGGAAACCGTCTGACCGAGAGGCGCTGTTGCGTCCGGTGATGGGAGCAGTGGTTGTTGTCATGCTTCGTTCAGGAGAGCCGCTCGTTGCCCGGCCCCGTCCGGTGCGCCCTCGATGTTGGCCGGGTTCCGTGGCCGCCAGAGGTAATGAGGTTGCGCGGGTGCCGGGTTCCGGGTCGCGCGGCCAGCGTCGTGAGCAGCGGGAGGTGCCGGAGTCGGATGTAGGCCTGCGCAGAGGCTGATCGGCAGTCGCCGTGGCTGGCGGTGTGGCATAGGGTTGCGTGCCGGCGGCCGGACGGGCCGCGACCGAGCGGTGACCCCGCGAAGATGATGAACGGTGACAACTTGACCGAGCAGATCTCACGACGCAGCCAATCCGACGATGATCGGCAGGCCGAGCATCAGGGTCTTTTTCGTGCAGCTGGGCCGGGGAGCGAGGAGCAACATCCGAAGGCCCGGTCCATCGCCGCAGCGCAACCTTCCTGGGACGTGTTCTCGCACGCTTCCGAGTACGACGTTGCGGAGCAACAGCGACCGGCCACTCAACACGACGAGGTCGCCATGCGATCACTTCGGCTTCCCTTCGAAGCTGAAGCCGATGTCGTCGACGCAATCGATCAGCGGCGGTCGGTGCCCGTCGATGACGACGACTACCGGTAAATTTCGGGCAGAGCAGCTGGGGGACGCTGCCGAGCTGCCTCGCCAGCACCTGCCCGAGCTGGTCCCCTTATGGGGATAGACCGCCATCTCTGGATCAGAGTCTCGGCAGGCGGGACTCACACTCTCCTTCGACTGCCACTGTGTCCGCGGACTCGGAATCGGTCTGCACGAATCGAAGTTGCCGTGGGTGGCACCTCTGCGCGCGACGACGGTCCTTCCCCGCGCAGCGGGGAGCGGCCTGAATTCAGAACACCTGCGGCGGCTGTGCGACGCCGAGCCGGTGCTTGGCATACCGGGTCACGACGTCTGCGCTGAGGAACGTGTGCGTGTCGACTGCGTGCAGGTCCCGGAAACAACGTTGAATCGGTTGGTCGGCGTAAAGGGCACCCGCCCCAGCCAGTCGGAACACCCCGTCGACCGCCGCGATCGCCGCCCGCACCGCCTGATGGGCGGCCAGTTGCAGCTGAGCGCGCTGGTCGAGGCTGAGCGGGTCACCGGAGCACGCGGTGTCCCACGCGTCGCCGATCATGTCGAAGGCAAACGCCCGCGCAGACTGCAAGACGCCCTCGGCGGTCGCGAGCTGCACCTGAACGTGCCGGTCGTCGGCGACCCGAAGCCGCTCTGGGCCGCGCGTCTTGGTCCGGGCCAGCTCCGTGAACTCATCGAGTGCTCGGCGGGCAACCGCGAGGGGGAAACCGAGCAATGTCACGCTGAGGTTGGCGAACAACGGGAACCGCCACAGCGGGCCATCGTGGTGCGGTCGACTCTCAAGCGGGTTGACGAACAGCTCGGCGGGCACCCGCAGCCCGTCCAGGACCACATCGTGACTGCCGCTGCCGCGCAGGCCAGCTCCATCCCAAGTGTCGAGGATCCAGTCCGGGTTGGCAGGCAGGTATGCCATCCGCCACTGAGGACCGCCACCCTCACCCATCCTCGGTGCCCCATCTGCGTCCAGTACGACCGCGGCGACCTGGGAAAATCGGGCATGCTTAATGCCGGTGTTGAACGCCCACCGGCCGCTTACGATGTGGCCGCCCGTACCGTCCGGCATCGCCGAGCCGCTAGGCGCGATCATGCTCGTCGACGCACCATAGGGTCGGCCGGCGATCAGCTCACGGGCAGCGTCGGGTTCCAGCCAAGCGAAAAACGCCGTACTCGCACCGATCAGTATGGTCCAGCCAGCAGACCCATCCGCATAACTGATCTCCTCGATGATCCGGACGATGCTCGCCGGGTCCAGTTCGAGGCCACCCAATGCACGCGGTAGCCATAAGGCGAACAGTCCGGCTGCCTCGACCCGATCCGCGAGATCGGGTGGCATGGTGCGCAACTGTTCTCCCTCACTAGCACGCTCACGGATCTCGGGCGCCAACGCACGCGCAGCGTCCAGTGCGGCAGTGGCCGGATCGAGAGTGCTCTTCACCGCCACCACAGTGCCAGGTCGGATCGTGATCAAGCCGGCGGGGGAGTGACCTCGCTATACAAATCGTGGTCCAGTAAGACCACGTTGATCAAGCCATCATCGAAGGGCGTGATCTCGACCGTGGAAACCTGCATCACTGCGGCGATGACTTCGGCTTTGTCCTGGAAGTCTTCTACAGGCTGGCCGGGCAGCATTCGCACCAGCATCGTCATGGGCGGGCCCGGATCCACCGATTCCACCTGCGGTGCCACCGTGATGGGCAGCTTTGCAGCGCTCTGGCCGTGCTCCGCAAGGTGCGCCGTGTCCATCGCGTCGGTCCACTGCCGCGCCACCTGGCTGGCCCACTGCGCCAGGTCGTCAGCTTCGCGTTGCCGCCGCAGCCAACGGGGCATCCAGGAAGAAGGACCCGACGATCCCTCGTCCTCTTCGATGGCTCTATCCGTCACATCGCTCGGGACGAGTGTCATGGTGGTCCTCCTCTATCCTGCCTTCATCGGAGGCGCGCGCTGTTTGTGCCTCTACTACCCGTACGTACCCGTCGGAGAGTGCTTCAAACACTCCGCCGCCAACCTCTGGCCCACCATCACCCGGATTGGCGCAGGCAAGGACGTTTAGACGCCCACGATACCGGGAATTAACCGCCTCTTTAGGTCTGCGGCGATGAGGCACGAGGCTGGAGCGCAGAGCATGTTCAGCGTACGAGTGGACCGGCTAGCTGAGGATCTGGTCGTCATGGTCGCGGTCGGCGAAGTCGATTCCGTAACGGCACCCAAGCTCAGTGCGTGTCTGCACCGCGAACTGGAGCACCAGCCAGGCACGTTGGAACTCGACCTGACGGGAGTCAGTTTCCACGGCACGGCCGGATTGACAGTTCTCGACTGCGCCTTGGCCCGGGCGAAGGCTCTCTCAGTAACCGTGAACCTGGTCTGCCACGAGCAGTCCGCCGTGCACTCCGCGCTGCGAGCGGCAGCCCTGACGGGTCTGTCCCCTGAATGCGTAGACGAGGTTAGACGCGCACCAACAGAACCCCCGGCTCGACACGCATCCGCATTGCCCGCACCTCGCCAATCGGATCGCCATCGAGTTGAGCCGGCTGTGGGGCTTCCGCGCTGAGGATGATGATGCGGCCTTGCCAGTACTGCACGATGCGGTGACCATGGCGGCGGCGGCCCAGCACCCGTGCAGTCACGGCCAGCCATCCGCGGATGCTCTTCGGTCCGATGGCCACGACATCCAGTAGCCCGTCGTCCACCTTTGCCGCGGGCAGCAGGCGCAACCCGGCAAGAAGCTTGCCGCAGTTGCCGACGACCACCGTGCGGACTTGACGGGGCAGTTCCGATCGGCCATCCACGGCGAGCGTGATCGGGGCCCTCGGATCCGTCAGTGCGCGGGCGCCGGAGACGAAATACGCCAACGGACCCAGCCGCGCCTTTAACCGGTGAGGCGCACCCGCCATGATCGCCGCGTCGAAGCCCATCCCAGCCATCACCAGGAATGCCTGCTCCTCCTCCCGGTCGTCGATGAGCACCCGACCGACGTCGATCGCTCGGTTGGTCCCGGACAACGCAATCCGGGTGGCTTTGACCGGGTCGTTCAGCACGAGACCGAGGTTGCGGGCCAGCAGGTTGGCGGTACCCGTGGGCAGCAGGCCGAGCGGGATGCCCGATCCGGCGAGGACACTCGCGACGTGGCGGACGGTGCCGTCCCCGCCGCAGGCGAGCACCACGTCGGCGCTGGCGTCCAGCGCGAGGCGGGTCTGACCGCCGCCAGGATCCTCGACGGTGGTCGTTAGCCACAGCGGTGGTGCCCAGCCCAACTCCTCGCACACCTTCGCGATCTTGTTATGCAGCCGCGGCAGATCGCTGACGTGACTTGGGTTGATCACCACTGCTGGCAGCGGGCGTTCCGGCGAGGCATGGGGTACCTGCTCGGGGTCCACAGCTGCCGGTACCGGCGATACCTTGCTCACCGAGCCTCGCGCTCCCAGGCGCTGCGCCGCACGGCGAGCAGTCGTTGAGTCACGGTGACCAGTTGTAGTCCAGCAAGCAGCCACAGCGCGACCTCGATCGCAAAGGGTATTCCGAGGCCGGCCAAGCCGGCACCGACCAGCGTGATGATGTAGCGCTCGGCGCGCTCGACCATCCCACCGTCCCCGCAGAGGCCGCTGGCTTCCGCGCGGGCTTTGATGTAGGAGATGACCTGTGCACTGACCAGGCACGTCAGTGCTGCTGCGGCCAGCAGTCGGTCGCCGGCGACCACAAAGCACCACCAGGTCAGGCCGACGAACAGCGCACCGTCGGCGATCCGGTCACAGGTGGCGTCCAGCACGGTCCCCCACGGGGTGCCGGATCCGCGGGCCCTGGCGACTGCCCCGTCGAGCACGTCGAGCAGTACGAACACCGTTACTGCAATGGTGCCCGCCAACAGCTGGCCACGCGGGAAGAACCACAGCGCGGAGGCCACTGTCCCAATCGTGCCGACGACGGTGATGGCGTCGGGTCCGATACCGGCTCGGACCAGCCAGAATCCGATCGGCTCCACGAACCGGGAAACCGATGGACGGGCGAAGATGTTGAGCATGGTCAATTCATCTTGATCACGTTGGAGACCAATTCTGGAGGCTCCTCGAAGTAGTCCATCGCGACAATTCCGACGCGCCCCTTCGAGGATTCTACCAGATAGTCGCTGAGTCGTGGGTTGATGTCATCTGCATAGCCATGTGCTTTTAGGCCGACAGCGCTGGAAAACGTGATGTACAGATCTTTGAGGTCACCTTTTTTTGCTTCCTCCAGATGGGCTACGACGAGTTCGCACTTTTCTTCCTCCTTGAGCCCCCGGTAGCGATCATGCACGTCGTAGACCGGAGTCGCCGCACTCCTGAAGGTCTGACTCTCCGGCCAATAAGTCAAAGGGAACTGATGGAGGAAGTTTGAACAAGTGTTCAGAACCTCTGCGTAACACTTTTCCATGTGGACCACGTCGTGATGGGCGAAAAGATTATCCTGGTAGTGCGCCAGTCTGAGATCGAAAAAACGTATCCCTGCAATCAGCTGATGGGATAGGTCCAGGTTTTGGGTCTGACCGAATCCGAGGGGGCCGCCGATGCAGACAGAATTGTGTGTCCCAGGAATACTCAACGCCGTCACCGGAGTTTCATGCGGGATGTCACGCATCCAGGACGTCTGAGAAATGAATGTCGAGTGCACTGCTACGGCCCCGCTCCTACCTGGTCAGTTCACTGATGTGTACAAGCCACCCTGTCCACCAGTGCCGGCCGCACTCGGTCCAGGGTCGGCTCCGCCACAGAGGGTCTCCTGAGCATAAGCTGAACCATCCGCTGTGAGATACCCGCCCGCGGCTGGTGCCAAACGGCGCCCGTGTTTGGCCGCGGCTGCGCTGATGCCTTTACTACTGGCCGGTTGTCGGGGCGCCAGACCCGGCCTCGTCCAGTTGCCGCCAGAGCTCTGTCGCGACGCTGCGGATCAGGACCCGTCCGAGGCCCGCGCGGGTCGCCAGAATGATCAGGCGGTCGCCGCTGGCGAGAAAGTGATCCGGAGGTGGGGGTAGCTCGACAGTGTCCGTCGCGTGACGTTGGATCCCGATCACTTGAACCTGGTGGGGTGCATTGACGGCCTGGCTGGCCAGGCCGTCGAGTTCGGAGCCCGCCTGGACGGGTATCTCGGCGATCAGCAAGACCATGCGTTCGATCGAAATGGTGCCCAGGACCTCCCGGCGCAGCATCGCGGCAGCGAAGGCCGGAGCGGCGAGATTGGGCACGCTCCGGGAGATGGTGATGCCGAAGTTGCGCTGGACCCGCTCGGCGAGGTCGCTGTCGAACAACCGGAGCACAACGCGGAGATCCTGGCTCATCGCGCGGCCCTGCAGGGCCGCTTCCAGGTTGGTGACATCGTTGTTGGTGACCGCGACCAAAGCTCGGCAGGTGCCGAGATACGCGGCGCGCAGGGTGGCCTCCCGGCTGGCGTCGCCGAACACGATTGGCGCGCCGATTTGCCGGGCGAGCGGCAGACCGCGGGCGTGCTCGTCGCTGTCTACGCACACCACCGGAACGCCCAAGTCATGCAACTGCGCAACGACGCGGGCGCCGACGTTGCCCAGCCCGACGACGACCACGTGGCCGGCGATAGGACGCAGCCTGCCCAGAGCGGTGTCCAGCCGAGAACTCACGGCGGCATCGACCACCGTCGCAGTGACCACCGGGATGATCGAGATCCCGACAAGCGTGACCATCGTTTGGATGATCTTGTTCATGGTGCTTAGCCCGGTATCAGGCTGCGCGGCTCCAGCGGCGTTCAGGAGGGTGAGATAAAGAGCGCTGGACCACGAGAAGCCGCCCACCCTGGCGAACAGCACGGTACCGAGCCCTAACAGGGCGAACAATCCGACCGCGGCAATGGCCAGCTTGCGGTTGAGCCTCGCCTTGATGCGCGACCACAGAGCACGCGGCAGGTTGAGTCGTCGACGATGAGTGCCGGTATCGCCGAAGGCGGCTTGACCTTCGGCCAGCACGAGATCGGCCTGTTCCTGGTCGGTTGGTAACAGTTCGGGATTTCCCGGCCCGCTGGTGTCGGCAACCGCACAGATCAGCCGATCCGCAGCCACGTCGCGCCGTCGCGCGACATACAGTGTCCGATCTGCCAGCCGCACATAGCTCGGCGCCAGCTCACTCAGAGCCCCAGCCACGAACGACGGGGCCGCCGTGTCAGCATCGGACAGCACGGCGCAGCCCGGGAACAGGGTCCGGATGCGCTCACCGAGGTTCATGTTGAGGAAACGGATTACCAGCCGCAGGTCAGCGTTGAGCTCCTGGACCCGGAGCGCGGCATGAATGTTGCCGACGTCGTCCTGGCTGACCAATGCGACCGCACTGGCCTGCTCCACTTCCGCAGCACGGAAGGCAGCCTCGCTGAACTCGGGTGCCTCGATCACCCGTACCTTCGGTAGCGCGGCGATTCGGGGACCGTAGTTCCGTTCCGTCGACGGCAGGATCGCGGTCACCTCGTTGCCCATTTGGGTGACGAGCTCCTCGACCAGGCGGTAGGCCAGCGGGTTATCACCGCACACAATCAGGTGCGGGCTCTGCCGGATCTGCTGCCCATCCGTCGCCATAACGCGGGCGAGACTACGGTGCGGGGTTCGAGGTGCCCGCTCGGCCCCGCGAGCTGCCCTTGCGGCGGCCGGGACGAGAGATGGGACGCACACTGCTAAATTCACGCACTCAACTTGACTACCGGTTTCCTGGTTGCAACGCTGCTGGGCCGCCTACCTGTGGAGCTGGGGGAAGCGATGCACGAGTCCTACGACACCTGTGGGGTCGCGACGGAGGAGCTGCTCAACGTAACGGTGAGCGAGGTCTCGCCGGGCACGATCCTGTGCGTGGTGGCCGGTGAGGTGGACTTACTTACCGGTCCTACCCTGCGGGAGAAGCTGAACGCGATCAATGTCGTACCCGCCCATCTCGTGATCGACTTGTCGGCCGTTCGGTTCCTGGCTTCGATCGGCCTCAACATCCTCGTCGAGATCCTCGCCGCGCAAGAAGCCGCCGGTCGCCACTTGGCCCTTGTCGTCGAGGACAACCATGCGGTCAGCCACGCACTGGAGACCACCGGGCTTGACCAAGTATTCGACATCCACGCCGAGACAGCGGCCGCTGTCAGAGCGTGCTTCACGTCTTGAGGATCTCAACCCGACGCTGCTGATTCCCTGTTGCCAGGCCTGCGATCTCCCGCTCACGGACGGTGAGCGATGCCGGCAGGTCGGCCACGTGCCCAGCAGTCCCAGGCGGACAGCCTGATGTAGGGCAAACCCCTCAACTGGCGTTCACCCCCGCGACGATACGGCGAGACAGTATCGCCTGGCCTTCCACGCGAACGCGGTGAATCCCTGCTGCTGAAGAAGCCAGGTTTACTAAGAGTTGAGGTCGGGTAACTGAGCGCAACCAGCGGTACTTGGCTTCCAGAGCGGAGGTCAGCCGTCAAGGGCAGATGCGCATGGTACGGAGGCGCCAGAGGTCGAGAAGGGAGCTGGTCGTTGGCCTGTGGTCGCGAACCTTGACGGTGTGTTCGGTTCTGAGGATGCAACTACTTCAAGGAGTAACTATGAAGCACAGCACTGGACGTAGAGTGATCAGGACGGCGACTTTGTCCGTTCTTGCCCTAACGGCCATTTCGGGCGTGGTTGGCGTGGCAATGATGACCCCTGGTCCCGCTATGTCCCAGCCGGACGATCGGAGCAGCAGTTCAGCCCAGCGATGGGGCTCAGATCAGCCGGATCCGACCCTCACTCCCACCCCGACTCCAGTCCCGCCTCTCCCTGTCCCGTGAGTTTCTGGGTGGATTGGCTGTAGGTGGGCCCAGCGCCCTCGATAGCTGTTGCCTGCGGCGGGGTTGGGGTGGTGTCGCGGTCAGAGTCGGGCCCACCCCCTCCGCCGCAGCAACGCCCTCGTTGCGCGCTCAACGAAGTGCCAAAGACGTAATCCCAATACGGCGCGCTCACCCCGAAGTGTCCTCGGGCATCCGCGAAGTGGTGGCGCAGATGCCTCGCCCGCAGCCAGCGGACGAGCGCCGTTCTCGGGCGACCCACATGCAGATACGCGTGCAGCAGGTCATAGACGAGATACCCGCCACCCCAGCCGGCCGCGAACGGCAGCCACAAGGCCCCCGGCAACAGCAGCCACAGCAAGGCCGCCGCAACGGCACCGATCGGAGCGCTCACCACTGGGGACGCAACGACCCGCCGCGGATCGTTGGGGTGATCGTGATGTACACCGTGAATAGCCCAGACGACCGATTCGCTCCGCGGGCCGCGCGGCTGGAAATGGAACACCGCACGATGCACCCAGTACTCCGTCAGAGTCCAAGTGAGGTAACCAGCGGCCATCAGCGCAATCGCGATCAGGACGCTGACCTGCTGCATGCCGCACGCCACCAGCGCGAGGATCACCGGCCCGTACAGCACCAGCGGCACGACAGGGTGGGTGCGGGTCAACCAATTCAACACCGGCGAGCTGAACATCGGCGGTGCAGTCCGGAGAATTTCCGACCGAGTCATGAGCTGTTCCCTTCGCCCCCAAAACGTGCCAAACCCGCTGCGGAGCCGGTTATAGGCAGCGTCCACCGATGGGACACCGCATACATCGGTCTGGCAACACCAAACATGGCCGCGGCGGTGAACCCACCAGCGCGGGAGCGTGCCTCGGCCTCAACCAGCGCCGCGCTGTGGACATTGATCCACAGCTGGAATGACCGCTTTTCACCGGGCTAGACCACCCGCCGTTCCGACCAACGCGACCAGGATGCAGCCCTGGAAATTTGAGCACAGACTATATAGAGTTAGACTCTATGGCGGGTTTGCGGATGACGGTTGGTGTCCTGGCGGTGTTGGGAGCACTACTCGAACGAGTCGACACCGAGCTGTACGGGTTGGAGATCGTTCGCGCCAGTGGATTCGAGCCGGGCACCATCTATCCGATCCTGCAACGACTCCGTGGTGCTGGATGGGTCACCGACCGATGGGAGGACCCCGAGCCTGCTCGTACCGAGGGGCGGCCCCCGCGGCGGTACTACCGGCTGACCGTGGAGGGCCGCGCCCGCGCCGTGCACGCCTTGCAGCAGAGTCGTGATCGCAGCGGCTTGAGTCGATTGCTTGGGTCTCCCCGCTTTTCTGCTGTTCCCACGACAGAGGGAGGCTCGGCATGAGCGGTCACAGCACGCGCGTCGTCGGGGACAGCAGATGATCGGGGGCACCGGGGACGGAGCTCCGCGGGCAACGACATACTTTCGTCGGGATCCCGCGCCGGGGCCTCGTTCGTTGCGTTGGGTACGTCGTCTGTTGCCCGCGGTGGAGGGCACGGTCTGGTGGGCTGAGATGACCTCCTGCCTTGCCGAGACCCCTGATCCCGGCCGGCGACGCCGATACGTGCGCAGTTATCGCCGGTCGGTGCCGCTCCTGGTTTGGACCAGCTGGAGGTCCGAGGTTCGTTGCGTAGCGCCGGCGCTGGTGGGCGTCGAGTACAGCAGTGTCACGAGGAAGGGGACAAAAATGACAAGTCTTAGTCCAGAAGAGAAGTTCGGGATCCGGCTCTATGAGAAGCCCACGCCCAGGACCCTCGACCAGAAGTACTCCGTGTTGCTCGGTCTCGTCGTGATAGTCCTCGGGGTCATCGGGTTGTTCCTCACGGGCTTCAGCAACTTCACCGAGATGACGAACCATTCGATTTTCGGGCTCTTCCAGACGAACCCGTTCCACAACATCGTGTACATCATTTTTGGCTTGTTGTGGCTGCTCGGTGCGTTCGCGCTTACCCCGGCCGGCAATCAGGGATTGAACATCGCGGTCGCTGGCGTCTTGGTGTTGGTCGCCGTGTTGGGATTTCTTGGCTACTTGTCTTTGCTCTCCATTCCTCCCGGGATTAACGGGGACAACCTACTGCATCTGGTGGTCGGTGTGGCGACTCTGATTGTCGGTGGTGGCCTGCTCAGCGGGGGCGATCGTTAAGCCGCTACCGCGTAGGTGTGACGCGAGAAGAGCCGTGGTCCCTCGCGCAGCTAGGAAACACGGCTCTTCAACCGACCGAACCGGCTGATCTATCTCAGCTCGGGCGTGCACCACCGCGGCAGCACCCTCGACGAACTGCAGTGGACGGCGTGACGCTCAGGCAAGCAGGCCTGCGCGGGCCAACTCCCCGCGCAAGGATTCAGCCGAAGTGAACTGGACGGTAGCAATGCCCATCCGCCGAGCGCCTTCGATGTTGGACTCCGAATCGTCGACGAACAGCACGTCCGCCGGAGCTGCACCCAGCACCGCTAGGGCGGCGGCAAAAGCGGCCGCAGACGGCTTGGTGACTCGAATGGTGGCGCTGAACAGGGGTATCGCGATCCGGGCATGCACCGCCGGCAGCACCAGCGGCAGGGCGTCGCGAAGCAGCGCGTCGTTGTTCGTCAACAGGCTGCGAGTCACCCCTGGCACCACGTCATCGACGACCGCGAGCACCTCCTCGTCTGGGGTAAAGGCCGAAGCCCACAGCTGGGCCAGCTCGAGGTCGTCACAGGCCAGTCCCAATTGCTCACGCAGCACGCAACGGATGCTGGCGGCGTCCAGCTCGCCGCGGTCACACCGGTCAACGATGCCGCAATCGTAGAGCTGTTCGTCGACCTCAGAATTCTCCAGGCCGGAGATGGCGGCGAGACGCTCAAGCCGCGCTGCTGAGTCGAACCGGCACAGCACGCCAGCCAGATCAAGCAGAAGATGCCGCACCGCCATGC
>DASYMC010000222.1:0-6784 GCA_036009255.1 Pseudonocardiaceae bacterium
TGCCTCGTGGGTTGGTGGGAGTTCTCGGCCCGGTTGTTCAGATACTTCGACCGAAGATGCTCCACGCTGGGTATCAGCCACCGGTGGGCGACACCGTAACTAGCAGCTTGTCGGTGACCAATACCCGCGGCACGAACCGCAACCCCTCAGCAACTTTCGAAAGATCCGGTTACGAGCTTCGCCGCATTTCTGTCTGGTCGCAGAACACGCTGATGTGTAGATCTTGCAATGCGCATCGTCGGACGGCGACAGGCCAGTGTTGTCCGCAAGCTGGTCCATTCGCGCGACCGTGCTCAGCCGATGACCCACCACGAGCGCGGCCCGGCCGTCCATGAGCTGCCAGAGGGCTTATTGGATCAGGATCTCACTTTCTGAGTCCAGCGCGCTGGTGGCCTCGTCGAGCAGCAGGATCGGCGCGTGGCGCAGGATGGCGCGGGCGATCGCGACCCGCTGGCGCTGGCCGCCGGACGGCTTGATCCCGCGTGCCCCCACCGTGGTGTCGAGACCGGTCGGTCAGGGCCTCGGCGAACTCGGTGACGTGTGCCGCTTGCGCGGCACGGTGGATTTCGGCGTCGCTGGCACTGGCGTTGCCAACGCGATGTTGTCGCCCAGCGTCCGGTGGAACATGGCGGGTCCTGTGGCATGTAGGCGATCAACCTGCGCAGGTCTGCCTGAACGATGAGTTAGACGAACCGAGGGGTGTTGTTGCACTGGACGAAGCCGAGACAGGCGAGATCAGTTGATCCCGGGACTGCTCAGATTGCCAGGACCAGCACGTCAAGGCGGCCATCACCTGCAAGATCGCTCCTCCGTCAACGCCGAGCTCATAGTGGCCGCGGCGGATGTTCTCGATAAACGCCTGCCCAGCAATGATGATCCTGACTGACTTATCCCTTCTCAGGCCACGCACCGGTCGCAGGCGCCGCTTCAGCCGCCCGTGGTCTGCTTCCATTCGGTTGGTGGCGTAGGCCTTCGTACAGTGCCAGGCACCCGGGGGCTAGCTCATCGAGAACATGCGGATAGAGCTCCGCCCAGTCGGTGGTGACCTCCACCGGATGACTTTCGTGTTGGCCAGCGCCCGGTGAAGAAACACCGGGCCGCACCACCATCTCGCCGCGTGGACACGTACACGTCGATGACCTGCCCAGACTGGTCGATCGCTCGGTAGACGTAGCGCCACCGCCTGGGCACCTTGACATAGGTCTCGTCCACCCACCGCGATCCCCGACACGGTGCCGATCTGTCCTATGTTCTGTCAATCGAATTCACGTCGACCTTGCCTAGATCGTCTAGAGATGTACTGAGGGGCTGAATGCGGCCAACTACATCGATTCCGTTGCGGATGAGCAAAGCGGTAGTTACTCCCACACCCTCTACACGAGTCCGGGTGAACGAGCCATCACTGATCATGCGTCGGCCACACGACGGGCTGAATTCTTGAAGCACGGCAATGGAAACCGCCGACTTCTGAGCGATCGCCAGTGTCCGGTAAGCGCCTGAAATGTATTGTGAAGTTACGTCCTCACCATCACAGGTAACCACTCGGGCCTTGCCATCGAGCACATCGTATCCATCTCCTCCAACAATCTCGGCTCGCGGACGTGGGGTACCTAACCCACCTAACTCTTCCGGGCAAGCAAGAATGACGCTTTCTAGATCCGCTTTCGATGGCATCTGTCCAGCCGATGTGCCATTGTATTTGCATTCCACACCACCCAGGCAAGCGCTTGCCAGAATTGACTCTTGCCTAGAGCAACCGTCTATTGAATCACTGCCCATCTCGCCTCCATCAGTCTACATCACGTTTCAAGCGATCCATCGCGAGTATCCGCCACAGCGCTAGATCACGTCGCTCTTTAAGTCGTTGGTGCAACACGTTAACGGCCACATCGCTCCCAATACCTAGCAAGATTCTACTGCTCAGCCCCACGAGCGAATCAGCTCCACATGGAACAATATGACATTTCACCGCATCGAGGTTGATCAAGTCTAATCGAACCCTTTACAGCACTTGCGGCGGCGCGCTCGTCTCGGCCACCAGCACACGGCCATCGGCGGCCCATGATTCCATCCCACCCTCGACGTTCACCGCGTCCAGCCCTATCCCCACCAGGTAGGCGGTGATCTGGGCGGAGCGCATCCCGGAGCGGCACACCACGTACACCGGGGGCTCGGGGAAGGCGGCAGCGATCTCCTTGACCCTCTGCGACACTTGTCCCATCGGGACGTGTACGGCCTGTGGTGCGTGTCCCGCGGTCCACTCGTCGTCTTCGCGGACGTCGAGTAGAGCGACGCCTTCGGGCAGAGTGAACACTGGCGAGCCAGGGACCATGTACTGATCGTGCCACGTCTGAAGCGGATACACAGTGACAGTCCGGAAACCCTGCATCGTGCCAAAACTCCACGCAAGTTCGTGACCTGGCGTTTGGCGCCACCTCATGGACCACGACATGATCTCGGACTGTGCTGTTCCGGCTGCTGTACTTGATCTCGATACGGGTGTTCGGCTGGCTCGGGCTACTCGCTTCCAGTTCCGCCGCCAAGGACGTGGAGAGCTCGTCCTGCGCCACGAGGTCACGGTGTTGCGCCGTCAGGTCGGCAGGTCAGCTCCGTCCTGGCCCGACCGCGCGGTGTTCTCGGCACTGGCCCGCGTACTGCCTCGCGGCTGGGTTGTCAGTCTGTAAGGCCTCGACGAGCAGCTCACCTAGCACGCGGTCGGTCAGTCCAACTCGTAGTCCACCTGGCCTAGGTCCACGGGTCGCGACGATCCAGCGGTTATTACCTTGGGTTCGTCGATTATCCCGTGTAATAGCGTCGCGGTGTTCAATAATCAGATGATCGCGCCTGCCGCCGTGAAGGGTCGAGCTGAATCCTGACGCGGTGCCGTTGGAGATGGTCACTGGATTACCGAGGTTGCGCACTCCATCCTTGAACTGCACGGTGCCGACCGCCCCCACCGGGGTGATCGTCGCAGTCAACGTCATGAGGGTGACCGGGAAGCCGGGGATGTGCTCAGCTCTGGTAGTCGTGACCGTCGCCTGGCCTGCGTCGCCCGCTGGCGCGCAATTGGCCATCCCCGGTGTGCATGTTGTCTGATCTTTCTTGTGTCATGACTGGTGGTCACGTGAGTAGGTCTTGGGTTAATTTGGCTACCTGTTGCATGCCGAGTGCGTTGGGGTGGATCGGGGAGGCGGGGCTGGTTGGAGTGGTGCCCTCGACCCACTTGAGAGTGGGTTGTTGGCAGGCGTCGTGGTCTTGTGAGCGGGTGTAGGTGTCGACGAAGGCCGCGCCGTGGTTGTGAGCTTGGGTGGCCAGCATTGCGTTAAGTTGCTGCTCCACCCAGTCCACATACGGCACGTCACCACGGGCAATCGGGAAGTGCGGGTAGCAGCCCAGCGCCGAGGGCACAACGCGCAGATACCCCACCACCAGAACTTTGGCCCGCGGTGAGTGTTGTCGGATGCCCTCCAGTACCCGGGCGATTTTTGGTGCAGCGATGGCGATGCGCTGTCCATAGAGGTCCGGCCCTTTGACGGCGGTCTGCCGTTGGCAGGGATTGCCTAGCGGGTCGGTGGGGCCCAGTTCAGTGCAGCTTGCCCAGAGATCCCCGATGTTGATGTCGTTGCCGCCGAAGGTGATCGTGACCAGGTCGGTGTCCGGGGTCAAAGCGGCAAACTGCGGAGGGTTAGGCCCCTGTGGCACGGGTTGGGCAGCGGTCATGTCTTCGCTCCGCGCACCGCCGCAGCTCACGTCGGTGTAGTCGCTGATGCCTAATGCTGCTGCCAGGCGTGCCGGGTAGTTATGGGTGGAGCGCTGGCAACCCACCGGATCGACCCGCTGCACCGGTATCCCCGGCCCGGACGCGTAGGAATCACCCAACGCCACGTAACGCCTCCAAGCGCTCACCGGCGTGGCCGAGGCCGATGCGGTGGTCGGTAACCCCACCAACATCAGCACGACAGCCACGGCAACGCCAACAGCACGACAAGACACAGCCACCCCCGCAGCGACCCAGAACCACGTAGCTGATCACTTACGTAGTACCCCGGACTAAACCCGGCCGCGCCAGCGCCTGACCCGGTAGCGATTCGCGCGACCGTTCACTTGGACTGCTAATGTCGACACAATCCTCGCCAAGGTTCGGTGGATTGAGTAAGAACTCCACAACCTTACGGACACTGATGAGCAGCCTGAAACCAGACGATTATCCACGCGCCCCTGACTTTCATCCGGCCGTCGAGGACATCAGGTAGGCCTCTACAATGATATTGTAGTCGACGTCGACGCCACCTTTGACGCCGCAGGTGATCAGGACCACTCGGTTCGGGGTATTGACCATGAGAGACTTCACGTCTCCAGCGCGTGATTTCGAGACGGCGAACGCGCGTGTGACCGTATAGGCGAGAGTGCCGGTCGGCGTGCGGAGCACGATGTTATACCCGTTGATCGCCTTTACCGGGAACGTTGGGACGCCGCTTTGCATCTCCGGGTTCTGCCCGGTGACTTCATGCATCGCAAGTTCGGATAACGGGTTGAAGATCAGCGGGGTCTTCGCCCACGCGTGGCCAAGGATGTAGCTCGTGCCGCCGGAGTCACTGCCGGGTGCGACACCGAAGCCCTTCCGCACCCAGCACACCGTGTGCTTCTGGTCGCCAGGCGGGTTGAGCGGTCGGACGTACTTCATCTCGCACACGTTGGCCTTGACGTCGAACGCCGGACCGGACATCTCGAACCCGGTTGGTGCGGCGGGCGCGACGAACTCGTGGGGCAGAGCAGGGGGATCGGGCGGCCAAGCAGGTGGATCACGGGGCAGCGCAGGTGGATCTGGAGCCGGGACGGCAGCTGGCATCACCGTGGCTTCGCGACCAGACGATGATTCAGATGCACCGCAGCCGGTGACGCCGAAGATCAGGACGACCGCGATGGTAAGAGCGACCTTCGTGCGACAGCGCATAGCCATCCGAGCTTCTCCGTCCCGCAGCGGGTGGGTCATGGTAGCTAGATCGGCCGACCAAGGGCGCGACGACACCGACAGCCGCGTGCATCACTGCTCCGAGCCCACTCGAAAATAGGATCTGGGGCTGTGACGTAGGGTTTTCAGAAGGTTTAGGCGGCGTGGTGGTATTCGTTGATCAGGCCGCTGGGGATTAACTCGGAGTTGGTGCCGACCCGAGCCATCGGCTCCTGGCGGCCTTTCCGAACCCACCTGCCTCATCCGATCAAGCATCACCGCGGCCACATATTCCCGCACACGATCAACAGGACACCGCGCTGCGTCCGGGCGCTATGCCCAGGGACCCCAGCGTTGGGCGCAGCTCGCCCAGAGATTCCCGATGTTGATGTCGTTGCCACTGACGGTGACCGGCACCAGGTCGGTGTCCGGTGTCAAGGTGGCAGGTTAGGCGCTTGCGGCACGCAGCGGTATGTCCTCGGTCCGCGCGCCCCCGCAGCTCACATCGGTGTAGTCGCTGATGCCGAATGCTGCTGCCAGGCGCGCCGGGCAATTACGGGTGGAGCGCCGGCAGCCCACCGGATCGACCCGCTGCACCGGTATCCCCGGCCCGGACGCTTAGGAATCCCCCAGCGCCACGTAACCCTTTCAGGCACTCACCGGCGTGACCGACGCGGTGGTGGGCAACCCCGCAAGCCAGCTCGTCCATACCGCACTACGCCGCCTGCGCCGGCGGCCAGACGCATCGGAATTGGGGGGAGTGCTCTCGGATCACCATAGTTGATGGAGCCGTTCGAGGTTGAGAGACCAGCCGATTACTGGCTACCTATCTGGAAGACGGGGTATTCGTGTAGGCACTCCTCACGCGGGCTTCGGAGGGCTTAGCCGGCGTTGCTTCAGATGAGTTTTAACGCACCTCGAAACGACTGCTTCTGGAATGTCGAGAGCGGGGGACTTCGATGCTGATTGAGGACACCGTCGCGGGTGCGCACCTCGACCTCGTAACTGGCATTTGCCAGGGACTGTTCTCGAAACGAGTTCAGCCCGATGAAGGCTTTCACTTCCAGGTGTGTCTGACAATTGGCGCATCCCTGTATACTCCAGCGGCTTAGGACGGGCTCGGTTCCCACGTGGTATCTCTTCCCGTCGATGTTGGCGAAGGCGGAAATCAGGAAGGAACCTCGGATCGCCGCGGTTGATGCCGGTTACGCGGATCGTCTTTGCGCTGTGCCCTTCTTACAAAGTCACAGCCGCCTTCTCTCCGACGTACTCATCCAGCGAACCGGGCTGTAGGTGTGTTGGACTTTCCACCGCCGTCCGAGCGCGTCGCCGCCAGTCGGGTGAGTAAGCGCTCGTCGGTCACAGGTAGGGCGGTCACAGGTAGGGCGGTCACCAGCGAGCTGAACTTCAACTGATCGATTGCCGAAACTCAAATCAGCAAAGTTCCATCCGAGCGGCGATTCGAGGTATCTCGGCACGACGTCAGTCGCGCAACGTGAATAGGACGACCACGACAAGTGGATGAGCAAAGAGCGGTTGAGTGTTGACGCTGATACCGTTGATCAGGCTCGGCGGCGTCTAGCCCTCGTCGTGATACTGCTGCCAGTAGATCACGTCCTCAATGCCAGTTCCCTTCCGTTACCTAGGCCAACAGTGCTTGTGGCCTTACATCTCCTCCCGCCAGCCCGATTTACCGCGACGTCACCATGGGTTAGAGCACACAGCGGCTCGCCTGATACATCAAGTGCAGAGAAATCAGCAAGCACAGGCGATCGACGCCACTCTAGGTGACGACATCCCGATACCGGCTACATGAACTGAGATACCGACCAC
>DASYMC010000223.1:0-9693 GCA_036009255.1 Pseudonocardiaceae bacterium
CTCCCCAAACGGACCACAAAAGGCGTTTCGTAGGCCAACAATGATCGGCGATGTGGCCAACTACACCCACCTGTCCAGCATGGTGCGCACTCGACCCAAGGTCGAAATCGGCCTGATCCAAAGTAATACTCAAGATAGGCAAGGGACCCTGACATGGCTGCCGACTCCCTGGTCGAGCCTGTGGGGTTCCAGAAGTCGGTCACCTACGTTGGACAGCAGTTTCACGCCGCTCGTTCGTACTCGTTGATCAAGCCTGTGGGTGCCGAATCGGTCATCCACGTCATGCGGCCTGGGCATATTCGTGGATCAGACCGCCGAGCCGGTCGCGGCTTCGGAGTCGCATGTCGGGCGGTGGTGGGGGCTCCTGTTCTGTTTTTCGGCTCTGCCTCAAGGGCTTGAGTTTGCTCGGTCGCTTCCCGAGCTGTGGTGAATTCCTTCGAGCACTCACGGCCTGTGTTGTCGTGCCAGCGTCCGCGAGGAATGCACCGACAGAATGCTGATCCACCACGAAGAACACGCCCGCACCGTCCTCGACCAGTACGTACACCACTTCAACGACCACCGGCCACACCGAAGCCTCAACCAACACCCGCCCGGCCACGATCCAAACACCGCAATCCCCCTCGACGCACCGATCCGGCGGCAACAAGTCCTCGGCGGAGTCATCAACGAGTACCGGCGAGCGGCCTAGCCCGCCCAGGAAAACAGCTGGTCAAAGACCTGCATCGAGTTTTGGCAGGGTACAGGCTCGACCAGGGCAAGCGCCAGGCGAGGCGAGCCACTTTTACATCAGCTCATGTAACTTGTGACTATGGCAAACTCGTCTTATGCTCGTCCTGTGGTGGAACAGTCCGTAGGGATGACGGTGGACGAGTTGGCCCGCCAGGCCCGCACGACAACCCGCAACATCCGCAACTACCAGACTCTCGGGCTGCTCCCGCCACCCTCGCTGGTGGGGCGGGTCGGGTATTACCACGAGGGACATTTGGGCAGGCTGCGGCTGATTACGCGGCTTCAAGAGCAGGGCTTCACCTTGGCGGGCATCCGCGAACTGGTGGGAGCGTGGGAGCAGGGCCGGAGCCTGGGCGATCTTCTCGGTTTCGAGCAGGTCCTGACCACCCCCTGGAGCGTGGAGGAGCCTGAGTACCTGACCGCCGAGGAGCTCCTTGAGCTGTTCCCGCAAGCGGCACAGGACTCCTCGCTCGGGTTGCGAGCTATCGACCTGGGTCTTATCCAGCCCGAGGGGGAACGGTTCCGGGTACCCAGTCCGACCATGCTCCGGGCTGGGGCCGAGCTGGTCGCCGCGGGCATTCCACTGGCCGCTACCCAGGACGAGTTCGCGGCATTGCGCGCTGACATGGAGCGCGTCGCAGCTCGCTTTGTCGAGCTGTTCGAGCGCTACGTGTGGCAGCCCTTTGCCGAGGCGGGGATGCCGTCCGAGCGACTCCCCGAGGTAACCGAAGCGCTTCGACGCATGCGTCCGCTGGCGGCCACGTCAGTTCAGGCGATGCTCGCTCGGGCCATGGAACACCAGTCGGCTGCGTCCACCGCCGCTCAGGTCAAGTTGATCTCCGACGGTGGTCCTGCGCCGGACCAGGAGGTGCAGCAATGAAACACGTGACCCCAGACCAGTGGCTCTACGTGTTAGCACCCTTTTTGATCTATGGCGTCATCGTGGCGGTCCTGTCTGTCCTGGGCTGGGAATCCAGCCTGCGGGCAAACCTTCACCGCAATCCCCTGGTGATCTTTTTCAAGAGTATTTCCGCCGGGTTGGAACGGACGACCGGCTACCCGGGCTGGGCCATGGCCGGTGCGTTGAGCGGCCTATGCGCGCTGGGCACTGCCGCTGTCGGTCTGTACTGGGACGTCGCCTGGCACATCGACTTCGGGCGGGACAAGGAGTTGTTCACCCCGCCCCACACCATGATCGTTATCGGGCTGGCCGGCATCGTCTACAGCGCGTGTATCGCCGTGCTGTTCGCCACCCTCGACGACGCACCGGTCGGGAGGTACCTCCTTGACCTACGTATCCCCTACTCGGCGATCCCCATGGCCGCGCTGGGCATCGGCGCATTGATCAGTTTCCCGCTAGACGCGTTATGGCACCAGGCCTACGGCCTCGACGTCACCCTGTGGAGCCCGACTCATCTGATACTGGTGGGCGGTGGTGGCCTGGCCACCATCGCGACCTGGCTGATGCTCATCGAGGGCCGCCCAGCCGGGCGCGCCACCCTACTCGGCCGGGGCATCGCAGCCTTGACTTTGGGCGCCATCCTGGTGGGCCTGTCCTGCTTCGAAGGCGAGTTCGACTTCGGCGTGCCCCAGTTCCAAGTGCTCTATTTCCCGGTACTGATCACCGCCGCCGCCGGTTTCACCCTCGTCCTCGCTCGAGTTGCCCTCGGACCGTGGGGAGCGATCAAGGCGGTCGTCGCGTACCTCATCGTGCGCGGTAGCGTCGCCCTCATCGTCTGGGGTGCTCTGCACCACACCTTCCCCCGGTTCCCGCTGTACCTGGCCAGCGCCTTGGTGGTGGAAGCCGTCGCCGCATGGCTGGGCACTGACAATCGCCTGCGCTACGCCCTGGTCTCCGGAGTGGCTATCGCCACCCTGGGCATAGCCGGCGAGCTGGCCTGGGTGAAGCTGTCCGGCTGGGGCGACCTGCCCGCCAACGACGCCCGGATCTTCCTCGTCGTCCCGGCCGCGGCGATAGCCGCCGCCGTGCTCGGTGGTGCCCTGAGCCGACCGGTGTTGGGCCGGTCCGTCAGGGCCCAGCGGGCGGTTCCCGGGCTGGCCACCGGACTGGCCGGGCTGGTCCTGGCCGGCACCCTGCTGGCTCTGCTGCCCCGCAACGTGGGCAACGTCAACGCAACGATCCGGCTGACCCCAGTAGGCCAGCAGGCCACCGTCGCGGTTGAGCTCCAGCCCACGGATGCGGCGCGCCGCGCGACGGCGTTCGGCATCGTCTCCTGGCAAGGCGGGGGCCGGGTCAGCGCGAAGCTCAACGAAGTAGGCCCCGGCCGCTATGTTTCCGAGCGCCCCGTGCCCATCAGCGGTGACTGGAAGACCATGGTGGGCCTGCAGCGGGGCGATGAGGTCATGGCCGCCCCGGTGTACCTACGGGCCGATCCAGAGATCAACGCACCCGCGATTCCGGCCTTGCCGCAGCGGCAGGCGGCGTTCGTCCGCAACACCACGTTGCTGCTTCGCGAGCAACACCCGGGACCAGCTTGGCCAGGCCTGGTTGGCTACGGCGGGCTGGCCGCCATGGCCGCGTTGTGGAGTGCCCTGTTCGCCTTCGTCGCCCACCGGCTTTCCGGTGCCGGGGGTGCTCTCGGTGCCGCACCTGCGCTCGATCGGGGTAGCGATGATCGGGACGCGCGGCCGCAGCGGCACGACTCGCTGGCTCACCCCCGAAGCCGACCAAATTCCTCATGACTGGATGCATCCGGCAGCTGCCGGCGCCAGTCCACTAACAAGCGCCCTCAAGGCCTTTCACTCGGGAGATTTAGGCATGCGCTCTCAGCCGGTGCCCACACCTCAGCAGGACCTGCCTGCTCCCTCGCCCAGCCACGGATCGGCGCACCCTGCGGATCACATCGACGTGCTCATCGTCGGTGCCGGACTGTCCGGGATCGGCGCCGCCTGCCACCTGCGGCGGCTCTGTCCAGGCAAGACGTTCGCCATCCTGGAAGCCCGCGGGACGATTGGGGGCACGTGGGACCTGTTTCGTTATCCAGGTGTCCGCTCGGACTCCGACATGTTCACCCTCGGCTACTCGTTTCGCCCGTGGACGGATCCACAAGCCATCGCTGACGGCGACTCGATCCGCCGGTACATCCGTGAGACCGCGCACGAGCACGGGGTAGACCAGCACATCCGTTTCCATCACCGGGTACTGCGCGCCGAATGGTCCAGCGAGCACGCCCGGTGGACCATCGAGGCACAGCGGACGGACACCGCCGAGTCGGTGGTGCTGACGTGCGGCTTCCTGTTCGTGTGCTCGGGTTACTACCGCTACGACCAGGGCTACACCCCGCAGTTGCCGGGCACTGAGCGCTTCACCGGCCGCATCGTGCACCCGCAGCAATGGCCCGCCGACTTGGACTACACCGGCAAGAAGGTGGTAGTCATCGGCAGCGGCGCCACCGCCGTGACCTTGGTTCCAGCGATGGCCGAGAAGGCCGCGCACGTGACGATGCTGCAGCGCTCCCCCAGTTATGTGGTGTCGCTGCCGTCACGGGACGGTGTCGCCGACGCGCTGCGCCGCTGGCTGCCACCACGAGTGGCCCACCCCCTGGCTCGATGGAAAAACGCCCTCATCGCCACGTTGTTTTTCCAGCTCAGCCGCCGCGCTCCTGGGGTGATCAAAGCCTTGGTGCGCAAGGGCGCCACTGCGCAGCTGCCCATGGGCTACGACGTCGACACGCACTTCGGGCCGCGCTACAGCCCGTGGGATCAACGGCTGTGCCTGGTCCCCGATGGTGATCTGTTTCAGGCGATCCGCAACGGCCGCGCCTCGATCGTCACCGATCACATCGAGACGTTCACCGAGCACGGAATCCGGCTAGCCTCCGGGACCGATCTCGAAGCCGACATCGTGGTCACCGCCACCGGGCTCAACTTGCTTGCGATCGGTGGCATGAACTTGCGCGTCGACGGCGCCGACGTCGAGCTCAGCGACACCGTGGCCTACAAGGGCATGATGCTTTCTGGCGTGCCCAACTTCGCCCTGACCCTCGGTTACACCAATGCCTCGTGGACGCTGAAGGCTGATCTGGTCAGCCAGTACGTCTGCCGGTTGCTCAACCACATGGATCAGCGTGGCTATCAGATCTGCACGCCGATAGCGCCAGACACCCTGCAGCGCCAGCCGATCATCGATCTGCAGTCCGGCTACGTGCTGCGCAGTGTGAACGAGCTACCCAAGCAGGGGCCGGCTACCCCGTGGCGGCTGCACCAGAACTATCCGCGGGACGCGCTGCTCATGCGCCGCGGGCCGCTGCAGGATGCGGCCGTGCAGTTCAGCCGCGCGCCAACGGCAGCACCCGCCACGGGCTCCCCACTGCCCGACCTCATCAACATCAACACTCAGGAGAGCTTTTCATGCGCAGATACGTCTTCGCTGGCGGCACCGCCGTCGTCACCGGCGCCGCCAGCGGCATCGGGGAGGCGCTAGCGCACGCGCTGGCCCGGCGCGGCAGCCATCTGGTCCTCCTCGACCGGGACGCCGAGCGACTCTCGGGCGTGGCCGCAGCTATCCGGCACGCCAACCCCGACCTGCGCGTGGAGACCCACGTGGTGGATCTCGCGGACCGGGATACGACCACGGACGTCGCCCATGCGGTGTTGCGAGAGCATCCGCGGATCCGGTTGCTGGTGAACAACGCCGGTGTGGCGCTGGGTGGGCGGTTCGACCAAGTGACCCTGGAGGAGTTCGACTGGGTCATTGACGTTAACTTCCGGGCCACGGTGTGGCTGACCCATATCCTGTTGCCCGCGTTGAAGGCCGAATCCGGCTCGCACCTGGTCAATGTCTCCAGCTTGTTCGGGCTCATCGCACCCGCCGGCCAAGCCGCCTATGCGGCCAGCAAGTTCGCTGTGCGCGGGTTCACCGAGGCGCTGCGCCAGGAGCTGGCGGACAACGGGATTTGCGTGACGTCGGTCCATCCGGGCGGCGTTCGTACTCGCATCGCCGAGTCGGCGCACGTCGGTAGTGGCGTGTCGCCTCAGGAGGAGGAAGACAGCCGGGCAGAGTTCGCCACCCTGCTGACCATCGATCCCACCCACGCGGCCAACGTCATCATCGAGGGGATCGAGCGCCGCCGCGGGCGCGTGCTCATCGGGTGGTCGGCAAAGATCCCGGACCTGCTGGCCCGACTGCTGCCGGCTGCCTACGGAAAAGTCCTCACGGTTGCGCTTCGTGCCCGGAGACGAACGTCGGCCGGTGCAGCAGACCGCCGCCCGCAGCCGGCGACGTGGGCGAGGCAGCGCGCATGAGCACGATGCCGTCGCCGGTGACATCCCGAATTACCGTTCGTGGCCGGCAAGTCCGGTACCGAGTGGATGGAGCGGGCCCACCGGTAATCCTGCTGCACGGAATCAGCCGCAGCCTCGAAGACTGGATCGAACAGCATGAACTGCTGCAAGCCCGGCACCGGGTGTACAGCATGGACCTCCCCGGCTACGGCTGGTCCGAACCGCTCGCTGAGCCCTACACGCTGCCGGCCCTGGCCCGTTTTGTGGCGGAGTTCCTCGACGCGGTGCAGATCGCTGAACCGGTGCACCTTGTCGGCAACTCCCTTGGCGGCGCAGTCGCCATGCAACTGGCCGTCGACGCCCCGGACCGGATCGCGAGCCTGGCTCTGGTGAACAGCGCGGGCTTCGGGCGCGAAGTGACCATCGGCCTGCGACTGCTCGCCATCCGCCCGCTGGGCCGGCTGCTGCTACGACCCAGTCATTACGGCGCACGGCGAGTCGAGCGCAGCCTGTTTCACGATCCCACGTTCGTGACCCAGGCACGCGTCGAGCACGCCTTCGCTCTCGCGCAACGACCACATGCCGCAAAGGTGTTACTCGAGACCGCCCGCAGCCTGGGCACGATCCGCGGTATCCGTCCCCAATGGCGGAAAACGCTGTTACGCGCCCTCGCTGAGCTGGAGATGCCGACCCTCATCGTGTGGGGCGACCGCGACCTCATCCTGCCTGCCGCCCACCTCAACGCGGCCCGCACACACCTGCCGCGCGCACAGAGTCACCTATTTCCCAACACCGGCCACATGCCGCAAATCGAGCGCGCTGACGCATTGCGCCAACTCCTCGAGGAATTCTGGGAAAACGCCAACCGTGACCGGCCCGCGCCACGCCAGGACATCGCGGCGCGGGAACACTCCGGAGGCTGACCCCCTACCGCCCCCGCGCCGGGGTAGGTCCGGTTGGCAAGGTGGGGGGATCGTTGACCTTCCGGTCAGGTTGGTAATCCCATCGCGTTGTCCGCGTTGATTTCGAAGTACTCGTTTTTGCTGTAGTGGCCGACGGCCGAGTCGATGAGATCCCGTACGGAATCCACAATATCGGCCTCCCAACGGCAGACAGCCCTCGTACCGGTGGCGTTTGGAAACGTTTGTAGCGTGATGCCGGCAGGAAATTTTCAGAGAGCGCCGACCCGTGCCATGTCCCAAAACCTTTCTGGACCCGAAACCTCATGGATCACCGTGAGTACTCTGACGCCACAAACGATTGATCCGGACGCTGGTACACGGCACTGCGATTTCTCCAGTCATTGAGGGGTTGTCACGGCAGGGCGGTGAGCCGATCGACGGTGGTGACGGTGCCGGGTCATTCGGTACGGCTGGTCGTGTTGCCAGGCGGAGGCAAGGTGCTGGCCCGCGGTCTAGGTGGAGTGGCGGCGCCCATCCCAGCTCCCGAATTCGGGCTGTATCTTCTCGGCCATCCGCTGGATCGACCGAGCGTTCATGGGCGGCTGCTCGTCGGACTGCGGGCGTGGACACCACCTTGGCCGCACCAGCGCCTCGATCCGTCTACGTTCATCGACATTCGGATTCAATGCGGCGATGCGAGTCAGCGACGCGAGCGTTATTGGTGAACCACTACCGCGAGTTTGTGAAATCGAAAGGTCGACGGTTGACCCCGCTCCACGGCCACCATCTACTCGGAGCGACCAGAGTCAATACGTCGAGAGTAGGCCACCGATAACGGTTCGCAACTCTTTCCCGGCGCACTGCGTTAAGGTCAGCTCTTTGCGCGATGGGGTTAATAGCGGCTGCTACGAAGGAAGAAGCCTCGCTGTCCTCGTCTGACTCGTCGAATGCAGTGATCAGGGTGAGGTAAACGTGTTCCGTGGTGATCTCTGCCGCACAGCTCGCAGTAAGCAGTGCGTAGGCAAATTCCTCGCCGCCGTTCGGTTCCGAGAGCCACCACGCGGCGGCATCGACCAGAGCGAGGCGCTGCACCGCGGACAGGTGCGCCTCACGCTCACCGGGATTGCCACGGCAGCCAAGCGTTGCCGGTTCGGAATGACGCGCATTCCGCGAGGGGACCGCACGATCGGCTACTCGTCGCCGCCACCGAGCGCCGCAGCGGCCAACTTCAGCGCCCGCGACAACTCCAGCTCGTCCAGATGTGGTCGGATCGAATGGTGAAAGATCAGCTCGCCGGTCGGGCCGCCGTTGACGGTCTGGATGTCGAGTTGGTCACCGAAGCGCAGCACCAGGTCGGGTGCGTGGGCGTCTTGACGGTGAGCCGCACGTGCGCTGCGGCCTGGTGGATGGCGTCGGCGAGCCTGGTGGCGTCGATGCTGATCTGTGGTGGCTGGTACGCCCTGGCCATCGAGCCGGATGAGGGCGTGGAAGTGGACCACACCCCGGCGTTGAAACTCTGCCACCTTGACAAACGCCACCCGGCAGCGCGGGCGTGTCGCAGGATCTGTATCACGGTCCGCGGGTGGACGTCCAGGTACGATGCGCCGTCTGAAACGGCTCGGCACGGGTGATCAGTACCGGGCACGCCTTCGTCATGAATCTCCGACGCGGCCACTATGAAATCGGCATAGATATCGATCCACGGCATCGGCTCACAGTGATCTCCACCGAACTCACCCCCGGGCCATTTGATCGAGGCAGCACACCGGAAAGTCTTGTCTGCTTCCCGCCTACGCAGCAGACGCTTCGGCGTTGCAGATTCGGGCCGGGCGGTCGAATGACGCGGTGCCAGCCGCCGCCCGTCTAATGACCACGCCACTCCATGCACCTGGCCATTGTTGCGGTGCAGCGCCCGTCCCGCGGTTGCCCGTTGTCGGCAGACGGATGGATCTGCGTTTTCTTATCGACAACGCATTTCCCTTTGAGTGGCCAGCAAATAGAGCTTCAACACAGTTCGTAGGCGCAGGGGCCAGCCTCGCGCCGGCTCGCGGTTAGGGCACCCTGATCGGCGACGCATCACCACGGCATCACCCTGGAAACGGCGATCGCCACGCAGAACGAAAGGTTTATCCAGCAGCGTTACGATGACTTCGCCGTAGGCAACATCCCTGCGGTGCTGGCCGTACTCGCGAGGAACATCCACTCGACGTTCTCGGTCGCGGCCCACTTTCCGACGACTACCACGGTCCGACGGAGATGATCGGCTTCTCAGCTCGCTTCAGATGAAGCCCGCCAACTGATGCGTAAGCTGTCCGGTTACGGCAAGCTACCTATCAAGGTGACTCGACGGGAGCGAGGCCAATGTCAGGGCACGTGGGCTGTGCACCATCAGCAGAACTTCATCGGCAGCCGAGGTGGCGACCCGATGGACGGCTTTTTCCACCCACCAGCCACCCCGCGATCCCGACCGAGGCTGTCGCCATTGACAGCACCACGACCTGGACTCCGACTGGTGCTCCCATTCCCGCCGCGATCACGACCGCGAGGACGAACGCCCTCTGGAAATGAAACCAACCTGTGGCGCGTGCGGAAACGAGAACCGGGAGGGCTGCAAGTTCTGCACGCGGTGCGGAGTCGCGCTGGCGTGCCCAGCATGCGGCGCTCCCAACGAGCCCGGCGATCGGTTCTGCGGGGAGTGCGGCGCCCGGCTCAACGAGGCATCCTCCATGACTGCCGAGGCCGCATCGCCTGGTGTTGTGGGGGCAGAGGTGGACGGAGAGCGCAAGCAGCTCACGGTCCTTTTCGCCGACGTGCA
>DASYMC010000224.1:0-2762 GCA_036009255.1 Pseudonocardiaceae bacterium
TGTCGTGGTATCCGGCACCGGTGCCGAGCGACTCGACTGTCATCGGCGGCAACGGGCCAGATGTGGCCATGACCGCCACCAACGCCGCCCCGGTGGGTGTGGTGCGCTCTCCGGCCAGGTTACCGTTGGTCAGCGACAAACCACGGTGGGCAACGATCTGGAGAACGGCCGGTGCGGGCACTGGGATCGTGCCGTGTGCACCCCGCACCGTTCCGCTGCCGGCCGCCAGCGCTGAACACCTCACCAGCGCATCATCAGCGAGGATACCGAGCTGCTCGGCGGCGACCGCGGCGCCGACCACGTCGGCCAGCGCGTCGGCCGCGCCTACCTCATGGAAATGCACAAGTTCGGCAGGCATGCCGTGGACCTCGGCTTCCGCATCAGCGAGAAGCCGGAAGGTGTCAGCGGCCATCAGGGCGGCAGCTGGGCGCAGCTGGGCGCCGTCGATGGCGGCCAGCACCTCGGATAGCCCGCGGGTGGGTTGGCCGGTGACTGGGGCGCTGATCACCGCCTTCGCGCAGCGCAGCCCGCAACGCCGCACCTGTTGCACGCCGATGTCAAGACCGGGCACACCTAGTGAACGTACTGCGGAGCGCACCACGCGAAGATCAGCACCGGCGTCAAGCAACGCACCGAGCAGCATGTCACCAGCCACACCTGCGGTGCAGTCCAGATAGGCCACCCTCGGCTCAGTCACCGTGAACCTTGCCACCGTGTACCTTCTCAACGATCTTGACGGCATGTGCCGCAGCGCCGAAGCCGTTGTCGATGTTGACGACCGACAGCCCAGGTGCACAGGAGGCGAGCATCGTCGCCGCGGCGACGTGCCCGAACGCGCTCACTCCGTAGCCCACGCTGGTGGGCACGCCGACGACGGGCGTTCGGATCAGGCCGGTGATCACCCCCGGCAGGGTGCCTTCCATCCCAGCGATGGCGATCACGCAGTCGGCTTCGGACAATTCATCAAGGTAGGCGAACAATCGGTGTAGGCCCGCGACCCCGACATCGGCGATCAATCGGTGCCTGGCGCCCAACGCTTGCAGGGTGGCGATCGTCTCGTGCGCCACCGGTAAATCCGAGGTGCCCCCGGTGATCACTGCGACGAACCCTCGGGCCGGGGGCAGGGCACCGACGATCACGGTTCGTCCGACCGGGTCGACCGCGACCGGATCGCCAGGGAAGGCGCTGTTCGCCCGGCGCAACACGTCTTCGGGGCACCGGGTGGCGAGGACGGGGAACCCTCGCGAGCCGCGCCGCGCCGCGGCCAACAGCTGCAGGGTTTGCTCCGCGGTCTTGCCTTCGCCGAAGACGACCTCCGGTACTGCGGTGCGTTGCCTGCGTTCCAGATCCAGGTGGGCGATGGTGTCCACGTCGTCGCTGCTGTCTGCGCAAACTGGGCCGTGCCCTGGATGGGGATCTGAGTCGACCACGGCGCCGACTATCTCACGCGATCCGGTGCGGCGACGGACGTGCGAGGATCGTTCACCATGCATACCGCGGAGTTCCTCAGCGCCAGGTCGGCGGCGACGGTCCTGTTGGCAAGGCTGAGCCGATTGGGCGGGCTGGTGGTGGCCTTCTCGGGCGGGGTCGACTCCGCGGTGGTGCTGGCCGGCGCGGTCCGGGCGTTCGGCGCCGATGCCGCGGTGGCCGCCATCGCCGACTCGCCCAGCCTGGCCCGCGCCGAGCTCACGAACGCGCGCCGGGTCGCCGACCAGCTGGGGGCGGAACTGGTGGTGTTGCGCACCGACGAGCACGCTGACCCCGGTTACCGGGCCAATGCCGGCGATCGGTGCTATTTCTGTAAGCGGACTGTGCTCGCCGCGGTGTGCGATCTCGCCCAGCGCCGTGGCTTTGAGCATGTCGCTACCGGCACGCATGTTGATGACCGTCGTGCTGCGCACCGCCCAGGGCTGCGCGCGGCGGCTGAGCTCGGGGTGTTCGAGCCGCTCGCCGAAGTCGGTGCCACCAAACAGGTCGTACGCCTGCTGGCGGCGCATTGGAATCTGTCGGTTCGGGACAAGCCGAGCACGCCGTGCCTGGCCTCCCGGATCGCGGTCGGGGTGCCGGTGACGGTCAATATGCTGGGATTGGTCGAGCGGGCCGAACTGGCTGCTGGCGGTTATCTCACTGAGCATCAGGTGGCGGTCCACGATCTGCGGGTCCGGCTGCTGGGCGATGAGGGTTTTCGGGTGGAGCTCGATCAAGCAGCGCTTGACGTGGTCTCTGTCCAGACTCGGGTGGGGCTGCTGGCTCGGGTCGCTGACGCGGGTGTCTGTGGGCGAGGTGATCTGGCGCGTTATCACCCTGGATCACTCAGCGGCTGAGCGAGAGGAAGCGCAGCAGCGACCGCGGCATGCAGTCGGCTCGGGAACGACCTGTGCCGCCGCCCGGGGCTTCTGGTCCCACCCCATAGCGAGCGGCCGCCCGACGGACCAGGTGCAGGTTGGCTAGATCGGGTGAGCGGTCGATCTTGTCATCGATCTGTCGGATCATCCGGACGCCCTCGGCGCCACCCATGAGATAGCGCAGTAGGAACGCTGTCTCCACCGCTGGCATGATCCCGGACCCGACAGGGGTCCACAGAGCTCTGAGGACGATTCTGTCAGTGGTCCGAGCCGCCCGCGAGAATCCCAGTCGCTGCCGCGCCTGGCAGGCGTAGAAGGCCACATGCCGGGTCTCCTGGCGCTGGATGCGGCCCACCACCTTGGTCAGCTCAGGATGGTTCGTCTAAGCCAGCAACCGGTCGTATGCGGCATAGGTGG
>DASYMC010000225.1:0-1949 GCA_036009255.1 Pseudonocardiaceae bacterium
GACATCACGAGCCGGCAATCCGTGGGTATCTCGTGCCCACCGGCTACCGCAGATGCCACGTCCGGACGGCGTGCGCGAAAAACCCCGGCAACCCGGTCACCCTACTACCTCCAGGCTCGCAGGCACCGTTTCCAACCTCACCCAGTTAGCAGCAGCCAATCACGGTCACCTGTGACGCGCCGAAGCCTCGCGGCACAGGATTCGGCTGACTCGCCGAGCCGACAGCGTCCCGCCGGTAGCGGCACAACGAGCCGTCAGCACTCCGAGTCGGTTCCCAGAATCTTGTCAATCTATGTGGACCGTGCCCTCGCTGAGGCAGGACTCCGAGATGGCCGCTCGCGAGTGCTGCTGCGGCTTCGCGGGGTTGGGCAGGGTGTGACATCCCGTCGACCTCCCTGAAGGGCTACCACACGGCAGCCCGGGGGTAGAGCCAGCAGACGCACGCGCCGGTTGTATTCGGGGCTGTCCCCGAGCTGCCGTGTGGTCGGGCTGGCGCACTGTCGACGAGATGCCACACAGCCCAGCGCGCAAGATCATCGGTGATCCGACCGCCCTTGAGGAGCCTGGCCGGAAAGCTCCTGACCCAGAATCAGATGTTTGACAGCAGCCTGGCGGCCGGGTAAAGCGCGGGGCCGAAGAGGCTCCCTGATCTACGTCAGTTGGTACATCAACGGCTGCGGACGACCATGGACGTCCTTGGACGTGAACCCGAAGATGAGGCACGTCCACGGACAATTTGCAGGTCCTGAAGGGGTGCTGCTTCCGACTACGGAACAGAAGGCATTAGCGGCCGTACCCGGGTCGAAGCGTCATCGAATCCTGCCGTAATGACGGATGTCCTGGGCACTGAGATCGGTTCAGCTGCGCCGATGAGTAACCGATTTCAGTCGTGGGCATGCTCCGGCCGTTATGTCTTGCGCACGATTCCGGTGAACCCGGCGACAAACAGGGCGGCGACGCCCCCGGTCAAGAGCTGCAGGGCCTGTGTGGAATAACTCAGCCCGATACCTGTGGCGGTGTTGGTGGTGGTGCAGGGGTTCTGGGCGTGGGTGTTCAAGAATGGGACGCCGATGTCTAAGCCTACATCGATTCGTTCGGTGATCGAACACGGCACGGCCGTTGCCGCTGGATCTTTAGGGTTCTGGTGGGTGAGCGCTCCGTGGGCCCCGAGGGTGATAGTGAGCACGACCGAAGTGATTACAAGGCCTAGCAGGATCAGGAGAGCGCGCCAGGGCTGGTAACCGTAGCCGAGGGTGAGGCCAGTGATTCGGGCCCACAGTCGATCGCGTCCGGTGAGCACGCTGCGGTCGAGTTGGGCTTGGCGCTGTGCCATGTGGATTTGACGGACGTCGCGATCGTGCCCCGCCGCATGATTCACCGATGCCAGCTGCTGATAAGGTTGCGCGGCGTAGGCCGGGGTGGCGGTGCGGAATAGGTCAAGCCACCCAGCGGTGCCGGTACCGAGCGGGTCGAGCGGCAGACGTAAGTAGGTCAAGCCATCCAGGGACCAGCGATGCTGCGGATTCGACCGGCTTACCACCACCGCACCGGAACAGTCGAGTCGGCCGCCGATGTGCGCCCCGGTCAGCAGGACCGTGCCTTGCTTGCCCTCTCCCTCAGCAGTAAACCCCCCGCGTAAGAAGACGTCGCCGCCGACGTGAAGGCGTTCACCGTGCAAAGCGGGGCCAGAAGAGTTGGTGATGGTGGCGCCGGAGCATTCCAGCTGGATGCCGATGCGCGCCCCAGTCAGCCGTACCGCGCCCCGTTCGCCGGCACCGTCAGCTGTAAAGCCCTTGTTCAGCAAGACACTGCCAGCGACATGCATGGCGCCGGCAGTGAGGGCAGGGCCAGAGGCGTTAGTGATGGTGGCACCGGAGCAGTCCAACTGGCCGCCAATGTGCGTACCGGTCAGCCGCACCACGCCCCGCTCGCCAGCGCCGACGGCGGTG